>JAGLOO010000015.1 GCA_023138875.1 Bacteroidales bacterium
CCTATTACTACAAAGAATATCCCGGATGGGCCAAGCAGTGGAACGCAAAAAAGCTTGCTGACAATTATAAAGATACATCGTGGGAGTTATTGCATGATGTTTCAACTTATGTGTTCGGCAAGGATGATGATCGTCCTTTCGAAGTAGATATGTTTGGTCTGGGCACAACATTCCCGCATCCTGTAAAGGGAGATTCAAAGTATTTTTACGCATCACTGATAGCCACTCCATTTGGGGATGAACTGACATCGGACTTTGCTAAGACGCTGATTAAAGAAGAAAAGTTAGGACAGGGCAAACAGACCGACTTTATGGCGATCAGTTTTTCCGTAACTGATTATATCGGTCACCTGTTCGGACCATCAAGTCTTGAGGCTGAAGACAACGTCTTGAGGGTTGATCGTTTATTGGCAGATTTGTTCCGGTTCATTGACGATCAGGTTGGACTCGACCAGACCCTGATCATTGTTTCTGCTGATCACGGAATGAGTGAAGCTCCGGAATACATGCAGACCCTGGGATTTGAGGTGGGCCGCCTGACTTCCGAAACGATCGTCCAGGGTACCATAAAGGATGCCCTGGTGGCCCGGCTTGGAGTGCCCGGAGATGTGATTAGGCTTTATGAACACCCCTATGTCTATCTGAACGAAGAGGAAATCAAGAGAACCAAATACAGCGTTGCTGAAATTGAAGCGGCAGTGGCAGAAGATATTATCAATATCCCCGGCATAATAGGAGCCATGACCCGAACTGATCTGCTGAAAGGGTCTTTTGCCCCAACAGCGGTGAACATAAAGATTCTCAATAACTTTCACCCCAAGCGATCCGGCCATATTCATGTGATAGCAGACCAGTTCTGGTACTTCTACTACGAGATGGAAACGACCACGAATATTGCCGCTATCCATTGTTCGCCCTGGACGTATGACACCTATGTGCCTCTCTTCTTCATGGGTCATGGCATTCCTGCCCGGCAAATTGCGCGGCCTGTTACACCCTATGATATCGCTGCAACCATAGCGATCCGTCTTGAAATCAAACCGCCTTCGGGTTCAGTGGGCATACCGCTGGTCGAGGTGCTGAAATAATGAATGGCGCATTGTGCCATTAACATGCTAATAGTGAGCTTAATTTTTATTAACTTATGAGTAAGAAACATTGATCATATAACCTTTCAAATCTAAATTTTTTAACATGAGAAAACTTTCATTCTTAATTATGATTCTTGCTGTACCATTTTTCATGATGGCGCAGAACAGTGACAAACCCAATATCCTTGTGATTTGGGGGGATGATATTGGGCAATCCAATATTAGTGCCTATACCATGGGCTTGGTGGGCTATCAAACTCCAAACATCGATCGCATTGCCGATGAGGGCATGATCTTCACCGATTATTACGCTGAACAAAGTTGTACTGCCGGTCGTTCAACTTTTATTTTAGGTCAAAGTGTATTACGTACAGGATTAAGTAAAGTTGGTATGCCGGGAGCTAAAGAAGGTATTGATAAAAAAGACCCAACTATTGCCGAACTATTGAAACCATTAGGTTATACTACCGGGCAATTTGGTAAAAATCACCTGGGTGATGGAGATGAACATCTACCAACCAATCATGGATTTGATGAGTTTTTTGGTAATTTATATCATTTAAATGCGGAAGAAGAACCTGAATTACCGGATTACCCATCTCCAGAGAAATATCCTGATTTTGCAAAAAAATTTGGCCCACGTGGTGTTATACATTCAACTGCTGACGGTAAAATTGAAGATACAGGGCCATTGACTAAAAAAAGAATGGAAACTGTTGATGATGAAACCATTGCTGCCGCCGAAAAATTTATCAGAAATGCTGTAAAATCAGGAAAACCATTTTTTGTATGGTGGAATGGTACCCGTATGCACTTTAGAACGCATGTAAAAGCTGAACACAGAGGAATTTCAGGACAGAACGAATATGGAGATGGTATGGTGGAACACGATATGCATGTTGGTAAATTATTAGATCTGTTAGATGAATTAGGTATTGCTGATAACACTATTGTGCAATATGGAACTGATAACGGTCCGCATAAAAACACATGGCCTGATGCTGGAATTAACCCTTTTAGAGGAGAAAAAAATACCAATTGGGAAGGTGGTTGGAGGGTTCCTGCCATGGTACGCTGGCCTGGTCATATCAAAGCCGGTTCCGTTTCCAATGAAATCATGTCTGGCTTAGATTGGATGCCTACTTACCTTGCTGCAGCGGGAGATGCAAAAATTAAAGAAAGCTTATTATCAGGTTATAACGGGTTTAAAGTTCATTTAGATGGTTATAATTTTTTACCCTATTTAACCGGAAAAGCAGAAAAAGGACCACGACAAGAAATCTTTTACTTTTCTGATGATGGCGACTTAACCGCAATGCGTTATAACGATTGGAAAGTTATTTTTATGGAGCAAAGGTCCCAGGGAACTTTGCAAGTTTGGGCAGAACCATTTATTACCTTACGAATACCTCTTTTATATAATTTAAGAAGAGATCCTTATGAATTTGCAACAATTACATCAAATACTTATTGGGATTGGTATTTAGACCACGTATTTTTATTGTTACCTGCATCTGAATATGTAGGCGCTTTCATAAAAACATTTATAGATTATCCACCTCGTATGAAAGCTGCAAGTTTTAACTTGGGTGATACAATGGATATGCTTATAGCCCCAGGAAATAATTAAAAAGTATTGTGCTCACCATCGGAAGATTATTTATCCATTTGAGTAAACTGAACAAATAGTCCAGGACAGCTAAGTTTGTTTCAGAAAATCATTTTTTATAAAAGATTAAAGTTTCAAAAATATAACAATTAGTAAAATGACTCCACACGAATCCATTCTGAAACTCAGGGAACAAATGTCCTTATCCATTATCGGACAAGAAACATTAATAGACCGCCTGATTTTGGTTTTATTGGCAAATGGCAATATGCTACTGGAAGGCCTTCCCGGATTGGCAAAAACACGGGCTATTAAATCATTGGCCAGTGAACTCAACTGTGGCTTAAGCCGCATTCAGTTTACTCCCGATTTATTGCCATCGGATATTACCGGTACCGAGATCTACCAACCTGAACTGAAAGAAAAATTCATATTTCAAAAAGGTCCCATTTTTAGTAGTCTTATATTGGCTGATGAGATCAACCGTTCTCCGGCAAAAGTACAATCGGCTTTGCTTGAGGCCATGGAAGAACGCCAGGTTACCGTAGCAGGAAAAACATACAGGATGGAACCATTGTTTATGGTGATGGCTACGCAAAATCCCGTGGAACAGGAAGGGACATACCCACTGCCGGAAGCACAAATGGACCGTTTTCTGATGCATGTGACGATTGATTATCCGGATGATAATGCTGAGCTGGCCATTATGCGCCTGAACAGGGAAGAGCAATCGAAACAGAAAAGCGAAACAAAAAAACTTTCACCACAGGTAATATTTGACGTTCGCGATGAAATAGCTGAAGTGAAGATTTCAGAAAACATGGAAAAGTATATTGTTGATATTATTTCAGCAACCCGTTATCCGGGTAAATACAATGAAGAAATCGCTAAATGGCTGGACTTTGGCGCCAGTCCGCGGGGCAGCATTGCCATAGACCGAAGTTCCCGCACCCACGCCTGGATGGAAGGAAAAGACTTTGTTGCGCCGGATAACATCAGGGCGGTTGTCCATGATTGTTTGCGTCACAGGCTACTCCTGAGTTATGAAGCCAATGCAGAAGGGATTACCCCGGATCAGGTGATTGATGAAATATTGAAACAGGTTGCTGTGGTGGGATGAGACATTTCATCCGAGATTTTTTAGATATGTCGAAGAAGAATTCCATACTACCAAATAACATTTTCGTCTCCCTTCAGGACCTTCTGAGGATGGAGCACTTTGCCCATGGTTTTAGTTTTTTGGCACGCAAACAAAAAGTACGCAGCATACTTGGTGGTAAACATGCTTCCAAACTAAGAGGACGGGGATTGGATTTTGAGGAAGTAAGAAATTATGTGGCTGGTGATGATATTCGCAACATCGACTGGAAAGTAACTGCCCGTACGCAAAAAACCCATACCAGGGTTTATAGCGAGGAGAAAGAGAAACCGGCACTCATCGTCGTTGACCAGACCAAATCCATGTTTTTTGGATCGCAGAAAAGGACAAAATCGGTTGTGGCTGCTGAACTGGCAGCATTAGCGGCTTTCAGGGTGTTAAAAGAAGGCGACCGTGTGGGTGGTGTTGTTTTTGCCGATAATGGGATAGACATTATATTCCCAAAACGCGACAGGAAAAACATACTGAGATTCTTGGAAAAAATAGTAGAAAGAAATCATGAACTGGAAAAATCTTCACCAGTTAAATTTGAGGAAGCACTGAAAGAGGTAACATCAAAAATCCGGAATATTGTGAGTCATGATTTTCTGATCATGATCATCAGTGATTTTCACCGGTATTCCCCGGAAGTGATTAAATATATTTCACGCCTGGCACAACACAATGATGTCATCCTTGCCAAGGTGTTCGATCCGATGGAACGTGATATTCCAACTGCTAAACTAATTGCAGGGGATCGGGAAAAGCAGATTGTTATGGATGGGGAAGACAAAAGGCTCCGGCAAAAGTTCCGGGAAGGTTTTGAACACGATTATGCCAAATTCGAGACACAAATGAAAAAGCATCGCATTCCGCTTATGTTGATTGATACCATTACAGCTGTTGATGAGCAATTAAAAGAGATTTATAAGGGTACAAAGAGATGAGTATATGAAAATTGATCTGGGGCCACTTTACGAACCTGATGCTGTGCGTTTTTCTTTTGAAACACCAGGCTGGTATCTGTTGGGCTGCTTGCTTTTACTACTCGCTGTTCTGCTCTTTTTTAAGTGGTTGAAGCGTTATCGGAGAAATGCTTATCGCCGTGAAGCATTAAAAAACCTTGCCATCATTGAAGATAGTTTTTACAATCAAAAGGATGTTTTATCTCTTAACGATGTTTTGGTTTTATTGAAATTGGTAGCCATCAAAGCCTTTGGGCGGCAACAGGTGGCACAACTTTATGGAAACGACTGGCTTGAGTTTCTGGAATCAAAGGGAAAAAACACTCCTTTCACTTATTACAAACAGCCTGTAGTAAACACTCTTTATGATACAATTACGGTTGATATAAAGGAAATAGAGGCGCTCATAGAGCTTTCAAAACAATGGATTAAAACACATGCCTGAAAATTTTGAATTAGCGAACATGTGGGTATTTTGGTTGTTGCCTTTGCCCTTGCTCGTGTATTGGCTGCTTCCGCCCCTCAGGATGAAAAGCTCTTCATTATCTATCCCAAACTTTCAGAAGGCTCAGGCATACACCGGACAACCACCACGCTCTTCGGCCCTTGTAAAGCGAAGGAACACATTTGTATGGATTGGGCTTATCCTTATATGGGTACTGTTGCTTTCTGCATTATCATCTCCTCAGCTGGTAGGCAAGCCTGAAATGAAGGTAAAAACTTCGCGCAATTTTCTGATTGTTGCTGACATATCATTCAGCATGGCCCAGAGTGACTGGATGATTGAAGGAGAGAAAGCCACACGCTGGGAAGCGGTGAAAAAGGTGATGCACGATTTCATTGCCAGAAGGGAAGGCGATCGTATGGGACTGATTTTTTTTGGATCGAGTGCTTATATTCAGGCTCCGTTTACTCCCGACCTGGTAACCGTTGAAAATATGCTTGAAGAGGCCGGCGTGGGGATGGCCGGACAGATGACAAACATTGGTAAAGCCATTGTAAAAGGCATAGAAATGTTTGCACAGGATACGATCAAAACAAAGATCATGCTCGTACTTTCCGACGGTGTGGATGCAGGCACTGATATTCTTCCTCTTGATGCTGCTGACCTGGCTGAAAAGGATTCTATCCTTGTTTATACCATTGGTATTGGCGACCCAGACAAGCCTGGATCCGACCTGGATGAAAAAACCCTGGAGGAAATTGCAGAGATGACAGGTGCCCAATATTTCAGAGCCATAGATGCTGAACGGCTTGAAGAAATATATGAGGAATTGGATAAGTTAGAACCCATTGAATATGAAGAGGAAAAGTACAAACCAACAACTTTACTTTACTATTATCCGCTGGGCGCATCAATAGTTCTTGGACTTTTCCTCTCCTTTATATTAAGTAGTATTTCAGCAATAAAACGGCTGGTAAACAAAAGGAAAATGCATGGTTGATGATTTATTAAATACCAGTTGGGAAAATTTCCATTTCCTGCGACCATTGTTCCTCTGGTTGTTGCTTCCGGCATTTGCAGTTTTTCTTATTGGTTTATCAGGATTACGTGATCAGGTAAAATGGAAGAAGGTAATTGCTCCTCATCTGCGGCCTTATGTAATTCAAAAGGGTAGCGAGAGTAGAATGAAATGGATGCAATCGGCACTGTTTATTTTTTTATCAATCGCCATAGTTGGCGCTGCCGGGCCCACATGGAAAAAAATTGAGTTGCCCGGAAAAACACTTGAAACGCCTCTGGTAATTGCCCTCGATCTTTCCCAGAGTATGATGGCAAATGACATTCAGCCCAACCGGCTGGAGAGGGCTAAATTCAAGATAAATGATTTACTGGACGCTAATCCCCGCGCTCGTACGGCACTTATCGGCTTTGCAGGAACTGCGCACACCATTGTTCCGCTCACAGGTGACTACAAAATAATCAAGAGCCACCTTGATGGCCTTTCACCCGAAATAATGCCCTATTCCGGCACCAACCTTGAAGCAGCTCTGGTACTGACTGATACCCTGGTCAGGGTCACCACTGCTCCGGCCACCCTTTTGCTCATCACCGATGACTTTACCGATGAAATATTTAATCTGCTTCAACGATTTGTTAACCAGGGAAAAACAAAAGTTGAGATTATGCCGATGAACACTGCCACAGGCGCAAATGTACCTGCTTCCGGAAGCAATAAGCCTATGCGTGATAATCGGGGCAAAATTGTGCATTCCGCTTTGGATAACAACATACTGAACCAGCTTAATTCGATTGAAAAAATAAATGTAAATATCCTGACACTGGACAAAAGTGACATGGAGCTGTTGGCAAAATCCATCAGCGGCAATCTGGAATTCAAAGAAAAGGATGAAGAGAAGGAAGATGACTGGAAGGATAAAGGCCTGTGGTTTGTCATTCCTTCTGCCCTTTTTGGATTGATGTGGTTTAGAAAAGGATGGGTGATTTATTCATTGTTGATGATGATCGGTTTTAGTTCCTGCAATAGTAATTTGAGCTTTAAAGATTTATGGTTTACACAAGATTTCCAGGCACAGAAGTTATATGATCAGGGTGATTTTGAGCAGGCTGCAGAATTATTTACAGATCCCATGCACAGGGGGGGCGCCTGCTACAAATCGGGTAATTACAAAGATGCAATAAAGGCTTTTAGCCAGGATACAACAGCCATGGGAGCTTATAACCTGGGACTGGCCTATTACAAAAACGGAGATTATGTTGCTGCTGAACTGGCATTTGGGAAAGCAGTGGAAATGGATCCTGAAATGGGTAAAGCCCGGGAAAATCAGACTTTGCTGCAGCACCTGGCAGCCGGTACCGATGAAGTGAATCCTGAAGATGCAGAAGAAAGCGTACCTGCTGAAGAGGCACAAAACATAGAAAACAAAGACATGGAAGATCTTGGCGGGGGCGGCCAGGAAGCTACGAAAGAGGATATGGAGAAGGAGCGAAAAGAAGAATCTGTTAATACGGATATCAGAAAAGGCAAGGAACTGGATGAAGTACCCGATAATTTTGAAGCGGGAAAACAGGATGAATCGCAAAAAATCCTGATGCGCAAAGTGGATGATGATCCGGCACTGTTTTTAAAACGAAAATTTGCCCATCAGGTAAAAACAAAAGGCATTCAACCAGAAAACAGAGGAAATGAATGGTAGGTGACAATTGGAAATATGTTTGGGGATTTCTCCTGCTTCTATTCTGGCAGGGAGCTTTTGCCCAGGGCCATCTTTTCAGTGATGTGAAACTTAACCAGAGCAGTGTTTATGTCGGTCAGCCGGTCGAGGTAACTGTTTTAGTTTATACTTCCACCTGGTTTACCAGAGGCCTTGATCCGGGAAATATTAAAGTAAATGGTGCCTTTACGGTATATTTCAGATCGGTAAGTTCATCAAAGCAAATCAACGGAAAAACATATGCCGGTGTTGAAATGATATTTTATGTAATCCCTTACGATGACGAAGATATCCTCTTCCCATCGTTGGATATAAAGGTTGAAACCCCGGATGAAGGTGGGTACAAGGGAGTACAACGGGTGATAAAAATCAAGGCAAGAAAGATAATTGTAAAACCTGTACCGCCCGGTTATAACAAAACCGAATGGCTCGTTGCCTCAGGAATGACTGTAAAAGAGAGTTGGTCAGGTGATAAAACAAGGGTAAAAGTGGGGGATGTGTTGGAACGCAGCATACACCGGGAGGTTTCGGGAACTGTTTCCGAACTCATCCCGCCCATAAACTGGGACAGCCTGTCTGGTGTTAGTCTTTACCCGGCAAGGTCAGAAGTCAATAACCATAAATCCAGAACGGCCATCAGCGCATCCCGTACTGACGGTATAAGGTATTTGTTTGAAAAAGAGGGAGAAGTAACGATCCCCGAAAAGGTATTGACCTGGTGGAATCCTGTTCATAATAAACTATACAAGCGTACATTGCAAGGGTTTACCATTGATGTGCTTCCCAATCCTGACCTGGGTATGCTTGAAAGTGTGCGCGATTCACTGGCTGTTCAAACAGCCGGACAGGGCGAAACAACAGGTGATAAATCAGCCATCACCATATTGGGAGTCTCCTTAAAATGGTTTATTGCTGGCTTATTAGGTCTCGTTGTTATTATTTTTTTACTGATAAATGGGATCAAGCCGATACGAAGGATTATTATAAAGCGCCGGGAGCAATACCGTAATTCGGAGCTTTATTATTTCAGGCATTTTAAAAAAGCATCGAAACGCCAGGATCCTGACAAAGCTGTACAGGCACTCTATCGGTGGATAGATCAATTAGATCTGAAAGAACCTACCCTTCAGTATTTTGCCACCAACTATGGGACTACTAAAATGGTTAGGGAAGTAAAACTGTTAGAACAGCATATAAACTCCAGCATTACCTCAGCCTTTTCATTTAACTTCAGGGCATGGTCAGGGGCACGAAAGAATTGCTTAAACGGAGAACTGCAAGCAGCGGACAGCAGGCAGACTTTGTGGATAAACCCCCACTGTTAATAGTTGTGTATTAGCCCTAGAGCTTCAGAATCCATTTGCATTCATTATCAATATTATAAGAGATAATATCAAGCGGATAATTCGGATAATTATTTGCAAAGTTCTTTTGTGATATCTTTTTGATGCTTTTGCAATTCAGTTTAGCTTCAAAAGCTAAACCCTTTCCGAATGAAGTGGTAATGACAAAATCAATTTCTTTATTATCAGTAGTACGCCAGAATTTTATTGAATCTGTATCATATAAATCAGACAAACGATTGAAAACGTAATTTTCTATCAATGCGCCCTGGTCTTCACGGGTTTTAAAATCGAAAAAGCGGTTGAGAGCAATATTTCTTAAACCAGAATCCTTGAAATATACCTTGGGCATTTTAATAAGCTCCTTTCTTATATTGGAGAAGAAGGGTTTTAAAAGCTCGATGTGAAAGCAATTTCGAAGAACATAGAGATATTTTTCAATGGTTTTATTATCAACTCCAATTGTATTCGAGAGCTCATTATTGTTCACAAGATTTCCGGTTTGTCCGGCTAATAAAATCAAAAGATTATAAAATTTGTCCGGATTGCTAATACCGGATTCATCCACATCTCTTTTTAAAAAAGAATTCTTTATCTCCTTCAGCAGGTTTATCTTTTCCTCCCTGTTATTTTCCAGGACAACTTCGGGATACCCCCCAAATATCAGATATTCATTGAGCACCTCCATTATTTCCCTGGAGCTGGAAGAGATATAATCTTCCTGCTGTCTGATGAGATCCAGTTCGCCGGATAAATCACTAAGTCTTTTAAATATCAAACATTCCTCAAATGAAAGGGTTTGTAATTCAAAGATTCTTTTCCTTCCGGAAAGAGAATCAGTAAACTTCTTGTCGATGTAAAAAGCACTGCTTCCGGTTGCAACAACTTTTAAATGATCCCGGTAAATGTCGTAGAGATATTTCAGAAAGTTTGATGGATCGGCTGCATATTGAACTTCGTCGATAAACAGAAACAGAGGCTTGGATTTCGAATCAGAATAGTTTAAGGCTTTTGTAGGACGTGGTGAAAAAGAAAAGATCTCTTCCGGGTGATTATTGATTGCAGAAAGAACGTCCCTGTCTTCAAAAGTCAGGTACGTTACTGTTTGTCCTTCACTTTTTAACTCCCGGAATAGAGCTTGTAATAATGATGTTTTACCACTTTGACGCGGACCGGTGATTATTGTATATTCTTTTCTATTCAGGTGGTTATTTATCTCCTGATGTATCTTTCTTTGGATATACATATCTCTGTTTTATACAAAGATAATCGAAAATCAGATAAAACTGGAGTTTAAATCCAAAAAAACCCGATATAATTGGAATGGAATTCCAAAAATAACCGATAGTTATAGGTACACTTTCATCAAATCTGCCTCCAGGAGCAGCTGGTCCCTTTTAAATTCAAGCAAGGACCGGACGTTCCGGAAGTACAGATCTGATGAGTACATGTATTCCGAAAGGGAGATCTCCCCAATCTCCAGGGCTACCGATAATAACTCTTCATCGTTCACAAGACCAAGGGCCTTTTCCAGCTTTTCCGCCTGATTTTTCAGGCTTTCCAATTGGTCAAGTTTCTGTAATACTTCTTTCTGCTGATGGCTTTCAAACCTGTTGGCATCAGCTTCGGCGAAGATCACCTCCGATTTCGCGTGTTTTATCCTATTGGTATTTTCCCATAGGGGAACAGAAAGTCCGACCTGAAATCCTTTGAATTTTTGATCCAGAATCGATTCAGAATAATAACCTGCTGATAATTTTGGCAGGTTTTTACTGACTGCCAGGTTCTTTTGCTGCTCTTTTAGTTCTGATTCGAGGTTATAAAGCTGCCATTCGGGGCTGTTGTGATAATCCTGTAAAACGGAATCGGGGATAAGCTTGGCGGAAGGGGGGAAAATCGTTTCGGTAATCTCAATGGCCAATCCACCACTGATTTCATTCAGCGCTACCTGGTTGCTCCTGATCTTAGCCTTGATTTTTTCATACTCATTTTGCAATGCTATGGTTTGCAGATTTGACTGGCTGAATGAGAGTTGACCCTCTTCACCGGCGATCAATTTCTGCCGGTAGTGATCGACCATTTTTTCTGAGTTCCTGAGCCGTCCTGATAACAGCTGCTCCTGTTTGTTAAGGTATATTCTCTCTATCCAGAGCTGCCTGGCCATAAGCAATATTTCCTGTCTTGTGACAGTGTACATCAACTCAGCCTTGACTGTTTTTACCTGCCTGAGCCGGGACATATGTACGTATGCTGTGGGAAAATCAATTTGTTGGCTTACACTGAAATCTATTCTGTTTTCTGTTACCGAAGGATTTCCAAACAGGTATCCGAACTCTACCTGGGGATCAGGGGGTGTATTCCCGGTACCTGCATCCATGATCGCTACCTGGTATAATTCACGGGCAGCCAGTAGCGACTTGTTATGCTCAAGTACGGTTTTCATCAAACTATCCGATCCGGGGAAGTTTTGCGGTGCCTGGGCACCAGACGATACTATTGCCCCGAACAAAAGGGCAATAGTTATTTTATACATACTACTGATGTGTGTCCGGTTCATCTTTTTTCTTTTCAAGTATATAATAGACCGATGGGATTACGATAAGATTAAGAAGGGTTGAGGTAACCAGGCCTCCAAGGATTACGATGGCCATGGGGCTCTGGATTTCATTGCCTGGTTTATCACTTCCCAGTGCAAGTGGTATCAGGGCCAACGCAGAGGCCAGGGCTGTCATTAATATGGGATTGAGGCGGTCAGCAGAACCATGAATGATGGTATCTTTCAGGCTCCACCCGTCCTGCCTGAGGTGCCGGTACCGGGATACCAGCAGAATTCCATTCCGTGTGGCAATTCCAAAAAGCGTAATAAATCCGATGATGGACGGGATACTCAGGATCTGGGATGACAGCTTAATGGCAACCACCCCACCAATCAGGGCAAGTGGTAAATTGATCAGGATGACCCCTGCCAGCTTCGCGCTTTTAAACTCCTGGTACAGGATTACAAAGATCACCAGGATGGCAAGAAGCGAGGTGACAAGCAAGGTAACAGAGGCACGTTTTGCACTTTCAAACTGTCCTCCATATTCAATTCTGTATCCCTCGGGAAGATCAATGCTTTCGGTGATGGTCTGCTGGATTTCACTTACTACACTCCCCAGGTCACGACCCGAGGTATTGGCGGAGATTACAAGTTTGCGTTGAACGTTTTCCCGGTTGATGGTATTTGGACCGCTAACCGAAACTACATCAGCCACAAAACTCAGAGGAATTTTTTGACCGTTGTAAGTGTCGATGAGGGTATTACGAATGGCATCCGTGCTATTTCGGAAAGGTTTATCATAACGAACGATCAGATCGAAATTGAGGTTGTCATCATAGACCTCTGCAACCTTTTTACCGGCGATGGCTGTTTCAACAAAATGTGTGAACTCATTTTGAGGGATCCCGTAACGAGCCAGCAACTCTCTTCTTGGCCGGATCTGAAGCTGTGGTATTTCCACCAGTTGCTCCACATTCAGATCAACCAATCCGGGAATGTCAGTGATCGATCCTTTTATATCGTTTGCCAGACGATACATGGTTCCCAGGTCGGTTCCGAATAATTTTATGGCAATACTTGCCCTGGTTCCCGAAAGCATATGATCAATGCGGTGACCAAGAGGCTGACCAATATTGATATTGATACCCTGGATACCCCCAAGCCGCTCCCTGACGTCTTCCATAAATGCTTCATTACTCCTTTCGGATAATTCGTAGGGCACATCTATTTCAGAGGTATTCGATCCACCATGGCTATGTTCATTCAATTCTGCTCTTCCTGTACGACGGCTCACATATTTTACCTCCGGGATCTCCAGAAGCTCATTATCGATATGACCGGTAATCTGGTTGCTCTGCTCCAGCGATACACCCGGTAGGGTTATGGTTGTCAGGGTCAGTGTGCCTTCATTGAATTGAGGTAAAAACGAATTTCCAAACCTGAAAAACATCACAAGCGTTACCACAAGCATTCCTGTTGATATGATAATTACCGGGAGACGAAATTTCAGCACCAACACCAGAGAGTTCTTATACCATGCATTCAGTTTCTGGACCAGCCTGTTACCTCCTCTTTCATCCCTGGCGAGCTGTTTTTTTGTGGTAAGCATGTAGCTTGAAAGAACAGGTGTGAGGGTGAGGGCAATGAGAAGTGATGCAAGCAAGGAGACTATGAAAGTGATACCAAGAGGTTTTAACAATCTGCCCTCCATCCCTGCAAGAAAGAAAAGCGGGACGAATGCCACAATAATAATGATGGTCGCCTGTACAATGGATGACCTTATTTCTACAGAAGCCTGGTATATCACTTGAAGCGTACCCTGCTGCTCATCCTTCGGTTTTCGATCATTCTGTTTCAATCGTTTCAGCACATTTTCCACATCTATGATCGCGTCATCCACTAGGGCTCCGATGGCAATGGCCATACCCCCCAGCGACATGGTGTTTATAGTTAACCCAAAGAGTCTGAGTGTGATAAATGAGAGCAATAGTGATAAGGGGATGGCGATCAGGGAGATCACGGTGGTTCTTACATTAAGAAGAAAAAGGAATAGTATAATCGCTACAAACAAGCCTCCTTCTATCAACACACGAAACACATTGCTAACGGCTGTGTTTATGAAATCGGCCTGTTTGAATATCCCGGAGTTAACCTGAACATCACCAGGCAAAGAAGGAACCAGGTCAAACAGTGCTTTGTCCACATCCCCGGTCAACGAAAGGGTATTGATATTGGGTTGTTTCAGTATGGTTAATATAACCGCGGGTTCCGTATCAAGAAAAGCATCGCCAATTTTATCGGGGTGACCAATTTTTACATCAGCCACATCAGCGATTTTCACCGGTTTTTCATTCCTGATCTTTATGACCGAGGATCCAATGTCTTGCGGGTCCTTTGAACGCCCGGTAGCCCTGACAATATACTCCTGGCCATATTGATTAATAAAGCCGCCTGAAGCATTGCTGTTGGTGTTTTCCGCCGCATCGGTCAGCTCATCCAGAGACACATCGTGGTACTTCATTTTGTAGGGATCAGCAAGGATCTGATATTGTTTCGCCAGACCACCCATTACCACCACCTGGGAAACCCCGGTTACTGAAAGGAGGCGCTGCCTGACCTGTTTATCAGCCAGGGTTCGTAAATCGAACAGGGAAAGTGAATCTGAGGTCAGGGAAACCAGCATAATTTCACCCATGATAGAGGTCTGAGGTGCAAGAATGGGAGCTTCAATCCCCTTCGGAAGCAGGGCTGTAATGGTAGGGAGTTTTTCACTTACAACTTGCCTGGCCCTGTAGATATCAGTATTCCAGTTGAATTCTACCCAGACAATGGAAAAACCATAGGTTGAACTTGAGCGCACCCGTCGAACATCCGTCGCTCCATTTAATGAAGATTCAATGGGAAAAGTCACAAGCATTTCAACCTCTTCTGCGGCCATCCCATGCGCATCAGTCAAAACAACCACCGTGGGTGCCGTAAGATCAGGAAACACATCAATCTCCATCTCCTTTACCGTAAACAATCCGCCCACCAGCAACATCAGCGAGAGGAAGATGATGAACATCCTGTTGTTCAGGGAATATTGTATAATTCTATTCAGCATAATCTCAGGTTTTAATGAGCATGACCATGACCGGCAACATTCGTAACTGTTGAGGCCGCTTTTAAGAGCATCATCCCTTCAGTTACAATTCGTTCCCCGGGATTCAATCCCTCAATAATTTCAACACTTCTGCCGTCATTTTCTCCTGGTGTTACCGGCCGCCTGGTATAACTTTCTCCGGTTATCTGCACGTAGAGATAGTGGGTGCCCTGTTCTTCTGAAACAGCACTAACCGATACTGTCAGACTGTTGGTTTTACTGGTTGTCTTCAGGAAAAACTCAACAAAAGCTCCCTCCAGCAGACTGCCATCATTCTTTACTTCAAAATAGACGGGCATATAGTGATCGTTCTCGGCAACAGAAGATCCTTTAGCCAGTAATCTTCCGTTCAGATCTTCAATGGAGTAGGTTTGGTCCGTATAAGCCGGGCGGAAATTGGCCGTCTCAATTTCCTTCAACAGATAGTAGAATTGTTGAGGAACATCTGCCCGGAGCAAGAGGACTTTGTTGGAAGAAATGGTTACCAGGAGTTGACCGGTTTCTACATACTGACCTTCAGAAACATTCAATTCATGGATGTAGCCGGAAACCGGAGCGGTCACTTTCAATCCTTCTTTAGTCACATTGGCAGCCAGGGTGTAAAAGCGAAGACTGTCGGCCGTATATGTGAATTTTGATTCTATGAACTGACGCTCTGATATAACCTTTTTTGTATACAGGTCCCGATGCCTCTCATACTCACTTTTGCTTTTGGTGAAACTGTTCAATAATTCCTGGTACTGAAGTTCAATATTGTTTTCGGTCAGTGTGTTGCTGGTAAGGGTAAATAGAAGTTGTCCCATCTTTACCCCGGATCCCTGCACAAGGTTTCTATCGTTGAATACAACAATACCTCCGCTGTTTGCAGACACATTTTTTTTCTCTCCGGGCATTGCCATGATCTCGCCGCTGGTGGATATGACTGAAGAGAAAGGAACCGGCTGAACCTCTTTTACCATAAAGGCACTCTTCCAGGCTTGCTTTTTGAGAAATACGATTTCGCCCTCAGCACCAACATCCTCTGCGTGATCGTGACCTTCACCATCGTGCTCATGCATTTCCTGGTGGTTTTTGTAAACATGAACATGGTCTGTCACCGACTCTGTGATCGAACCCGATTGCAATGTATACGTCACCTGAAATTCACCGGCATGCACGGGTACAAATGACACATGAAATATGCCAGGCCTTTCCGGCTCGTTGGATACTGCAGATACCCCGTCGATAATGATTGTTAAAGATCCAGCCAGGCAGGGTTCATAAGTTTGAAGTTGTGTAACGTGCACTAAAAATCCAGACTCCTTACCCTGTTCAAGCGGTTCATGCTCGATAAAAAACTCTGTATTATCCGTAAAAAGTGTTGATTGGAATGCAGCATCCTCATGTGATGATTCCTCATCATTATGTGAATCTGTTTCGTGATTGTGCCCGCATGCGCTGGCAATTACCATTATTATGGCTATTACTAATTTGTACATGATGCTATTGCTTTGAAATGATATTATTTCCAAGTGTAGCAAATTGCTATACTTCAACTTAATAAAAGAATGAAAAACGGAGTTTAAATGAATGCAGGAGGTGCCCTTAAGGAAATGGCACCGTAGCAGGCGGCCGATTCATCTGGTATTTTTAAACGGACATACCTGTAGGACTCAACATCAGCTGATGGCACCAGATCAGTCTTTGACACGGAAATCGTCCGGATAAGGATCACCCCGGGTTTTTTCTGAATATCGAGATGGTTGATTTTAAAAAAGTCTACATTGTTAAAGGCATGACAGTGAAAAGGATGATCATCTGAATCATGGTGGTCCTCATGCTCAATGGGGCAATCCGTATTTATTGCCCCAGGAAGAATTTCAGCATGATGGTGATGCGGGACAAGGTTATGTCCAAGTAAAATTGTGAAACAAAGTAGAAGAATTAGAGATATGTGTTTTTTTGCGCTCATCGCTATGCTTAGAGATGCAATGCAAAAATAGATAAAAAATACATAGTTGAAACAGCCTTCTATATTGGAAATCTATAAATCAAATTCTCCAATAACAGGAATGCTTTCCAGAATACTGAGCCTGATCACACTAAGGAAATAGTTCTCGAGCTGATAAAACTGGGCCGCTGCCTGAGAGCCGGATGTTTTTTTGACTTTTTGATAATAATTATCGATTAACTTATCCAATGCCTTCTTTTGTGTTTGCGTGCTTTTTATGATCTCATCCATTTTTTCATCCGAAAGACTACTATAGTTTTCTGCATACTTATTCAGAAGGTCAATTCGTTTTTTGCCAAGGACTTTTCTTTCGTCTTCGTACTGGTCATAAAGAGACCAGAAAGAATCTTTTGATTCGCCCTCAAGCTTCATAAAATCTGATACAATGGCCTTTTTTTCACTTCCAAAGATGGCCTGGAAAAAATCAATTTCCTCACTATTGGTTTGTCCAGATACGCCTGATAAAGCAATAAACAGGACTGCAGCAGTAATAAAAACATTCTTCATGATAAATAAAGTTTTGTTGGATTACTAATTGTTGGTTAAATAGCTTTCTCCTTAATCTTAACAGAGTTCTCTCCGCTTTTGTTCATCATCATTGTTTAGTTAAGGTATCTAACAGATCAACAAACAGTTTTTCTGTTAGTGTTAGAGCGGATAAAACTAGATTGCAAGGCATTAGCATAGTTTCTTTATCTTCGTAATATTTAAAATATTCGCTATGGCCAGCAAGCTTAACCCATCGGACAAACAGGAGAACAATTATGTAAATATTGCGATCGACCTTGTTTTGAAGGTAGGAGCACTGTTCCTCGTTGTTTTTCTTTGTTTTAAGATAATCAATCCATTCATTAGTATTCTTCTCTGGGGTCTTATTATTGCAATAATCCTTTTCCCCCTTTTTCAGAGGCTGAACCATTGGCTTGGAGAAAGAATAAAGCTTTCATCCCTGATTATCATGGTTATAGGACTCTCACTGCTTGTTTTACCGAGCGTATGGCTTGTAAACCAGCTGGTGGATGGTGTAAAAATTCTGGCAGATAGTTTTCAGGAAGGCAATCTGACAATCCCTGTTCCTCCTGAATCTGTTTCAGATTGGCCGCTCATTGGTCAGTGGCTTTATGGTCATTGGTTAGGATTGTCTGAAGACTTTGGAGAATCGGTGAAGGGATTCATGCCTCAGATAACAGCCTGGGGGGAAAAATTACTGAGCGCTCTTGCCAATACCGGCCTCGGAATACTGCAGTTTGCCGTGTCAATCATTATTGCAGGTATTTTCCTGATATTTTTCGAGAAGGGGTCTAATTCAGGCAGGAAGATATTTCAAAAGGTTGTTGGCGATCGGGGGGAAGAGTTTCTAAATGTTTCTCTGGTGACAATTCGCAATGTGGCTGCCGGAGTACTTGGTGTTGCCATTATTCAGTCGACTTTGATAGGTGTTGGATTATTCTTTGCAAATATACCCCTTGCTGCGGTCTGGATCATAGTAGTGCTTGTTATGTCCATAGCGCAAATACCGGTACTATTGTTCAATATACCATTGATCATATATCTTTTTGCATTTTTGGATCCACTACCCGCAGTATTATGGTCGGTCTATTTTATTATCATGGGGCTGATTGATAACATTCTTAAACCCATTATCATGGGAAAAGGATCAGATGTTCCCATGCTGGTTATTTTCTTGGGCGCTATTGGTGGATTTATGGCCTTCGGATTCATAGGATTATTCCTGGGCGCAATCATACTCTCTCTTGCCTATAAACTTTATGTGACATGGGTATCTTATGAATGAAATAATGAAGCTAATATTTCTATCGGATACAAAGGCCAGGCAAAATTTTCAGTCGGAGCATGGACTCTCCTTTTATATTGAAGGGGATCAAAAAAAGATCCTCTTCGATACAGGAGCTTCAAATGTATTTCTGAAGAACGCTGAAAAGCTAGGGCTGGACCTGGATTCCGTTGACATGGTTGTTTTGAGTCATGGACACTTTGACCATGGGGATGGTTTACAATTTATAGATCAAAAAACATTGATTTGCCATCCCGGGTGCTTTGTCAAACGATACCGCAAACATGGATCCGGAAACATAGGTCTGGCCCTATCAAAATCGGAAATACAAAGCAAGTTTGATCTTTCTTTATCCAAAGAATCCTTGCAACTGTCACAGCATCTGTTTTTTCTTGGTGAAATACCCAGGATCAATGACTTCGAAGCCAGAAAAACAAAATTTATTCTGGAAGGCGGAGAAGAAGATTTTATATTGGATGATTCCGGATTGGCATGCATTACCGAACGTGGACTGGTGGTGATTTCAGGGTGTGCTCATTCGGGAATTTGTAATATGATCGAACATGCAAAAAAAGTTACAGGTATCAGACAAGTTGAAGCCGTCATCGGTGGATTTCATTTAAAAATCCTGGATAATCAAACACATAAGACCATTAAATATTTGAAAGAAACGGGAGCTTCAAAGGTATTTCCCTCTCACTGTACCATGGATCCGGCGTTGAGTCTTTTTTATGATGAGTTCGGACGGAATGAAGTAATTGCAGGGACTGAAATCTTTTTTTAGCCCTGTCCCATCCAGCCCGTCTTGGCCATTTTGAATCCTGCGAGGAGAGTCAATACAACAATTTTAAAGTAGAATTGTTAACCAAATGGTTTACAATCTGATAAAGAGTTATATTCTGTTTTTATGTCTTCTACAAACCTGCATATAAAACACATGGTTTGCAACAGGTGCATTAAAGTTGTAAATGAAGAGCTCACAGGCCAGGGTTATACAGTAAAATCAATTGAACTGGGAGAGGTTGTGCTGAAGGAACAGGTTGATGAGCCGGGAATGGATAGAATCAGGCAGGTATTGTCCCATAATGGATTTGAGCTGATCGATGACAAGAAAAGCCGGATTATCAACAGGATCAAAACCCTGATCATTGAATACATACATCATGACAGGGAAAACCCTGACCGTTTCAATCTGTCTGATTTACTGGCCCGGGAAATCAATCACGATTATTCCTATCTAAGCCATCTGTTTTCCTCTGTTGAGGGCATAACCATTGAAAAATATCTGATCCGGCAGAAAGTGGAAAAAGTAAAAGAGTTGCTGGTGTATGATCAACTAACACTGAATGAGATTGCATACCAGCTGGATTATAGCAGTGTACAGCATCTATCCAACCAGTTCAAGAAGATCACAGGATTATCTCCATCTCACTTTCGAAACATCAAGCAGATAAAAAGAAAACCACTGGATCGGGTGTAGTTCCAAAAACTTTGTAACACTTTTCTGAAATTGTGTAACAATTATTTACTAAATATGTTTTTAATTTGCAGTAGATAAGGGAATTAAGAAATGATCCGTAAAATTTTCCATATGGTGCTGGCCATATTGGTTCTCATGTTAACCACAGGATGGACCATTAATGTGCATTATTGCCACGACGAACTGGTGGATGTTGGGGTCAATGCTCCGGCTAAAAGTTGTTGTGATGGTCCGTCCGGCGATTCTGCCTGTCAGTCCGGTTCCATGATCGGTCAAAAAAATCATTGCGAGTATGAAACATTTAGTGTGGAATCCACCGATCAATTTTTCATTTCCTCGTTCTCGTTTGAATTCAATGACAATCATCAGATTGATTTAACTCATCACTATCAAACAATAGATGAATTCCCGGGTACACTTATAAGCAGTATCATTTACAAATTTCCCGGTAATAAAATACCTCCTTCTAAGAAGAAAGACATCCTTTCCAGAATCCAGTCTTATATTATTTGAGCGCCCTCCCGGGCAGTCCATAATGCAGTCAGCTTAATGACATACCATACCCGTCATTGATGCAGTGGCTTGGCATATCAATTCCTTTTATCCTTCCAGTTTAGATGCCCGGTCGTGTAATTGGAGAGAATCAAATAATTAAACATATTTCGCATGATTAACAAATTCATAAAATTCTTCCTGGAAAACAGGCTGTTGACCCTCCTGCTGCTCTTTATATTCGTAGGATGGGGTATCATTACAGCGCCATTTGACTGGCAAACAGGACTATTCCCGCGCGACCCGGTACCTGTAGATGCCATTCCCGATATCGGTGAAAATCAACAGATCGTATATACAGAGTGGCAGGGCCGGTCACCCCAGGATATTGAAGATCAAATTTCATATCCCCTGACCACCTCTTTACTGGGTATACCGGGCGTGAAAACCATCAGGAGCAACTCCATATTCGGCGTATCCAGTATCTATATCATCTTTGAAGAGGATGTAGAATTCTACTGGAGCCGGACGCGCATACTGGAAAAATTAAACTCTCTGCCAAACGGAACACTTCCTGAAGATGTAACACCAGCCCTGGGTCCCGACGCAACGGCCCTGGGACAGGTCTACTGGTATACCCTTGAGGGAAGGGATAAGGAAGGAAGGCCGGCAGGAGGCTGGGATCCGCATGAGTTGCGCACCATTCAGGATTTTCAGGTGCGTTACTCATTAACCGCAGCGGAAGGTGTTTCTGAGGTGGCTTCCATTGGCGGATTTATAAAAGAATACCAGGTGGACATCGATCCCAATGCCATGAAGGCCCATGGGCTGAATGTATCTCAGATCATGGCAGCGGTCAAAAACAGCAACCTGGACATCGGGGCACGTACCATTGAATTTAACCGTGTCGAATACCTGGTGCGCGTCCTGGGGTATATAAAGAATCTTGAAGACCTCGAAAAAAGTGTGGTTGCTGTCAGGAACAATGTCCCCATCCGGCTGAAAGATGTAGCCAGAATAAATTATGGTCCGGCAACCCGTCGCGGGGGTTTGGACAAAGGTGGTTCTGAGGCGGTAGGAGGCGTGGTGGTGGCCCGTTACGGCGCCAATCCGCTGCACACTATTGACAATGTAAAAGCCAAAATAGAGGAAATTGCTCCCGGCCTTCCTTCAAAAATCCTGGAAGACGGCACCGTTTCCAAGGTGACAATCGTTCCGTTTTACGATCGGACAGGATTGATCAAAGAGACATTAGGTACACTGGAAGCAGCCATATCACTGGAATTGCTTATCAGCATCCTTGTTGTTATCGTGCTGGTACTTAACCTCAGGGCTTCATTTTTGATTTCAAGCCTGTTGCCCGTTGGGGTGCTGATCGCGTTTATTGCCATGCGTCGATTCGGGGTCGATGCAAATATTGTTGCACTTTCAGGAATTGCTATTTCCATTGGTGTAATGGTGGATGTGGGGGTGGTTTTCACCGAAAACATCATCCGGCATCTGGAAATGCCGGATAATATTGCTGCCCGGGGAAAAAAATTGCTTCATGTGGTGTACAATGCCACAACGGAAGTGGCAGGAGCGGTTATAACCGCTCTAACAACAACCATTGTCAGCTTTTTGCCCGTTTTTGCCTTGGAGGCTGCAGAAGGCAAATTGTTTAAACCCCTGGCCTTTACCAAGACCTTTGCCATGCTTGCGGCTCTGTTAATTGGCCTGATCATTATTCCAACCCTTGCTCACATGGTTTTTTCAATCCGCTTTGGCAAGAACAGGTATAAGAAAATTTTGAATCTGGTGCTGGCCGTAGCCGGGCTGGTTATCTCTTTTGCAACAGGATATTATGTGGCACTTGTACTTACAGCTTATGGTCTGAATACCTTCCTGACCGATAAATGGCCCAGGTCAAAAAAGTCCTGGGTGAATAATATCAATATTGCCATTACAGTGGTGATCATTGTTTTCTTTCTTACAAAAGCATGGATGCCGCTGGGTGCCCAAAACTCATTATTTGCAAATTTCTTATTTGTTATCGCCATTGTAGCTGTTGTTTTGGGGATCCTCTCCAGGGTGGTGGCCTTTTATCCGAAGATTTTGAAATGGGCATTAAACAACAAGTGGAAATTCTTGATAACTCCCGTTTTAATTGTACTGTTTGGGTTCACAGCCTGGCAGGGATTCAATAGTATCTTTGGATTTATGCCCGAATTTGTGAAGAAAACAGGGATTTATGAAGGCCTTGAAGCTTCCCTGCCGGGCATGGGGAAAGAGTTTATGCCTTCACTTGATGAAGGTTCATTCCTGCTCATGCCCACTACCATGCCGCACTCTGGGATCCAGGAAAACCTGGAGGTGATCAGAATTCTGGATAAGCGGGTAAATGCTATTCCTGAGGTAGAGAATGTAGTAGGTAAATGGGGGCGAGTAAATTCGGCTCTCGACCCGGCCCCTACATCCATGTATGAAAACGTGATCAACTACAGACCAGAGTACATCCTCAATGAGAAGGGTCACCGCAAGCGTTTTAAAGTGAATAAGGATGGTGCTTTTGAATTGAAAGGCAGAAGCATTTACAATCCAAACCAGGAGGATTTCCGGCTTATTGAAGAAGAAAATCTCATTGAAGATAAAAATGGTAAATACTTCCGTCAATGGCGGGATGAGATAAAATCGCCCAATGATATCTGGGACGAGATCATAAAGCAGGCCTCGATACCTGGTTTGACTTCTGCTCCCAAATTACAACCCATAGCTACAAGGCTGGTCATGCTTCAAACGGGCATGCGTGCTCCCATGGGAATAAAGGTGTTTGGCCCCGATCCGGAGACCATTGAAAAAGTGGGGCTTGAACTCGAACAACACCTGAAGCAGGTGGAAGGTGTTTCACCCATGTCGGTATTTGCCGACCGTGTGGTGGGGAAACCCTATCTTGAAATGGAGATCGACAGAGATGCTATTGCACGTTATGGACTGAGTGTTCTGAATCTGCAAAATGTTTTAAGCGGGGCTGTTGGTGGAATAAAACTTACCACAACTGTAGAAGGCCGCAAACGCTTTCCAGTACGAATGAGGTATGCCCGTGAATTCAGGGATAATCCCGAGGATTTGAAAAAAATACTCGTCCCGACTCCCTCCGGAGCCCAAATACCTCTGGGCGAATTAGTGACAATTAATTATGTGCGTGGACCGCAATTAATCAGAAGTGAAAACACTTTTCTGGTGGCTTATGTCATTTTTGATAAAAAAGAAGGATATGCTGAAGTGGATGTGGTTGAAAATGCCCAGGATTATCTGAACGGACTGATGGAATCGGGCGATTTTGAACTGCCCGGGGGAGTTAGTTATGTATTTACCGGAAATTATGAAAATCAGATCCGCGCCACCAGGCGACTCATGATCGTTGTTCCTATATCACTGATCATCATCTTCCTGGTCCTCTATTTCCAGTTCAGGTCTGTTACCTCTACCTCCCTGATCTTTACCGGTATTATCGTTGCCATATCAGGCGGATTTGTGATGCTATGGCTTTACGGACAGCCCTGGTTCCTGAATGGAAGCCTGGCTGGAATTGGTCTGAGGGACCTGTTCCAGGTCCATACGATAAATCTTAGTGTGGCTGTCTGGGTTGGCTTTATTGCCCTGTTTGGGGTGGCCACCGATGACGGAGTGCTTATAAGCACCTACATCAAACAATTAATGGATAAGAATAAACCTGAATCGGTAAAAGAGATCCGTGCGGTTATTCTTGAAGCTGGCTCAAAGCGGGTGCGCCCGGCAATGATGACTACAGCCACGACTATCATTGCATTACTCCCGGTGCTTACTTCTACCGGAAAGGGTTCCGATATTATGGTTCCAATGGCTATTCCGCTGTTTGGCGGAATGACCATCGAAGTATTGACCATGTTTATGGTTCCGGTACTGTACAGTATGTGGCAGGAAGGCAGGATTAAACGGGAATTGAAAACACAAAACGCATAAGATCATGAAAAAACACAGAATGATAACCGGATTGTTCTTCTTGCTGATTTCTTCAATGGTTTCAGCTCAGGAAGACCTGGAGAGCTATCTGCAGACTGCGGCAGAAAACAATCCGGGGCTGAAGGCAAAGTTTAATGATTACATGGCTGCGCTGGAAGTAGCTCCACAGCTAAAAGCCCTGCCTGATCTGCAGGTAGCCTTTGCTTATTTTATAAGTCCGGTGGAAACCCGGGTTGGGCCACAGCAGTTCAAGGCTTCAGCTTCTCAAATGTTTCCCTGGTTTGGAACATTGAAATCGACAGAGAATGTGGCCATTCAGTCGGCCAAAGCAAAGTATGAGATCTTCCTGGAAGCAAAATCGAAATTATTTAACGAGGTCAGGTCTACCTATTTCAATATCTATTTCAACAGTAGAGCCATTGAAATAACCAGGGAGAATCTTACCATCCTGGGTACATTTCAGAAACTGGCCAACATTAAGGTAGAAGCCGGAAAGGTGTCTGCTGTTGATCAGTACCGGATCGAAATGGAGATTGGTGACCTTGAGAATCAACTGGCCCTGTTGATTGATAAACAATATGTTCTGGAGGTCATGTTTAATAATCTTCTGAATATTGACGCGGACCTGAAGGTTCAAACACCTGGCATCCTCTGGACCAATGATATAGCTCTTGGTAAAGAACAGGTATTGGACTCCATCAGGTCCAATAACCACCAGATCCTGGCTCTTTCACTGCAGCAGGAGGCACTCAGTTATAGAGAGGAGTTGTCCCGCCGACAGGGCAAACCTGATTTTTTAGTAGGGCTTGACTATACCTTTATCGGGCAGGGAACAAATAACCTGGCAGGTAACGATGCTTTTATTTTCCCCAGGATTGGTATCACCATCCCTCTCTATCGGAACAAGTATAAAGCCATGGTGAACGAGATGGTATATCTTCAGGAAGCCAAGGATTTCGAGAAAACCGACAAAGTAAACCTCCTGGAAACAATATTGGAAAATGCATGGAAAGACTATCGGTATGGTGACAGAAGAATCCAATTATATATTTCACAACTGGAGCTTGCCGGTCAATCTTTGAAATTGCTTGAAACAGAATACGCAACAGGCAAGAATATCTTTGAAGAAATTATCAGAATGGAACGCAAGGTGCTCAATTACGGGCTTGAACTGGAAAAAGCAAGATCTGATAAACAAGCCGCCATTTCATTTATCAACTATTTAATGGGAAATTAATCATGAAGAATATAATCAGAAACATAATAGAGAATTACAAATTAATCATTGGTGTACTGTTCACAGGACTATTTTTAGGGTGGTTGTTTTTCCACCCGTCAGATAACACTCTTCTGCATGAGAATCATATTGAGGGTCATGAGGATCATGACCATTCAGCTGAGCAGGCCACAATATGGACATGCTCCATGCATCCACAGATCAAACTGGACAAGCCTGGTCAATGCTCCATATGTGCAATGGATCTCATTCCGTTAACATCCATGCAGTCAGCAGGAAATGATGTTGACCCAAACGAAATTGTCATAACAGAATCAGCTGCAAAACTGGCGGATATTCAAACCCTGGTGGTTTCCAGGGGGACACCCCAAAAATCGGTCTATCTGCAAGGAAAAGTACATACTGATGAAAGAAACATTGCAGTGCTCACTGCACGGTTCGGGGGTCGGATTGAAAAGTTATTTGTGAATTTCACCGGTCAGAATGTGCGAAAAGGTGAGAAGTTAGCAACGTTATATTCCCCCGATCTGATCACCGCCCAGCGGGAGCTTCTCGAAGCTATTTCATTTAAAGAGAGTCGTCCTTCCCTCTACATGGCAGCAAAAGCAAAACTTAAACTGTGGGATCTTACAGATGATCAAATTGCAGCCATCGAAAATACTGGCGAACCTCAGCATTACTTCGATGTATTGTCGCCTATTTCGGGAACCGTCATGGTCCGGCATGTGGCCCTGGGCGACTATATTAAGGAGGGCTCTGCATTATTTCAGGTAACCGATCTGACGAAAGTCTGGGTAATGTTCGATGCCTATGAAAGTGATTTGTCATGGATCAAAAAAGGTGACCATGTTGGATTAACCATACAATCACTTCCCGGTAAATCATTTGAAAGTAAGGTTACATACATAGACCCGTTTATAGACCCAAAAACAAGGGTTGCAAAGGTAAGGATCGAATTGGCCAATCCCGGATTAAAATTAAAACCAGAAATGTTTGCTAGCGGAGTATTGCACTCTGATATAGCTGAATCCTCCGATCAATTGCTTATTCCAAAATCCTCCATTCTCTGGACTGGGAAAAGGGCTGTGGTTTATGTGAGCGTTCCTGACAGGAAATCGCCTTCATTTCTATATCGTGAAATTACATTAGGTCCGGAAGCGGGGAACTACTATGTGGTAGCAGACGGATTAATTGAAGGCGAAAAAATTGCTGTAAACGGTGTCTTTAAAATTGACGCAGCTGCTCAGTTGGAAGGAAAACCAAGCATGATGAATCCCGGAGGCGGAGAAGTCTCTCTGGGGCACAACCATGGCGCCATGGGTACAGAAACCGGAGAAGACCATTGAAGTGTTATTAAGTGATCTGGAAGCCCTTTTTATGTGCTGTAGGGTTTTCCCTGCAAAAGGGGTGTGCTTTTTGTAAAGAAAGTTGTAATTTGTTGTTGTAATTTTCATTTTTCATACACCCATGACCACATATCAGTATCAAAAGAAGTGTTTTAAGGAGTATAAGGAGAGTATAAAATTTCCCGAACAGACTTCCTACCTGTATGGAAATCCGGTGAATACTGTGGTTCCTATGGAAGCGGCCATTGGCAAGGTTATGGTGATCGGGTCCTATCCTGCAGCAAAATTATATTTTGTCAACAGTATACCCGATGTACCTCTTTACGACTGCAATGCACCCTTCTCAGCAGAGCCGTACTTTGATGGATCGAGAATAAGGAGCTCAGTTACCGGGCAGGAACTTTCTGAGCTAATACTGGAAACGATTGGAGTGAGTAGAGAACATTGCTGGCTTACCAGCCTGGTGAAGGTATTTCTGTTTGATGAGGATCATGTGAAGAAATATAATAGATTGGGTAAGACAGATACCCAGGAGAACAGATCGAAATTCATGGAGTATGCCAACAAAAGTCTTAAGTGGATCCGTCAGGAGATCGAAATAGCCAATCCGTATGTAATCATCCTTCTGGGAATCGAGGTTATTGCCAGCCTGCTCCTTGTATCCGAAGAAGAAGCAAGAACATATATGACAGGTAAGGTATTTGAAAAAAAGATTATCTGGAAGAACAGTAATTTCATCTGTTTACCCTCACCTGGTCTATTGATGGAAAGATCGGCCAGGAATCCCTGGCCGCGGAGCTTTGCACTAAAGATCGGACCAACGGCCCTGAAGGAGGTTGAAAGATTAAAGTCCTTACCCAGTATTTGATTTCGTGTTGTCCGGTATTTTATGATTGGTCATGTATTCGCGGATCCTGTTGGCATGATCAACATCATTTCCGTTAAGCTTCTGAAATACAGATGATACTTGAGACTCTGTCCTGATCTTCAGGAAAACGTCTGTAAAAAAGCATATACAAGTCTGAAACATTCAATTCAAGCAAAATTGCTTCATCACAACAGGGCTATAAAGGTTTTGCGCCCGAAATGTATAAAAAAGAATCTAATCCCCGTTCCCGATCAAAATAAAGGAGCCCGGTAATATGGATGGTCATATTTTTTCAACGTTTCAATCTGTGCCGTTCTCAACGCTTTATGTCCGGCCCTTTTTTTAAATTGCTGTTTGATTTGAGAAGGATAAAAAACAAATATGTTTAAAGAAACTACAGCAAAAACAATATTATATTATCACGAACAACAATTTGCAACAAATTGGGATGCTAATATTTATCGTGGCTGTGGACATAATTGTAAGTATTGCTTTGCTCAGTATTCCCACAAGTATTTAGAAACCACCGATTTTTTCAATGATATATTTGTAAAATCTAATGCTCCTGAATTATTATATAAAGAATTAGGCAAAAAAGAGTGGGACAAATCCCCTGTAAATGTTTGCGGAATATCTGATTGTTACCAACCTGCAGAAGCGGAATATGAAATTATGCCAAAGGTTATAAAATCGTTTATTGCAAAAAGAAATCCTTTAGTAATTGGCACAAAATCAATATTAATTCTTCGGGATATAGATTTAATAAAAGAGCTCAACAACATTGCTGAGGTTTCCATTATTATTTCAGTTTCGACATTAGATGAAGCAAAAAGAAAGTTAATAGAACCTGATGCATCACCAACAATCGAAAGATTAAAAATGTTAAAGAGATTTAAAGAAATTGGTTGTAAAACATCTGTTTTATTTATGCCGATAATCCCTTATATTTCTGATGACCAAGAAAATCTTGATGAAGTATTTCGAATTACAAAAGAATTTAATCTTGGTTCAATAAATGCCTGGTCATTACATTTGCGTGGTAATACTAAAAAAGTTTTTTATGATTTCCTGGAAACAAATTTTGCAAATTTATTACCAGAATACAGAAAACTGTATAAAAAAGGAAACGTTTCGAAAGAGTATAGTATAAATCTTCAGAAAAGAGTTAAAGCATTAAGGGATAAATATCAATTACATTCAGTGTATAAGTCTACAAGACCAGTAAATAAAGAAATACAATTGTCATTATTTAATTGAATCAGATCCCGCTGAAGTCGATATTGTCAAACACCAGCGAGGGGGTTCTCCAGGCTGATCCTTCATATACATCACTACCTACAGCAACCAGGTCTTTCCAGAATTGGTTGAAGTTCCCGGTTATGTTCATTTCGGAAACAGGTTGAGTCAGCTTGCCATTTTCTACGAGGAAACCTTCGATCCCATAGGAAAAATCGCCGGTAGAGCCATTGCTGTTGCCACCGTTGAACCCGGTTACAAAAATAGCCTTGTCCATAGAAGCAATCAATTCCTGGAGATCCTTATCGCCCGGTTTAAACACCAGGTTGGTGGTATCACCGGAAGTGGGTTCCATGTCCAGTTTCTTTCCATAGTAGGTGTCGATGTAATAGCTCTTCAAAACACCCTGTTCAATGATGGCCCTTTTTTTTGTGGCAAGACCTTCCCTGTCGAACAGCCTGGATCCACGTCCGGATACAATGAATGGATCGTCCACAATGGTTAACAGGTCAGAACCTATTTTCTCACCAGCCATATCGATCAGGAAGGAATTTTTCTGCTGGATAGACCTGCCGTTCAATGCTGAGATGAGGGGCTGGATGGTTCTTCCTGCAAGCCTGTTCTCAACGATCATGGGCATCTTTCCGGAGTTGATCTTCTCCTGGCCCAGCTTATCAAGGGCCCTTTTCAGCGCCTGTTCTCCAATACCTTCCTTGATCAGCTGGTTGTGAAAGATAGATGTCTCATACCAGAAGGATTGTGGCCGGGCGTCGCCACTTTTCACCGAAACGGATGCAACCAGTGAATAATAGGAGTTTTCAGTGTCTCCTTCAAAACCGTTGCTGGTGACCATCACATTTCCGCTCGTGCCATCACTATAGGTGGCAGTGATGGAAATGATCCTCTCATCCTTTCCAAGCACCTCTTTTTCAACATTAAACGCATGGTTAATTTTCTGTTGAGGATCGATGGATTCAAAGGCTTCATCCATGGTTTTCAGATCTTCACCACCTCCTTTGTAATATAGTTCAGGATCGGGAAGGGACCGGAACTCATCTTCGGAAAGGTATTTTGTACCGGCGATGGCCTCTTCAATGAATCTGCCCAGTTCTTTTTTGTTATTCAGCCTGTTGGTGGAGTGACTGGAATATTTATTATCCACATATAGACTGATCCTCATGTTGTTGCGGTTGGCTTCCTCCAGCTTATCGATTTTCTCATCCCTCACTTCAACCCGGCTGCTGTTATTATTTGAAATTGAAACACTGGCCTGCTGGGCTCCGTTATCAAGGGCATGTTGCATGGCCCATCTTGCTATATTATATTTTTCGTCTTTGGTCATGATGTAAAATTTTCAAGATTATGCACTTATTCCTCCAACGGTAAGTTTCTTAACCAGGACGGTGGGAAGACCCATGGTCACGGGAACAGATTGTCCTCCTTTACCACACATCCATGTTCCGTTGTCGGTTTTATAATCACCGGCAGCCATGGTGATATCTGCAAGAGCCTGTGGTCCGTTGCCAATGATATTGATGTCCTTGATGGGCTGTGTAAGCTCTCCTTTTTCGATCAGATAGCCCGATTTTACGAAAAAGGTAAAATCTCCGGCACCTATGTTCACCTGGCCGTTGCTGAAATTGTCTACATACACTCCATAGTCAACACTTGAAATAATGTCCTCACGGGAATGGGGTCCGGATTCCATATAGGTGCAACGCATCCTTGGCAATGGCACATGCCTGAAAGATTCTCTGCGGCCGTTCCCGGTCGGATCAACACCATAGAAATTGGAACTGATGCGGTCGTGAATATAACTATCCAGAACACCGTCTTTAACCAGGTAGATCTTCTTCACATCATTTCCTTCGTCGTCAATGTTGATGGAGCCCCGGTTGTTCTCCAGCGTTCCGTCTTCAATGATATTGATGAAATCCTTTGCTATACTTTTACCCAATTTATCACTGAAGATGGAAGTTTTTTTCCTGTTAAAATCGGCCTCAAAAGCATGGCCCATGGCCTCGTGCAGGAGTATTCCGGATCCACCGGCACCAAGTACCACGGGCATTTCACCGGCTAATGGTTTGGTGGCACCGAAAAGAATATTCGTCCTGTCAATGGCTTCTTGTGCAATTTCATCCACCAGGTCGTCACTCAACCACTCAAAGCCCTTCCTGAATGAGCGTGCACTCGATCCGTTCTCAATCTGACCGTCTTGCTCCATGACACATCTTACCCGGAAACTGGCCAGGGGACGGTAGTCATAGGTGAACATACCCTCTGAATTGTAAAACATCACGTAAGCGGTTTCATCAGCGAGGGAGGCATTTACCTTTGTAACCTTCTCATCCATCTCAAAGACCCTGTCGTTGATCTTCTGAACATAAGGGATCTTATCCTCAACCGAAACATTTTCCCATTTTTGCGAAATCTTATAATAGTTCGGCGGGATTTTTTCAAGGCTCTCACCCTGGTTAAAAGTCATGGGATCGCTGGCAATATTGGCAGCGGTTTTGGCCACTTTCAGCATATCTTGCTGACTGATATTCTCTGTATAGGCAAATCCTGTCTGATCTCCCTTTAATACCCGGACCCCCATTCCATAATCCACATTGGAATAAGCCCTGTTCACCTTACCATCTTCAAGGGCAAGTGTGTTGGATATTTTATGCTCGAAGAAGAGGTCGGCATAATCCCCTCCTTTGGCCATGGCTGCTGAAATCACTTTCTGCAGCATCTGCGGAGTTACCTCAAAATGGTCGAGAAAGCTTTTCAAATCAGGTGAAAGTTGAATGTTCCGGCATGAATGCAACAAGGGGGGCAAAATCATGGTTCCTGCCACAGTTACACCGCCTGTTTTTATAAAACTGCGTCTGGTTTGAATCATCTTTTATCTGTTTTGGATGTAACATATAACTTTTAGCTTATAAGGCAGTCAATGTACAATTTTTCAATGGAATAGGAAATATGCTACAGAGCCTGTGAAACGGAGTTTAACATATTTTATACTACTTTTATTTATCTTTGATATGAAATCCTAACCAAAACCCATCATTATGAAATTCATAAAACTACTACCATTGGTACTTGGAGCGTTTGTTTTGTTCGGGTGCAACTCCAATGACTGGATTACCCTGTTTGACGGAGAGACCCTGGAGGGCTGGAAAGCTTCTGAAAACATTGATTCCTGGAAGATTGAAGACGGGGCTATTGTAACGGCCGGAACCCGTTCCCATCTCTTTTATGACGGGGAGGCAATGGACCATATTTTTAAGAATTTTGAATTTATGGTGGATGTAATGACCAAACCCGGAGCCAATTCGGGGATCTATATCCATACCGAATACCAGGAAGAGGGATGGCCTGCAAAAGGGTATGAATGCCAGGTAATCAATTCCAATCCACCAACTGATCCCGGAGGTTATGTGGAACATAAAATGACAGGCAGTATTTATGCCATTCGAAATGTTTGGAAATCTCCGGTTCCTGATCATGAATGGTTCAATTATCGTATTGTGGTGCAGGGCAAGACCATCAGAACCTACATCAATGATGAGCTGATTGCTGAATACACCGAACCGGACGAGATCTACAGGAGCGGAAATATGCAGGAAAGGGTTTTATCCTCAGGCACATTTGCTTTTCAGTGCCATGATCCGGGCAGCGTGGTTTCCTATAAAAACATCAAAGTGAAACCATTGCCGGACGACCTTCCCACACCGGGAACCCCGCTGGATGACCTGGCATTTGAAGAGCTGCTCATCGACCTGGCCGGCCAAAATTTTCCGCTGATCGATCTGCACATTCATTTAAAGGGAGGACTCACAGAGGAAGCCGCCCTGGCAACTGCGCGAAAATATGGTTACACCTATGGTTTTGCTGTGAATTGCGGACTGAAGATGGGATTTGAAACCGAAGAGGACCTGAATCAATATGTGGATGCCTATAAGCAATCTCCGCTTACATGGTTTGCCATGCAGGCAGAGGGACGGGAATGGCTGGACCTGTTTTCGAAGGAATCCATTTCCCGGTTTGACTATGTCTTCACCGATGCCATGACATGGACCAATGACAGTGGGAAACGCATGCGTCTGTGGATAAAAGAAGAAACCGAGGTGGGAGATCCGCAGGATTTTATGGACCAGTTGGTGGATCGGATAGAAACCATCCTGGGCAATGAGCCCATCGACATTTATGTGAATCCCACCTTCCTGCCGGATGAGATCAATGACAGGTATGATGAACTCTGGACCGAACAGCGCATGGACCGGGTGATAAAGGCACTTGTAGATAACCAAGTAGCTTTTGAAATCAACAACCGGCTAATGATGCCCAGCCCGTCCTTTATTAATAGGGCAAAAGATGCCGGAGTAAAGTTCACCTTCGGGACCAATAATGGCGGGGCAGACGACCTCGGGCGAATGGATTATGCCATCGCAATGATCTCCGAGTGCGGCCTGACACCCGGAGATATGTGGATGCCGGGGAAATAAAATTATTACAGTAACTTACTGGCAAAACAAATAAGCATGAAAAAGTTTGATCGTGACCGAAGGAAGTTCCTGGGAGCGCTTTCACTTGGAACAGCCCACCTCCTGTTTGAAAATCCATTATATGCTGTAGCGAACAGATTCTCGTCACCTGATCCCTTTCAGACTATAGCCTTGGGCAAGTCCGGGCTGAAAACAACATTGTTAGGTGTTGGAACGGGTGTTAGCGGAGGGAACCGGAGTTCTTTTCTTGCCAAGCAGGATGCCTCCAAAAGTGTGGCCACACTCAGGCATGCTTATGACAGGGGATTCCGTATGTTTGATTGTGCTGATTTATACGGAACCCATGGTCTGGTGGCTGAGGCGCTGAAAGGCATGGACCGGGAAAAGCTTACTCTTTCCTCAAAAATTTGGACCCGCAAAGGAGGTATCCCTGAACCTGAACGGCCCGATGCTGATATTGTGATTGACCGTTTCCGCAAGGAACTGAATACCGATTATATCGACTTGGTACAGTTCCACTGTATGGCGGATTCGGACTGGACTGATTATATGAAGAAGCAGATGGATATCATGGATGACCTGAAATCAAAGGGCATTATACGGGCCCATGGGGTTTCGATCCATTCACTGGATGCCATGAAGGCAGCCCTTGCAGATCCATGGGTGGATGTGATCCATGCGAGGATCAATCCCTATGCTATAGCTATGGATAAGCCCGATCCCCAGGAGGTCGTGGAAGTGATCCACCAGTTGCATGCTTCAGGGAAGGGTGTGATAGGAATGAAGCTTCTTGGAAACGGGGAACTTAAAAATGAGAGTGACAAGATTGATCATTCAATCCGGTTTGTACTTGGTCTGGGCAGTGTGGATATGATGATCGTAGGATTTGAGAATGAAGCACAGATCGATAACTGCATCGACAGGGTTGGGTTCGCGTTGAAGGAAATGATCTGATTTAATCAGGTGGTGAGAAGATTCATTGCTTATATCGGTCTGGTGTTTTTTGCATCCCTGTACAGTACTGCACAAACCCCGGAGTTTTACCTGGGATTTGACCAGATTCTGGATAACCGGGAGTATTTTACCCCCTATGCCAAACACCAGACCATCTTCGGGGCACGCATTAATGCCGGTGCCTCTTTTTCACTTGATTCGGTCCATTCGGTGCATGCCGGCATCAACTATATGTACGAGTTTGGAGGGGAATTGCTGGGAGTTGAACCGCAAATTGACCTCTATTACAGATACAAGACGGAAAACCTGCAGATCTATTTTGGATCGTTCCCACGCAGGGACCTGATGAACTATCCCCTTTTTCTTTTAACGGATTCCCTGGATTACTACCGTCCCAATATAGAAGGAGCTTCCATTCGTTATAGCTGGGATTGGGGAACGGTGCATGGATGGGTAGACTGGACCGGAAGGGCATCGGAAGATACCCGGGAATCTATACTTGCAGGGATCGATGCAACCTTCCGGGCAGGGTTGTTCTATTTCTCACCCACCTTGACCCGGTACCACCTGGCCCGCAGTGAGGCAGCAGATGATCATAACCACATCAGGGACGATGGGGCCATCATGCTGCTTGCAGGGATCGATTTGTCTGATCGCATACCCCTGGACCTGTTTAATTTTGCATCCGGACTGGCCACCACCTACGAGCGGACCATGCCCTCAGATTACCTGCTGTTCAACGGTTGGTTTTCGCAGCTGGATATGAAAAGATCCATCTTCGGGATTAAAGGGATCTACTACCTGGGAGATTCATCTCCACTTTTGTATGGCGAGCCACTTTACAGTTCGGGCAATTATGGCAGGTTGGATTTTTTTGTGGATCCGTTCAAAAATCCCAGAATATCATCCAAATTTGGATGGAACCTTCATTTCCTTCCGGGAGAAGGAATTTTGCATTCCCAGCAGATCCTGATCCACATCAGCTTGTAGCATTCCACTTTCAAATTTATACTTGTTGCGAAGCGGCCTTCCGCAGGATGTTAAAAGCAGTCATGTAGCCGCTGAAAATGGCGCCGGAGAATCCTCCCCCGAATTTGCCCCAGGCAGATGCGATATGGATATTTTTCGGAAGGACGGAAAGGTAACCGGTAGGTTTCCCGGGATTCTGGGCAAATCCGTAAACAGCACCTTCCGGATTCAGTGTAAATCTTTTTACGCTCAATGAAGTGGCCACTTCCACATACTCTACCGCATCCCTGAAACCGGGAATAATCTTATCACAGCGGTCGGTGATGATGTCTTCCACATCAGCTTTCATTCGGTTGTACTCATCACGGCTCATCCCTTCCCAATCCGAAGGGTAATCCACGCAGCAAACGGCTCCCACACCTTTGCCTTCAGGTGCCAGTGCCGAATCCACCTGGCTGTAATCCACAAATGTGAAACTGCGGGTACTGAATTCGCTGTGGTTATTTTTCAGGATGTCGGCCTGTGACCGAACCGAAGGATCGTAGATAAATGTTGAGTAGTGCTTGTTGCCAACCTCTTTCAGGGGCTTGTTAAATCCGTAATACACAGTAAGGAGTGAAGCTCCGATTTTGTTTTGCCGGATCTGCTCCGACAGCGCTTTGCCATCTGATTTTGAAAGGAGGGAAGTGGCCAGGGTTGGGATGGCTGCATTGACAATGATTTCCCCTGCCCGATCAGAATATGTGCCCGGATCTTTTCCCTTTACATCTTTGTAGGTTACGCCCACCGGAGTCTTTCCATCGTAATCAATCCCTGTAACCATGCTTTTCAGCTTCACAACCCCACTATTTTCCTGAATGATATCCATCAGTGCATTGGAAAGCATCTGGGATCCGCCTTTGATGAAGTTGGCCCGGCCTCCGTAATAGCTTCCCTGGGCAGTCAGGTAATAGAGCAAGGAAAGGGTATAGGGATCGTCGTGGAAATAACCCAGGTTGCCCAGCAATACCAGTTTCAGGTCTTCATTGGTTATGATCTCATCCAGGAACTGTCCCACGCTTTTTTCCGGATCATCCCCGTACTCGCTGATGATCTTTCGGGCATTGAGCACATGGTGAAAGTAATCATCAATGCCCTGTTCCTGATCGGGGAAAGCATTCTTAAGGATTTGTTTTGCCTCTTCCGGATTGTGAGGGATTACCAGATCAAACCTTTCATTGAGAAACCTGTAAAACTCGGGTACTTCCAGGAACTCTACCCTGTCAAAGATCCCAAGGTCACGAAAGATCTTTGTTTTAAGATCCCGGGGATGCAGGCCATCCATCTCGTGAAGACCCACTTCCATGGTAAAATCCCTGCGCTTAAATGTGGTGGCACATCCCCCGGGCCGGTCGTGTTGTTCTAATAACAAGACTTTCTTTCCCTCTTTTGCCAGTTTTGCTCCGGAGGTGAGTCCGCCCAGACCGGCTCCAATGATAATAATATCGTATGTCATAGGTATAAATGCGGTTTATTCATCACCATCCCCCGGAATGGGGTACCTTTTAAATTCTGCATTCCGGTCAAACAGGTACCTGTAGGTAATGTAATGCTTGGCCGATACGCTCCCGACGGACATGAATATCTTTCGCATTTTGGGATTGAAATCCCCCACCCAGGAGAATTCAATCTCCCTGTAATGAGGTTTTGTTTTAAACGCCTTTACCAGGTTCAGTATGATCCCGGCCTCAACTCCCCGGCCCTGGAAAGCTGGGATCACTCCCATGAGAACTCCCCTGGCCCTGGTCATGGTTTTCCGTTTCTTCAGGTATAGGAATTTGATCATTGCCGCAGGTGTGAGCCTTCCGTTGAGGTGCTTCAGGATCATGTTCACATCCGGATACATCAGGTAGATGGCGATGGGTTTTCCTTTGTTATAAGCGATCCATATAAATTCTTCATCAATAATTGCCTTTGCCTTCTTGATGGATTTCTTGATATAAGTCACCTCAAGGGGTTCAAAGTTCTCTTTGAATGATGCCCAGGCCTCGTTGAATACCTGCACGAAATCTTTTACGAACTGATCGGCCTTCTTCCAGTCAAAGTGCCTGAATTCATATTCGGGTTTTTGGGCGATCCATTCCGCAATACGTTTAAATCGCGGGGGAAGGTCCTCCTGCACATTCAGATGAAAACCTTCCTGTTTATAATATGTTTTAAACCCGTATGAATCGAATAACTCCTGATAATAGGGGTGGTTGTAAGTGATCTCATAGGAAGGATGGGTGAAACCCTCCACCAGCAACCCCCAGTACTTATCAGTTTCACCAAAGTTAATGGGGCCGTCCATGGCTTCCATTCCCCGCTCTTTCAGCCATTCTTTTGCTGTATCAAACAACAAATGGGCCGCTTCGCGATCGTTGATACATTCAAAAAAACCCATGCCTCCTGTAGGTTGGTCCTGTTTGGATGCAGTATTGCGGTCGATAAAAGCGGCTACCCTTCCGATCAGTTGATTTTGCTGGTTATATAACATCCACCTGGTGGCTTCACCATGCTTGAAATAGATGTTCTTACCAGGATCAAAGATGGATTCGATCTCTTTGTCAAGCGGACAAACCCAGGTATTATCATTGTGATAGATGATCCTGGGGACTTTTAGGAATGCTTTTTTCGATTTTTTGTCAGATACTTCTTCAATTCTCATTGTCAACAGGGAAGTTGAACGGCCTATCAGGATTATATTTAATAGATGGATTCCAGCAGATCTGTATACTTGGATTCCACCGCTTTCCGCTTTAATTTCAGGCTGGCAGATAACTCACCTGAGACGGGCGACCATTCATCGGGTACGATCCGGAAGCGGTTGATCCGTTCCCAATCCGAAAGGCTTTTGTTGATCTTAGATATCTCGTCCTTAAATAAAGAAATCACCTCGGAGTGACCGATCATTTTATCGTTTCCCTGGTCTGTAGCCAGGTTTTTCGCAACACACCACTCCTTCAGGTATTTGAAATCGGGAACCAGAAGCGCACTGGCGTATTTCTGATGCTCTCCAACCACCATGACCTGGTCGATAAATGATGATTCTTTGACCCGGTTCTCAATGGGCTGGGGAGCAACAAATTTGCCACTGGATAATTTGAAAATCTCCTTTTTACGGTCGGTAATCTTTAAGAACTTGCCATCTTCCATGTGCCCTACATCACCGGTATGGAACCAGCCATCCTCATCGAATACACTTTTTGTCAGAGCTTCATCCTTATAATAACCCAGCATCACATTGTGTCCCTTGCAAAGGACCTCTCCATCATCTGCTATTTTTAGCTCTACCCCATCAATGAGGGCTCCCACGGTGCCCAGTCTGCAGAGGGATTTATCCGTGCGGTTGATGGTGATAACAGGGGAGGTTTCAGTAAGGCCATACATGTTGATGATCTTCAGACCGCTTGCCCAGAAGATCCTTTCGAGCCTGGGCTGCAGGCTTGCTCCTCCGCATCCTACCAGTTTTGCTTCTCCTCCCAGGGCTTCCCTCCATTTGCTGAATATCAGTTTGTCGGCGATCTTCAGTTTCCTGTAGTAGAACCAGCTTTTTTGTCCGAAAGGTTCATAGCGAAGTCCCAGCTTTACAGCCCAGAAAAAGATCTTCTTTTTTATACCTGTCAGGCTGCGCCCTTTGGCAATGACATTGTCGTAGATCTTTTCCATGATCCTTGGCACTGCATCAAAACCGGTGGCTTTTATTTCCCTCAGGTTAATGGCGATGGTTCCCATATTTTCCGCGTAATAGATACATGCGCCGGAATATTGCGTCTGGTAGTTGCCCATCCTGCCTCCCACATGGCAAACCGGTATTATGGCCAAATACCTGTCCTCAGAAGTGAGTTGAAACACTTCTGCCGCCGCCATGGCATTTCTGATCAGGTTCCCATGTGAAAGCATCACTCCCTTGGAAGTGCCCGTGGTCCCGGAAGTATAGATCAATGAAACTATGTCATTCGGGACGATCTCATTTTTTATAGCAGTAATTTCCTTTCTGATATCATCACTTGCATTCTTGCCTTTTTCAACTACCTCCATCCAGCTGGATGCACCTTTAATATCGTCGAACGTGAAGATATGCTCTATATGCTTTACAGTTTTTGAAACCGGGAAGATGGTATCGTAAAGTTTCTGGTCGGAAACGATCACCATTTTGGCATCGGAATGCTCCATGATATACCTGTACTCCTCACCGTTCATGGATGTGAATACCGGAACGTGCACCACCCCTGCCATGGACATTCCCATGTCCACGAAATTCCACTGGGGCCGGTTGTTTGTGATGGTAATGATCTTGTCACCTTTCTTAAAACCTAGCTCCAGGAGTCCGAATGCAAAGTGGTGGGCGATCTCATTGTACTGTTCCGATGTGTAGGAGATCCAATGGCCATCAATTTTTTCAGCAAGGACATTTTGTCCCGGGAACGACTTAGTAAGGCGCTCAAGCAGGTCGAAAGTGCGGGTTGGGATCATGGTTCAGGATTTGGGTTTCCTGCAAGATAATCAAACTATTTTAAATGGAATCTGAATGCTATTCAGAGGGTATCTACCAGCCAATAATGGCTGATAAATGGTTTATCTGTGAAGGATAAAAGGTGTTAATAATAGCTGGAACCATCCCAGCAGTGGGTGCAAAGCTTTTCTTTAGGAAGCCCGATGGCTTCTACAAGGTCATCCAGATGCTGGTATATCAATGAGTCAATACCAAGGTTTTTGGCGATTTGTTCTACCATGGCCCGGTACTTATCCGAAGTTGGATCGGCATATTCATCAAGGTCTTTATCTTCACCTTTCAGCTGTTTGATGGCTTTTCGTGTTGCAAGCTCAAGGATGGATCTTGACTGGGAAAAATTCAGATAATTGCAGGGATATATAAGGGGTGGACAGGCAATTCGCATATGGATCTCACTGGCACCGGCCTGACGAAGATCGATGGTGTTGTCTTTTAACTGGGTTCCCCTGACAATGGAATCATCGCAGAATACCATCCGTTTTCCTTTAATCACCTCCCCGTTAGGGATCAGTTTCATTTTTGCTACCAGTTCACGCATCTCCTGGTTCTGGGGCATGAAACTCCTGGGCCAGGTGGGAGTATACTTGGAATAGGCTCTTTTATAGGGAAGGCCATTTGCGTTGCCGTATCCTATGGCATGGCCAATCCCCGAGTCGGGAATGCCGCATACAAAATCTGCTTTCACGGTATCTCTTTTTGCCAGTGCGGCTCCGCAACGGTACCTCACTTCATCCACATTAATCCCTTCATAGTAGGAAGGAGGATAACCATAATATACCCAGAGGAAAGCACAAATCTGCATTTTTTCTCCTGCTGGTTTCAGGATGTTGTATCCATCGGCTGTGATCTCAACGATTTCACCCGGACCCAGGTAATATTCGATTTCATAGCCTGTGTTAGGGAATGCGGATGTTTCTGAAGCCACTGCATAGGATCCTTCCTTTTTACCAATAATCACAGGCGTTCTTCCCAGCTTATCCCTGGCCGCAATGAACCTGTTAGAAGTCAAAATAAGCATGCTGCATGAACCTTTTACCTGGTTATAGACATTTTCAATGCCGGATACAAAGACATCTTCTTCACAGATCAGGTTGGCCACCACTTCAGTGGGATTGACATTCCCCTGGAAGTTTTCGGTAAAGTGCTTTCTTTTTTTGAGAAAAGATTGTTCCAGGTCAGCAATATTCACGATGCGGCTTACAGAGGTGATGGCAAACCTGCCCATATGAGAATTGAAGAGGATCGGTTGCGGGTCCGTATCACTGATGACACCCATACCGCTGAACCCATTGAATTGCTCCAGGTCCGATTCGAATTTGCTTCTGAAGTAACCGTTCTCCAGGCTGTGGATAGATCTTCTGAAACCCTCCTCGTTGTTGTAAAAAACCATCCCGGCTCTCTTGGTGCCCAGGTGAGAATGGTAATCGGTTCCGTAGAACACATCATATACGCAATCTTGCCTGGAGATTGCACCGAAAAAACCGCTCATAAATGAAAATAGTTTTAATTAATGGGTCTGACTAAAACTATAAATAATTAATGAGAAGTGGTTCCCAAATGGAACTGAATTAATCCCGGAATACGAAGTATAGAATTGATATGAATAATTAACCCGGATCAGGAGCCGGTTTCAGAATTATAAGCTTGTTCGCCATACGTGTTATAAGAGGAGGTGTTGTTTTTCATGTTTTTGCCACCCAGCCTGCGATTCATACTTCACAAAATACCAGAGGCCATCTTCATCAGCCTGTGATTCGTAATCCACGAAATAGACCTTCAGATCGGCCTGCGATTCATATTCAACAACAAACACCTTGATGTCTGCCTGGGACTCGTACTTTACTTTAAACACTTTTTGTGCAGATATCCCTGGAGCTATTATCAGCAGGCACAGCGATATGAAATGTTTCAGATTCATGATGTTGTTGGTTAGAATCTAACTAATCACAAAAATCAATCCAAATTTTCAGGATTAGCCGGAAGGTTGGATTTCTTTTTTTTCCGGAATGAGGAGGGGATCAGATTAAATCCTTTGACGCCAAATCTCTTTGCCAGAAGTTCCAGACCCAGGAGTGAGACAACGCCTCCGGGGAGGATGACAAGGGTGGCAAATATGGAAAACCGTCCAACATCCTTGAGTTGCTCGATAGCGGCCTTTACTTCTTCCTCAGAGGGGGGATCGGTGCGGTCATTCAGATTCAGTTTTGCCTCCAGTATTTTAAAAAATGAACGGGCCATCTGTTCTGTTTCTTCAGCTTCCTGGCCCACTGCTTTCACACCCTTGGAGATCAAGTCATTGGTTTTGGCAGCATACTTTTTTGCAAAGCGGTGGCTGCGTGAATCTATCACAGGCAGTTGCAAGGCGGCCTGTTTTAGCTTCTTGAGTTTATTTAATATGGTAGATTGCTTTTGCATCATCGGGATCTTCTACGGGCAACCGGCATATAAAGATAAGTGAAGAAAATAAAATCAGTTATCTTTGTGCGCTTTTGAACGGATAATAAACAAGATATGAGCACCAGGAAAACATTATTAATGATCCTCGACGGATGGGGAATAGGCAAAGGAGACAAATCGGATGTGATAAGTCAGGTTCCTATACCAAACATGGACAGGCTTGAAAAGGAATTTCCGACCTCCCGGCTTTTTGCCTCGGGTGAAGATGTGGGCTTGCCTGCCGGACAGATGGGTAATTCGGAAGTGGGTCACCTCAATATTGGTGCAGGACGCATTGTTTACCAGGACCTGGTGAAGATTAACATGGCCATCAGGGACAATTCAATTACTGAAAATGAAACCCTGGTGGAAGCATTATCTTATGCCCGTGACCTTGGGAAGCAGGTACACTTCATGGGACTGTTATCTGATGGCGGGGTACATTCCCAGGATAAACATCTGTATAAGTTGTGTGACATGACCGGTGAATATGGCATTAAGGATGTATTTATCCATGGTTTTGGCGATGGACGAGACACAGATCCACGCAGTGGTAAGGAATATATGGAGAATCTCCTGGCACACCTGGATTCTTCCAATGGGAAAGTAGCCTCATTCATCGGTCGTTACTATGCTATGGACAGGGACAAAAGGTGGGAAAGGATCAGGCAGGCCTATGACTTGCTTGTAAATGGCAAGGGGAAAGCTACAACAGACATGGTTGCAGCCATCCAGGAGTCTTATAATGAAGGGATCACCGACGAGTTCGTAAATCCCATTGTGATGGTAGACGAAAAGAAACAGCCTGTGGGAACCATCAAGGAAGGCGATGTGATCATCTTTTTTAATTTCCGGAATGACCGTGCCCGCGAATTGACCATCGTGCTTACCCAGCAGGATATGCCTGAGTTTGACATGCAAACCATTCCGTTGCGTTACTGCACCATGACTCCCTATGATGCCTCCTTTGAAGGGCTTCATGTGATCTATGACAAAGACAATGTGAACAATACCATAGGTCAGGTGGTGTCTGATGCGGGTCTGAGCCAGTTAAGGATTGCAGAAACCGAGAAATATGCCCATGTGACATTCTTTTTCTCTGGCGGAAGGGAAAAAGTATTTGAAAATGAAAACCGTATCCTTATCTCATCACCCAAAGTGGCCACCTACGATCTTCAGCCTGAGATGAGCGCTTACTCAGTCAGGGATGCTGTGATCGAGGCCATCAGAGACGACCAGCCTGATTTCATTTGCCTTAATTTTGCGAATGGGGATATGGTTGGACATACTGGAGTTTATGAAGCCATTGAGAAAGCTGTAATGGTGGTGGATGATTGTGTGGGGGAGGTGGTCAATGCTGCCCGGGAAAACAGTTATGATGTGTTAATCATTGCAGACCACGGGAATGCGGATAATGCTCTCAACAATGATGGCTCTCCCAACACGGCCCATTCACTGAACCCGGTTCCCTGTATACTGGTAACCAGTGATTATCAAAAAATTGATGAAGGAATCCTTGCAGATGTAGCGCCAACCCTTCTGCACATTATGGGTATTGAAAGGCCGGAAGAGATGACCGGGAAGGTGCTGGTTTAAGAACCTGTTATTGAATAATTTCCTTTCGTATCTGTAGGATCATCTGACAGATATTATCAAGGGTTTCGGGTTCATAGGTGATCTCCGAAACCGAAGCATGAAACATCCTCTCTTCCTGATTCATTTGAAAACCATCCTGTGAATACCGGATCTCCACCTGTTCATAGGCCTCTTTCAGTTTAATCAAAGGATGCATGTATCGTCTGACCACCAGAGATTCCTGGTAATTCCCAAGCAAGCATACCAGGCTTGTCAAAGCATATTTCTGCTGCAGGATCCTGTCGCCCATTTCAAGGATTGTCTTTTCCTGGTAGATATTCACACCGATGTACATGGTTTCCAGCCAACCTCCGAGGAGTGACAGAGAGGCAAGCGATTCCTGGTTATTTTCCTTGAAATAACTATCCACTTCCCTGTATAGCTGGTTAATCAGCTCTGTCAGAGAATCGGGTTCACTGACAAACTGTTCCAGGTCGGCAGCCGATTTCTCAAAGATCTCACCGGGAAGGCCAAGTTTATCGGCAAGGAGTTCTATATGTTTATAGTTCTCGGCCGATTCAAATACCCTGCCAAAAATCTTGCAATAGCTCAGGTCCACGCCAAGGGCTCCTATAAGCAGGGCCATCTGTCCGGGATTTTCATACAGAGGGATCCGGTCAAGAGGCATAAGTAACTCCGGATTGAAAAAGGTGCCTGTCTCTTCAAAAATCCGGGAAATATCGGTGGGAAGAGTGAGGGAATAAATCACTTCAGAGGCATTACCCTTAACTGAAGGCTCATTGGAACCGGTAAAAACATCTCCTGAATTGCTAATGGAATTGGGATGGTTGCAAGCATTAAACAGAAGAAGAAGGGACACCATCCAAAAAGCATATCTGAACATCCGTAAGGTTTTAGGGTTTTATGGTCTAAAAATAGTAAAATTTTCAAATCATAGAACGCGTTCTTAAAGCACCTACTATGATGTCAAGAATTTCCCGAACTTCCAGTGTCATGCAGTTCAGTTTTATGTCAAACCTTGTATAGTCATTTCCTTTTCCCTGGTAATAATCCCGGAAATGAGACCTTTTTTTATCAATGCTCTGGGCATAGTTTCGAGCATGATCAATGGTGAAATCATGCTTTTCTGCTACACGCAGGGCCCGCCACTCCAGCGGGGCTTCCAGGAAAAGGTGAAGGGACTTGGGAATGTCCCTGGTAATGGCCACACCTCCCCTTCCAACGATAATGGCATTGCCCTCGTTGGCAAATTTTCGAATGACCTTGGCGATAGTGGTCCTGATCTTAAGGTCTGATTTATAGTAATCTTTGGAATGTGCCAGCAACAAATCTTCCAGAACGCCCCTGCTTTTGTAGTTAAATACGTGCTCGATCTGGATTGAATCGACCTCAAGTTCACGGGCTGATTCCAACATAATCTCCTTGCTGATCCAGCGCCAGGGATGCTCTTTGGCTTTGACTTTTTTCAGTGTATTAAGACGCTCTGTGAGGCTGGAGGCAATCTTTTTTGCCGGACAACCCACTTCCCTGGATATGGTCAAAACCGGACCGGGATAAATATTCCTGGCAGGTTCTTCTTTATACCAGTCATCCAGATATTTTGATAGATCTACTTTCATATTCGTTTCATCAACCGGGAGGGAGGTTAGGTTCAAGCTCAATTTAACATATTTAGGCCGCAATATCAAATTATCACTCCCCACATGCTATATAACAACCCATGTCGCTATCCAGAATTTATTACATTTACTATACCCTATATATGATTAAACCTATTTCTATTATTCCATGTTAACCTAAAAACCTTTGAGTTATGAATAAGATTACAGTAATTGGTGCCGGAAATGTGGGTGCCACGTGCGCTAATGTTATTGCCCATAAGGACCTTGCAGCTGAGTTGGTACTTCTCGATGTGAAGGAAGGCCTGGCCGAAGGTAAAGCCCTGGATATATGGCAAACCTCTTCTATACAACACTTCAATACCCGGGTTACTGGTTCCACCAATGATTACCTGAAAACCAAGGGTTCCGGAATTATTGTGATCACCTCCGGCATTCCCCGCAAGCCGGGCATGTCGCGGGACGACCTCATTAAAACCAATGCCAGTATTGTTAAAGAGGTCACTGAAAAAGCCATCAAGTATTCTCCGGATGCGATTATTATCGTGGTTTCTAATCCGCTTGATGTGATGACCTATGCCGCCTTCCTGGCGGCCAATAAAGAACCACATAAGGTATTTGGTATGGCGGGTATCCTGGATACGGGGCGGTATAAGGCTTTTCTCGCCAATGCCCTGGATGTATCTCCCTATGATATCCATGCCATGTTGCTTGGAGGACATGGTGACACCATGGTACCCTTACCCAGGTATACCTCTGTGAGTGGGATTCCTGTGACTGAGCTGCTTGGACCGGATGTCATCAATAGGATTGTTGAACGAACACGCAAGGGTGGTGGTGAATTGGTCAGCCTGATGGGAACATCGGCCTGGTATGCTCCGGGAGCAGCAGTTTCCCAGATGGTAGAGGCCATTGTGGATGACCAGAACAGGATCTTTCCGGTATGTGCTTACCTGAATGGAGAATATGGTTTGAAAAAGATCTACCTGGGAGTGCCTGTGAAGCTGGGAAAGAATGGAGTAGAGGGGATCATTGAGATCAGTCTGGATGCCGAGGAACGGAAGTTGCTCAGCTCCTCGGCCGAGAGTGTGAAAAAGGTAATGAAAGTACTGGATGACCTGAAATTGTTCGTGGACTAATACATAATACACAGGTTGTCAAACACATAAGGTTATTTAATTACGTAATTGGTTCCAGGATCAATTACGTAATTTTTTTATCTGTACCCTCCGAAGTGCAAAAAAATAGTGCTATATTTGCGGCCTATTCAAAAAAGACAATCAAGTAACTATTAATAAACAAGTTAAAAATGCAAAATAAAGGTGCTATCAGGTTCTTTACGATTGTTCTGGCGATCGTCAGCGTTTACCAGCTTTTATTCACTGTTTTCGCACTGAAAATAGAAAAGGATGCCAGGAACCATGCGAACGGCGATGTTCGTATTGAGCGGTCGTATCTGGACTCCATGAAAGGAGAGGTGGTATACAACGTACTTTTTAGAAAGTATACTTACCAGGAGTGTAAAGAGAGAGAAATCAACCTGGGTCTCGACCTCAAGGGTGGAATGAATGTGATCCTGGAAATCGCAGTCGAAGATATTATCCGTTCACTTGCTGCTCCACAATACCTGACCGATCCGGTATTTACTGAGACCATGTCGCTTGCAAAACAGAAAAAGGCCAACAGTCAGAGTGATTTTGTGAATCTTTTTGCTGATGCATTCGAAGAGTTAAATCCCGGAGCACAGCTGGCACAGTTTTTTATGACACCCGAAACACGGGGCCAGATTGATTTTAACACCACCAATCATGATGTGGTTACTTTCCTGAAGGAAGAAGCTGACGATGCCATTGATAATTCTTACAATGTACTGAGGAATCGAATCGACCGGTTCGGTGTTGTTCAGCTGAATATCCAGAAACTTGAACGGCAGGGCAGGATCCTGATTGAGTTACCTGGCGTGAAAGAGCCTGAAAGGGTTACAAAGTTGCTTACCGGAACCGCGAATCTTGAGTTCTGGACCACCTACCAGAGCGCAGAAGTTTGGAGGTACCTGGAAGAAGCCAACAATACCCTGGCAGGTATATTACGGATGGAAGATGTGCTGGAGGAGAGCTCCAGTGCAACCGAACAGCCAGAAACCGAAACAACCGAAGAACCAACCGGGGAGTCCCTGCTTGATATTCCCGAGGAGGAACTGTTGCTGGATACAGCAGGCTTTGACCTGCTCACTGACCTGGATTCAACCCAGATATTTGATGACCAGGAAGCACAGTTTTATCGGGAGAATCCATTGATTGCAGTACTTACCCCTTACCTGGATAACCAGCGGAATTTTATCCCCGGATCAACAGTGGGTGTGGTTTTGCTCAAGGATACGGCCAAGGTGAATGCATATCTTTTTATTCCCCAGATCAGGCAGTTGTTTCCTTCCGACCTGAAATTTGCATGGCATTTCCAGCCTGATGGGGATGATCAACAGTTTGTCAGGCTCCACGCGTTGAAATCGACCCGCAATAACCTGCCTGCTATGGATGGTAAATATGTGACCGATGCAAGGGTGGGCACAGATCCATATACGGGTGAGTTCAATGTGAGCATGAACATGAATTCTGAAGGAGCCAAGAAATGGGCCAACCTGACAAGGGAAAATGTGGGACAATCCATTGCCATTGTACTGGATGAAATGGTATATTCTGCTCCCAATGTAAGTGAAGAGATCAGGGGTGGAAGTTCTTCCATCACCGGAGGCTTTTCACAGGCTGAAGCGGATGACCTTGCCAATATCCTCAAATCAGGAAAAATGCCCGCACGTGCCCGCATCGAATCCAGCGAAGTAATTGGCCCCTCTCTTGGAGCCAAATCGGTGAAAGACGGATTTAACTCCTTCCTCATTGCGTTTGTGGTGGTGCTGGCTTACATGATCTTTTATTATAGCCGGAGGGCTGGTCTGGTTGCAGACATTGCCTTGGTGGCGAACATGTTCTTCCTTATCGGTGTGCTGGCTTCACTCCAGGCAGTCCTTACACTGCCGGGTATTGCGGGTATTATACTTACCATAGGTATGTCTGTGGATGCCAATGTGCTTATATATGAACGCATCAGGGAAGAATTGAATGCCGGAAAGAATCTGAAGGCTGCTATCAAGGATGGCTACAGGAATGCATACTCCGCCATATTCGATGCCCAGATTACCACATTCCTTACGGGATTGATCCTGTTCTTTTTCGGGACTGGCCCCATCAAAGGTTTTGCCACGACCCTGGTTATCGGGATCCTGACTTCACTTTTCACTGCCATTATCCTGACAAGAATGATGTACGAGCGGATGCTTACCAAAGGCAGGGATATTACCTTTGATACCAGGATTACCAGGAATGCCTTCAAGAACATGAACATCGATTTCATGAAGAAAAGGAGGGTGTTTTATGTCATTTCAGGTGTAATAATCCTGCTTGGAGCGGTTTCACTGGCTACAAAAGGACTAAACCTTGGTGTGGACTTTACAGGTGGCCGGAATTACGTAGTCTCCTTTAAACAGGAGGTGGAAACCGAGGATGTGCAGAATAACCTGGAAGTTGCTTTCGGAGAAGCTCCTATGGTGATTACCTATGGAACAAAAAATACGGTGAGGATTACCACCAAGTATCTGATTGACGATGATCGTCCTGAAGTAGATTCCATCATCGTGGCACAGATGTTTACCGGCCTTCAACCTTACCTGGATGATGATGTAACACTGGATGAATTTCTGAACGGACAGGAATATATCCTCAGTTCCCACAAGGTGGGACCAACCATAGCCGATGATATTAAAAGGACAGCTGTGCTCGTGATCTTTGCATCCCTGGTCATCATCTTCCTGTATATCCTTATGCGGTTCCGCAACTGGCAGTTTGGTCTGGGTGCACTTGCCGCCCTGCTGCATGATGTATTGATTGTCGTTGGGCTATTCTCCGTATTCCACGGGATAATGCCCTTCTCCCTGGAGCTGGACCAATCTTTTATAGCGGCCATACTGATGGTGGTCGGTTATTCCATCAACGACACCGTGGTCGTGTTTGACCGGATCAGGGAATTCGTGGGACTTCAGAAAAGGCGTGAACGCAGGGAGATCTTCAATACTGCGCTGAACAGTACCCTGAGCCGTACCTTCAGTACCTCGCTCAGTACCTTCTTTGTATTGCTGGCCATTTTCATTTTCGGCGGTGATGTGATCAGGGGCTTCGCTTTTGCATTGCTGCTGGGTGTGATAGTGGGTACCTACTCTTCGCTGTTCATTGCAACCCCGGTGGTGTATGATACCATCAAGAAAGAAGAAACCATCCGTGTCTTAAAGGGAATGGTAAGAAAATAGCGGTCCAACAGACTTATTCAGGGGTGTGGGAAGCAACCTTTAAAATGAATCCCACACCCCTTTTTGTTTCCAGGGAGATGGTGGGTTCCGATTGAAGATACTTCCTCAGTCTTGAAATGAATACATCCATGGAGCGGCCCAGGAAATAGTCGTTCTTACCCCAGAGATCTTTCAGGATCTGCTCCCGCTTCAGCACGGTATTCTGATTTTCAATCAGGTACCTGAGCAATTCAGATTCCCTCGGGGTCAGGTTAAAACTGTTTTCCCCATCCTCAACAACCAGTTCATTGAACCTGATATGGAGGCATCCAAGCCTTGTGGAGGCCAGGTCCTTTTTTCCGGACCGCTTCAGGATGTTATGTAGTCGCAGAACCAGTTCTTCGGCCTCAAAGGGTTTGGTAATGTAGTCATCAGCCCCGATCTTCAGTCCTCTCAGCCGGTCTTCTTTCTGGTTTTTAGCAGTCAGAAAAACAATGGGCATTTCCTGGTCCAGGGCACGGATCTCTCCAGCCAGCGTGTACCCATCCATTACAGGCATCATCACATCAAGGATACAGAGGTCGATGTGATGGTTATTAAATACCTCCAACCCATGTTTTCCATGGTTGGCAGTGTAGACCCTGAATCCCGATAACTCCAGGTATTGGGCCAGAACCTTTTGAAGATCGATATCGTCTTCAACCAATAATAAGTCCATTTTCGATCGGTATTTTAATATTAAACTGTGCGCCTTTTCCAGGATTGCTATGGACGGTGATTGTTCCCTCATGGGCTTCCACGATCTGTTTTACATAAAAGAGCCCCAATCCAAGGCCTTTGATCACCCTTTGCTTTGATTCCTGTCCCCGGTAAAACTTTTCAAAAATATGTTTCAGCTCCTCCTTCTTTATCCCGGGACCATTGTCTGTTACCGAAATAGATAAAAATCCGGTTTTATCGTTCACATTTACAGTGATCCTGCATGGACTCCTGCCATATTTCACTGCATTGGAGAGCAGGTTATTGATCACAGTCGACATGTGAACCCGGTCCAGCAAAAGTGTTTCAACCTGTATCTCTACCTGCAGGTCAAGGACCGGCGATGCATTGCCCTGCTCAAGGCTAAAAGCATCCACCAGTTCCCGGATCCATCCTTCTATATGGATATGCTCCGGCTTGAGTTTTACCTGGTCCTTTTCCCAGATATTGATATCCAGGATGCGGTCGATCAGTTCCGACAGGTGCCGGTTCTGTCTTTTGATCAGTTTGGATAGCTCCTCCACTTTCTCCTCCTGCTGTATGATGGAACGGTTGCCCAGTGAGCTGGAAGCCACTGATATGGTGGAGAGCGGGGTTTTCAATTCGTGGGTCATGTTGTTGATGAAATCGGTTTTCATATCCGACAACCGCTTTTGCAGCAACATGTTCCTCAGGGTGATATAAAAGACCGTGAACACCAGGAGCAGAGTAAGGATGGCTAGTGCCAGGATTAACCACATTTCATTGAGAATAAGCCTGGACCGGTTTGTGAAGTTGATATATATATCGTATGAAATGCGAAAGAAATTGCGTTCATGATTGTAGGAACCAGCCAGCAGTGCCTCATCAGGGGCAACTGGCAAAGGAATAGTGTCGGGATACACCTGTTGCTCAAATCCCATATCCAGCAGGAAGAGTTCGTTTATCTGCAAATAGTAAGTGAACACCGGATCTTCTCCGGCTTTGCGAATGTGGTCTCTGAGAAAGATTTCGGGATCCCGATAGTTCATAAGGATTTCCTGGAAAGATTGTGCGGGGGATCTATCAAGTGTATCCGGATCGGAAAAGAGATAATCCACCGCCAGGTTATCCAGTACGTAAAGCACCGAATCAAGACCAAATTTGAAATCCTGATTATTGAAGGCGATCATTCCATCTTTCACCAGTCCGCCAAATTTGGTATCAAACTGATCCTTTTTGGTCCGGTAGGTTTCAGTAATAAATATGTATTGTACAGCAATAAGCACCAGCAGTGCCAGGGCAGATAACCATATGAGGAATTGGCTTTTCATCCGGATCACTTCTGAAGCTAAGATAATACCTTTCTATACCGTTAACCAACCATTAACACTGCATTAACTATGTTGCACGGTTGATCGCCCTATTTTTACTGAAGACAATTATCGTTGAACTAAAATCATACGAATATGAATACCATAAAGTCATACAGGTATCTACTTCTGACATTATTGCTTCTCCTGGCCGGTTCTGTTGTAATGGCGCAGGATGAGGAGGGTGAACGGGAGAGGCAGAAAGCGATGCAGGCAAAGGAGATGAAAATGAGAAAAGAGATGCTGGAAGAGCAGAAGGAGAAAATGGAAGACATGGAACGGCAGCATGCCGACCAGGTCAGGATTATAGAGCGTCAGGCGCATGAATCTTCCAGGGCCAGGTCCCCGGTACGGAGCAGTAGAGCTTATCCGGAAGGAAATTACTTATTAGGACCCTATGGTCAGGGGAACCAATCACAGTTAACCCTCAGAAAAACTTTCAGGGAAACCACAAGCACCTCCAAAGGGGAGTTTGAGGTGGAACCGGATATTCGCCACTTCAGGTGCATGATCAGCGGTTCTGTAAGGTCCGGTGAGATCTTTATTGGGATTGAATATCCCAATGGAAAAACATTCAAGGAACTGGTCATCAACAGCTCGGCCGACATTAATTTCAGCCAGTCCGTTTCAATCAAGGAAGGAGAAGAAAAGAAATATACCGGTACCTGGAACTATGTGATCAAAGCAGATAAAGCCGAAGGCAATTACATGGTGCAGATTCAAACGAATTAAAGCTCCCCATTTCCTTATAACCAAAAGCATTCAAGGCCACCTCCAGTCTAACGGGGTGGCCATTTTTATGAGGGAATTGTTATCTTTGCGTAAATCAAAGCAAGGATGTTTGGGATATTGTTATTTATCAGCGGGCAGGAAATTATATTTGCTTTATTGATTGCATTGCTGCTTTTTGGCTCCAAGGAGATACCCAAGCTTGCCAGAACCTTTGGCAAGGGTATGAAAGAATTCAAAAAAGCCACGGATGATATCAAGAGGGAATTTGAAAACAGCACTCCCGAGGTCATGGATGACTTTAAAGAGATTAAAGATAATCTTACTAAAGAAGCCAATGTGATCAAAAAGAATCTCACCAAGGATGCTGATGATATTGTGAAGGGTGTGAAGAAAAACCTGGACGTCGATTAAGCCCCTGCTCCAGTACCCATGGTAAAGGTTTACCTTTTATTGCTCACCGGACTCCTGCTGCTATTTGTCAGCGGGAAATATCTGGTAGAAAGCAGTGTGGCCATTTCACGCCTGCTGCGGATCCCCACCATGATCATCGGATTGACAGTGGTTGCGTTCGGTACTTCAGCTCCCGAACTATTGGTCAGTCTTCAGGCAGCCTTCAGGGGGTTCCCCGAGATCGCCATGGGCAATGTGGTGGGAAGCAACATCTCCAATATCTTACTGGTGCTGGCCATCACAGCCATTATTTTCCCTATTCCTGTACCTGAGAAATCTGTGAAACGTGACTGGCCTGTGATGATGTTTGTCTCGCTCCTGTTGTTTGCTTTTACTCTGAATGGATGGCTGACACGCCTGGAGGGGATCATGCTTGTGGCTCTTCTTATGGCCTATATCGTGTATACAGTTATTCAGGCCAGGGGCATGAAGGAAACTACAGAGATCAAATCGGAGCAGAGTTCTATGCGCTGGTGGGTAGCTGGAGGAATGTTTTTAGTTTCATGTGCAGGCCTGGCTTTCGGAGCACATCTTCTGGTGAGTAATGCAGCAGTCATTGCTGAAGACCTGGGCATTTCCAAACGGGTGATATCCATCACCATAATAGCTGTGGGGACCAGTATTCCCGAACTGGCTACGAGTGTAATTGCTGCCATGAAGAAAGAAACTGATATTTCGATAGGGAATATCATTGGTTCCAATATCATGAACATCATTTCAGTGCTTGGATTTACAAGCATTGTTGGACCTATCCAGGTGGATCGTGAGATCGCACGGTTCGATATTCCCTGGATGCTTGCAACCTCTCTGTTGTTGTTGCTACTTATGCTACCTGCAGTCCGTTCGCGAATTACCAGGTGGGAAGGGATCCTTATGATTTCTATCTATCTGTTGTATATTTACCTGATATTTTAAGGGAAAATGATTAAGGCAGAACAAATCACCAAATCTTTTGGGAACCTGCAAGTATTAAAAGGGATCAGCCTTGAGATTACTGCTGGTGAAGTGGTTTCTATAGTGGGTGCTTCGGGAGCGGGCAAGACTACCTTGCTTCAGATCCTGGGAACCCTCAGTAAACAGGACCAGGGAAGTGTAACCATCAATGGCATCAGGACGGATCTCCTTATGAATAACCAGCTTGCCCGCTTCAGGAATCAGAACATTGGTTTTGTTTTCCAGTTCCACCAGCTTTTGCCCGAGTTCAATGCCCTTGAAAATGTGTGCATACCGGGTTTTATTGCGCATAAACCCAGAAGGCAGGTGGAAGAAAGGGCAGAAGAGTTGCTGAATTTCCTGGGATTGTCGGACAGACTGGATCACAAACCGGCGGAATTATCGGGTGGTGAACTACAGCGGGTAGCTGTAGCCAGGGCGCTGGTCAATGATCCTGAAGTGATCCTTGCTGACGAGCCTTCGGGTAACCTGGATACGGAGAATAAGCAGGAATTGCATAAACTATTTATCACCCTGAGGGACCGGTTTAAAAAGACCCTGGTCATTGTTACCCATGACAGGGAACTCGCTGGGATGGCAGACAGGATTATCACCATAAAGGATGGTCGCGTGTAAGAGTAAATTGGTCCGGGCTCTTTTAAGAAATTCTGACCTCCTCCTCCACAAATTTGATCTGGTAGTCTTCCAGTTCCTTTAAAACCGGATTATAGATTTGGGGGTGAATGGGCAGCTGCACCCCCGTTTTATTGAATGAGCCTTCAAGGATTCTTCTGGCCGTCATGGCCAGGGGCAGTCCCACGGTTACTGACATGGCTGTATGCCTTGTATCCTGTCCGATAAAAACCATGGTGGAGTACCTCTTTGTATGGATCCCCTCCTTCATATAATCGAACTGGTGCTGCATAACGATCATGTCCTTGTCTCCGGGGTCCAGTTCCCACTTCTCTTCAAGGATCTTTTGCAGAACCCGGGCTGGTGTAAGTCCGGGAATTCCGATCTTTCGATCATCAAATATACCCAGCCACTGAAGCCGTTTCATCATGCTGGAGTCTTCACTGAATCCCAGGTAGCGGGCCAGTTTCGTTTCAACCGGAATATCGATCTGGTACGCCATGAAACGGTTGATGAATTCACGGTAGGTCATGTTTTCAGTATCTTCCATGACATAGGTATCGTCGGTGGCCCCGAGCTGGACAAAGATGTCCCATGCTTCACAGAAACCCGGTCGGCGAATGGTTCCCCTGAACATGGTCTGGAGGTTATGAAGGCCATATGTATCTCTGTAGGTGAGCGAGTCCCGGTTTCCATACACCTCGAATGCTCCAAGTTCGGGCACCTGAATGGTCTCTGTTCGCTGGAACACTTTATGATATGGAATGTATTTAAATTTTCCGTTGTGCAGGAACCGGGCACCTTCTTTACCGGCGAGTACGACATTCCTTGGATTCCAGGTAAACTTGTATTGCCAGGGATTGTTCTCAAAACCGGGGGCAACCAGGCCGCCGGTACTGGATTCAAATGCCAGTAGTTCTCCGCCTTCCTCCTCGATCCTCTGGATCATTTGTATGGCCGACATGTGATCGATGCCGGGATCCACCCCGCATTCACTCATCAGGATTATCCCCTTTTTCCTTGCAGCGCTGTCCAGGGCCCTGATGGAAGGGGAAAGGTATGATGCGGTAACCATGTTTATACCGATCTCCACACAGGATTCGGCTACCAGGTGGTGCATCCTGGCTGGCAGCAAACTGATTACAATATGGGCATTTTCGATTTCTCTTCTTCGCTGGTCAATGTTGTGCACATCAAACGAAAAGGCCTCCCCATTGGGATGATCCTTTACCTTTTCCCGGGCATTTTCAAGATTGATGTCGCCCACACGTACTTTCCAGTGGTTGCCGGAATAATCCAGGAAATACCTGATAAGAGAAGTAGAAGAGAGCCCTGCGCCCAGGATAAGGATGGTCTGCATCTGTTTTGGTTTGGGGATTAAATATACAAAACCCCAATGGCTCTCCTGAGTGTTGGGTTTGTACTATAAAACATATTGCCCTTCCTATTTTCTCAGTTGGCTTTTCAGGATCTTTGCAATGTATTTTCCGATGATATCAAATTCGATGTTCACCACACTTCCTTTCCGGATTTGATGGAAATTGGTTACCTCGTAGGTGAACGGAATGATGGCCACCTGGAACGATTTTTCCTGCGAATTCACGACTGTCAGACTCACACCATTCACAGATGCGGAACCCTTTTCAACGGTAATATGCTCTTCACCCGCTGGCTCGTACTCAAAGGTGAAGTACCAGCTGCCTTCTGCTTCCTCCACTTTCGTACAGGTTGCAGTAAGATCAACATGTCCCTGTACCATATGACCATCCAGTCTGGCATCCAGTCGGGTACTGCGTTCAAGGTTTACTTTATCACCGATCTGTAACAATCCCAGGTTCGTTTTTAAAAGGGTTTCTTTGATGGCGGTCACCGTATAGGTATCTTCCTTTATATCGACCACGGTGAGACAAACGCCATTGTGTGAAATACTCTGGTCGATTCGGAGTTCATCGGTAAATGAACATTGCATGGTGATGTGCAGGTTCTCCTGGTCTTTTACCAGCTGGACCACTGCTGCGGCTTCTTCTACAATCCCTGAAAACATAGAAAAAATGTTAGAATGTTAGAAAATGTTAGAAATTAGAGCGTAAAGGTTTTTTTGAAGGTGTCGACCAGATCGAGTTTTTCCCAGGTGAAGAGTTCCACTTCAAGAGTAAGGGGTTCCCAGTAAGGGGAACGGAATACTTTTGTTACGGTCTGGGGTGTACGGCCCATGTGTCCGTATGAAGCAGTTTCCGTGTATATGGGATTTCTCAGTTTCAGTTGATTCTCAATGGCCGCAGGCCGCAGGTCATATACCTCCTCGATCTTCATAGCAATTTCACTATCCGAGAAGGCTACATTTGATTTTCCATAAGTGTTGACAAATACCCCGATGGGTTTCACAACACCGATGGCATATGAAAGCTGGACCAGAATTTCATCTGCAACTCCTGCAGCCACAAGGTTTTTGGCAATGTGTCTGGCAGCGTAGGCTGCTGAGCGGTCGACCTTTGAGGGATCCTTTCCTGAGAAGGCGCCTCCACCATGCGCCCCTTTTCCCCCGTAGGTATCTACAATGATCTTGCGTCCTGTGAGACCTGTGTCACCATGGGGACCACCGATCACAAACTTACCAGTGGGATTTACATGCAGGATAATGCCTTCATCGAACAGTGCCTGGAGGCGTTCGGGCAGCTGGCTGATAACCCTGGGGATTAAAATGTCCTTCACATCGGATCGGATCTTATCCAGCATCCGCACATCATCGTCGTCAAATTCATCATGCTGGGTGGAAATTACAATGGTATGTATCCTGAGGGGCTTTCCGTCATCGCTGTATTCAATGGTTACCTGGGATTTTGAGTCGGGCCGAAGGTAAGTCATCACTTTTTTCTCCCTGCGAATGGCTGCCAGTTCAATAAGCAGCTTGTGGCTCAGATCAAGGGGGAGTGGCATGTAATTATCTGTTTCATTGGTTGCGTAACCAAACATCATGCCCTGGTCACCGGCACCTTGCTCCATGGGATCACCCCGTACAACACCCCGGTTGATATCGGGTGACTGCTCATGAATGAGGGTCATTACCCCGCAGGAATTGCATTCAAACTGGTAGGCACTTTCTGTATATCCGATTTTACAGATTACTTCCCGGGCCACCTTTTGTACATCGATATATGTGGTCGTATGTACTTCTCCGGCCAGTACCACCTGTCCGGTCGTTACAAGTGTTTCACACGCTACTTTGGATTGGGGGTCGAAAGCAAGAAATTCGTCCAGAAGGGCATCTGAAATCTGGTCTGCAATCTTATCGGGATGTCCTTCAGAGACTGATTCTGACGTAAATAGATAAGCCATGGATATAATTGTATTTTATTAAACAAATATCGGGGAGGAGCTGACTGATCGTCGTTGAAGAACCTGGTTTAGCATTTTTTTCGTGGTTGCAATCAGTCAAATCTCTCCACATTGGTCGGACAAAGGAAACAATTTTCGGGCTTGTGACAAAAAAAAGCAGCGTGAAAAACGCTGCTTTTGATATACAGTTAGTTTATAAAGATCAATTGCATCCCGGAATGGATCCCATCTTCTTCTCAGCCCTGGTCAGGAAAGGCTCCTCGATCACGTTTTTAAAGGCTTCACAAGCCTTGTCGTATTCCACAGAATTCTGGTAAGCCTGACCCAGTTCAAAGTTGATCGCTGAGATCCAGACTGGTTCTGATTCGTACTGAAGCGCTTTCAAAGCATAATCCACGGCTGCATCATAATCAATCACCTTGTTCCTGACCAGTGCCAGGTGATACAGTGCCCTTGAATTTTCAGGATTGGCTGCCAGTGCATTCTCGCTGGCTTCGATCACATACGTATAGTCATTATCCTCGGGATCAACCATCTCCAGTTCTTCAGTGATGAATTTATTATAATAGGAATCGACCACACCATTGATCTTACTAATGGTCTTGGTATCATTTTTAGCCATGGCTCCTTCTTTGGCCAGTTTAAACTCCTCCAACATCATTTCTGTTTCATCCTGTTCCAGGAAAACCATTCCTTTCCCCTGGTGTGCCTGGTAAAGGCTTTCCTTCAAAGCCAGCGCTTTATCGAAATTGGCATGTGCATCATCAAATGCTTTATTTTTCCAGGCCCGGTTACCTTCCCTAACGTAGAGAGGAGGCAGATAATTCATGGCCTTTGCTTTGATTTCTTCATTGTTGCCATACAATGTGGCAGTTTCTACCGTTGTTTCCAGGTAGGGGATGGCATTGTCATACTGCTTTCGCTTCATAAAAACAGTAGCCTGCCGGTAGTAGGCAGAGGGGATCAATTTCTCAGCTTGAGTCCTCATGTCTGTGGCAGAATCGCCAACTGCTTCTGCCAACACCAATACCTGGCTAAAATGTTCAACGGAAACTTCATACTCCTGGTTGTTGAGCTTCTCAACACCTATGTTGAACTCATTAATCACGTCTGTGAGGGTTTGGGCAGACAGTGAACCTGCCAGCAGAATACCTCCAAGAATTGCTAATACTCGTAATTTCATAGGGTAATCATTTGGTTAAAAAATGGATCGGTAAATATATAAATAATAATCAATTAGTTAATGGTTGGTAATATCCCGGAAGACCTCTTCAAGGCTCTTTTCCTTCAGAGAAAGTGAAAGTATGGTAAGACTCTGATTAACAGCAAAATTAAATATATCTCTCCTCACATCACGGGATTCATGGGTTTCCAGCAGGAACTGATTACCCTCCAGGATTCTGACATGTTCGATGAAAGGAAGCTTATCCCAGACACGAGGATCTGTCTTACCTTCAATCTCGATGAGGATGGTCTGGATCTGACCTGCCCCCTTTTCTTTCAATATGCCGGTATCTTCATCGGCAACGATCCGGCCCTTGTTGATGATGATCACCCTGTCGCAGATGGCTTCAACTTCCTGTAAAATGTGGGTGGACAGGAGAACGGTCTTTTCTTTCCCGATGGTGGAGATCAGGTTACGGATCTCAACGAGCTGGTTTGGATCCAATCCGGATGTGGGTTCATCCAGGATCAGGATTTCCGGATCATGGATCAGGGCCTGGGCCAATCCTACCCTCTGTCTGTATCCCTTGGAGAGGGCCCCGATTTTTTTATGTACCTCGGATTCAAGTCCGGTCATCTGAATAACCCGGCCGAGCCGGTCCCTTGCATCTGTACCGGTTATGCGATAAAGTCCGGCTACATAGTTGAGGTATTCGCGGATGTACATTTCCAGATAAAGAGGGTTGTGTTCGGGAAGGTAACCGATGATCTTTCTGATCTCTTTCTGGTGTGCGATGGCAGGTAATTTATTGATTATGACCTCTCCATGATCGGGGGGCAGGGTACCCGTGACAATTTTCATGGTGGTTGACTTGCCTGCACCATTGGGCCCAATAAAGCCTGCGATCTCTCCGGAATTGACCTTAAAAGTAATGTTGTCCACTGCAAGCTGAGAACCATAACGTTTGGTAATATCCCTTACTTGAATAGACATAAAGAAGAGTTAGAATGGTTAGAAATGTTAGGAAAAAGGATTAGGCTTAACTAGCCATACATGAACTGGCCCACTTTGGCAAAATTAGATTTGGGATTTACACACATTACCGGGATCTTCTCACTGTTGGAAAGCAGGTACTGTTCCTTGGCGCCAAAAATATAGTCCAAGGTAGTGATGTGTTTGGTGGTGGTGATCAGGATCAGGTCTGCATTGATCCGTTTGGAGAACGAGAGGATCTCCTTCTGGAAATTACCGGACCTTTGAGCAGTGTGTATCTCGTAATCAATGTTGTTCTGTATCAGGAAACGAATGGCAAAGTTCAAATTGACATTCACCTTTTTCTGCAGATCCTTATCTGCAATCGGGGCCTTATAGAGGTGTATTTTTGAATTAAGATATTTTCCAAGAAAAATAGCCCATTGCAGTTTCTCTTTATTTTCCGATTTAAAATCGATGGGGAAAACGATATCTGTATATCTGTCTTTCTCGGGTGGTTCATCCTGTACGACTATAAAAGGGACCGTTGAACCGGCAATGACCTTCAGTGCCCAGCTACCGAATAACTTCTGACCTCCTTTCATCCCGTGGGTCCCCATCACCACGAAATTGACATTGTTCTCCTCTTTGGAGGCATATTCTGCTATTTCATTAAATATTTTACCATGATGTACGTAGTAGCCTACATCCTCTCCCAGGTCCTTTTTAATCTCCTCTACTACATTTTCTATCTTTTTCCTGGCCGCTTCTTCTTCCGGTTGATTATTCACAATGTGAAACAATACAATATTGTATTTCACAATGTGTGACATCTTTAGGGCATGTCTTAATGCGCTGTAGGATACAGCAGAAAAATCCCAGGTGACCATGATGGATTTCCTCTCTTGCTCCATGGTATCAGTTTTTGATCTTATGGTAAAACTAATTGATTCTTTTTAGATTAAAAAGTTAACGAATAGAAAATGATAAAATTGTATTTTTGTAGCCTGAAATAAACAAAAGGATATGAAGAGATCGACAGTTAAAGAGTTACTTGCTTTCACGGAGATTAACAGTGATGTATTGTTGAAAGGATGGGTAAGAACAAGAAGAGGAAACAACCAGGTGGCTTTTATCGCAATAAATGATGGAACAATTATTCACAGTATCCAGGTGGTGGCTGATCTGCAATCCTTTCCTGAAGAGTTAATGAAAAGGGTGACCACAGGTTCGAGTATCAGTGTTACAGGGAAGCTGGTGGAATCGATGGGCAAGGGTCAGAATGTGGAGATACAGGCGGCAGAGATCAGGATCCTTGGGGATTCGGATCCTGAAGTATACCCGTTGCAAAAAAAGGGGCACTCTTTTGAGTTCTTAAGGGAAAATGCACACCTGCGCTTCAGAACCAACACGTTCGGTGCTGTATTCAGGATCAGGCATGCCCTCGCATATGCCATACATAAGTATTATAACGACCGTGGGTTTTATTGCCTGCATACGCCCATCATTACTGCTTCCGATGCGGAAGGAGCGGGGGCCATGTTCAAAGTAACGACGTTTGACCTGGACGGAATTCCAAGAAATAAGGAGGGTGATGTTGATTTTACCGAAGATTTTTTTGGCCGGCCCACCAATCTGACCGTTTCCGGTCAACTTGAGGGGGAACTGGGAGCCCTGGCGCTTTCTTCCATCTATACCTTTGGTCCGACCTTCCGGGCAGAGAATTCAAATACTCCCAGGCATGTGGCCGAGTTCTGGATGATCGAACCCGAGATGGCGTTCTGCGATATCACTGACAACATGGACCTGGCCGAGGATTTCCTGAAATACCTGATCAGGTATACACTGGACCATTGCCAGGACGATCTTGAGTTTTTGAATAAGATGGTAGATAAGGGATTACTGGAGAGGCTCAGGTTTGTGATGGAACACCCGTTCGAAAGAAAGACCTATTCGGAGGCTGTTGAAATACTGATGAAAGCTGATCGGAAATTTGAATTTCAGGTAGAATGGGGTCTAGACCTGCAGGCTGAGCATGAACGTTATCTGGTAGAGCAGCATTTCAAGCGTCCGGTCATCCTTACAGATTATCCCAGGGAGATCAAAGCATTTTATATGAAGCAGAATGATGACGGGAAAACTGTCAGGGCCATGGATGTACTATTTCCGCTGATTGGTGAGATTATTGGGGGTTCCCAGAGGGAAGAGGAGCTGGATAAACTGCAAAACCGGATGAGAGAGATGAAAATTCCTGAAGATGAATTGTGGTGGTATCTGGAAACTCGTAAATTTGGAACAGTGGAGCATAGCGGATTTGGATTGGGATTTGAACGATTAATTATGTTTATTACAGGAATGAGCAATATCAGGGATGTAATTCCATTTCCGCGCACACCGAAAAGCGCAGAGTTTTAGAATATAGGTTATGCTTAAACAGAGGCTTCAGCACAAACTACTACAAAAACTGTCTCCGCAGCAGATCCAGATGATCAAGCTGCTGGAGATCCCTGCCATTCAGCTGGAGCAGCGAATCAAAAAGGAAATGGAAGAGAATCCTGTTCTTGAAGAAGGAAATGAGGAGAACCCGTTCGAGGAACAGGAAGAATCTGGCGAGGAACAATCCGGAGAGCAGCAGGATGAATTTTCCCTTGAGGATTATATGCAGGATGATGAAATTCCCAGTTACCGGTTGAATACCCAGAACTATTCAGCGGATGATAAGAGGGAGGAGATCCCCTTTACGCTGGGGAGTTCTTTCAGGGAGCAGTTGAAGAGCCAGCTGGGATTGAGGAAACTGACTGAAGAACAGGAAATCCTTGCTGAATACATCCTTGGAAATATAGACGATGATGGTTACCTGAGAAGGGAGTTAGAATCCATTGCGGATGACCTGGCTTTTTCAGTAGGCATGGAAGCTTCTTATGAGGCCCTTCATGAGGTTATGATGATTATACAGGAATTCGATCCTGCCGGGGTTGGCGCAAGAAACCTTCAGGAATGCCTGCTGCTTCAGATTTCCAGGAAAGATTTGGAGCATCCTGTAACCGGATTGGCCCACCGAATCCTGAAGAACCATTTTGAGGAGTTTACCAACAAGCATTATGACAAGATCACCCAGAGGCTTGGAATTACCGAGAAGGAGTTAAAGGAAGCCCTGGAGGAGATCCTCCGGCTTAATCCAAAGCCGGGCGGAGCCATGGGGGATTCCCAGGGGAAGTCCTTTCACCATATAGTCCCCGATTTTATGCTTGAAGAGAATGAAGGATCGCTTCAGCTCTATCTCAATTCAAACAATGTACCTGAATTGAGGGTCAGTAGAACCTATTCAGACATGTTTAAAAGCTATAGTGCCAACAAGGCTTCAGCAACCAGGGATGAGAAAGATGCCATCACTTTTGTAAAACAGAAGCTGGATTCTGCAAAATGGTTTATTGATGCCATCAAACAGAGGCAGAACACCATGCTGCTTACCATGAATGCTATACTTGACTACCAGGAGGGCTATTTCTATGATGGGGATGAAACCAGGATGCGCCCAATGATCCTGAAGAATATAGCCGATATAACCAACCTGGATATTTCCACTATATCGAGGGTGGTAAACAGTAAATATATCCAGACACATTTTGGTATCTATCCGCTGAAATATTTCTTTTCAGAAGGGATGCAAACCGAAAGCGGTGAGGAGGTTTCCACAAGAGAGATTAAAAAGATCCTGCAGGATTGTATTGACAATGAAGAAAAGAGGAAACCTTTAACGGATGACAGGCTTGCTGCCATTCTCAATGACAAAGGTTATCAGATAGCTAGGAGAACGGTGGCAAAATACAGGGAGCAGCTGGGGCTTCCGGTTGCCAGGCTCCGCAAAGAGCTATAAATCTGATGGAAATGAAAAAGTCGGCCCTTGTTATTTCTTACCTGTTCCATCCGCTGTTCATGCCCACCCTGGGCTTGTTGCTGCTATTAAATTCCGGCACTTATATATCCCTGCTCGATCCAGCTGCAAAACGCGCCATCCTGTTTGTGATGGCCCTGGGTACTCTTTTCTTTCCCCTGATCATGGTCCCTGTGCTATATTACCGAAACCTGATCACCAAACTGCAGAACTCTGCAAGGGAAGAGAGATTGATCCTCCGGTTGATTATTCTGATCCTCTATATCATTACATTTGTATATTTCGTACGTCTGCCTTTAAGCAGAATCATACATGCCTATGTCTTATCTATAACCGCCACACTGTTCATGCTGCTTCTGCTGGGTGTAAGATTCAAACTCTGCAGTTATTCGGCCGGACTCGGGGGCTTAACCGGCCTCATCATTGCTTTGATCCTTCTCTATGACACTCCTCTGCAGGGATTTCTAATGCTTACGTTGCTGGCAGCAGGACTGACGGGGACTGCAAGACTGGTGCTCGGAATCCAGCGTCCGGGTGAGGTTTATACGGGTTACCTGCTTGGTTTCACGGTGGTACTGGTTACCCTGCTGGTATATTAGGTTCGGCTTCGTTTTCGTTCTCATCAAGCATTACATTAAGCTTCATGAGCACATCTTTATAGACCTGGTCCAGCAGCAGTGGGTGCTTGCTGTACTCAGTCATGGTTGCGTCAAACTGTTCATGGGTGATCTGGTATTTATCAAAGATTGGACTCAGCAGATCAATGCTGTCCGCATCTGCATACCGCCTGTAAAACTTCCGGTCGTTGGTGATCCCGTCCACCAGATGGATATCCACAATTACATCCACCAGCACCTCATGGGGAACAAATTCATCACCTGTAATGTGCTTTTTCTTCATACATCCGGATGAAACTATCGTAAATAGAATTAGAAGAATGCCAGGGATCCGGGAACTCATTGTCATTATTTGATATCATTAAAACGATAACCGATCATGATTTCATGTGTTCCCGTGTTGTATTTTCTGAGGCTGGTAATACCTATATCATATGCATAGCCAAAAAAGAGTGTCTCTTCGTAGCTGTACCCTAACAGGATCCCGATGGCTTCATGGTAGCGGTAAGAAACAGCACCCCACACCATCTTTTTCCACTCGGTTTTTGCAGTCAGATCAAAGCTCAACTCCTTTGGGGCAGTTCCCTTGATCATGACCGATGGTTCTATGATCCAGTCAGCGTCCACCTGGAAGCGGTACGCCCCTGTAAGGTTGATGTGTGTCTTTAACCGGTTCAGCCCGTTCTTGTTATCAAATATCTTGATGTTATTGTTTAGGAGTTGGGCAGCTGAAAGGCCCACATAGAACTCCTCTGCATAGAGGTAAACACCAATACCGGCATCTGGGAGATAGGATGCGCTGACCACCTGCAGGATGCTCTCATCGGAGACAATTTTGGGATTAAGCTGTGTACCGTCGATGCGGAACTGCATCATGCTGGCAGATATTCCCATAGAGAGTCTGATATCGTTGTTAATCGCTATGTTATATGCGTAGGAGCCGGTGATCCCGGTCCTGCTTGTGGGGCCCGTAACATCGTTATACACATATCCACCGTAGCCCATATCCAGGTTTGCATGTGGTCCGTAAAACCCAATGGAATTGGTAAGCGGAGGATCCGCCAGGCCGACCCATTGGAAACGGTGGCTGGTCCTGATCTGGTAGAAATCATGTACGCCTGCAATGGCGGGATTGATCACGAAATCGTTGAACATGTACTGGGTATAGTGGGGCATTTGCTGTCCAAGAAGTCCAACAGAACCAGCGAATAGGGCCAACAGAATGATGTATGTAACTCTTCTCATGCTACCTGATTATCGTTACGTTCCCTGTGATGGGTTTAGCACCACTGTATGGAATGATAATAAAATAATATGTGCCAACTGGTGCATCTTTTCCACGTGCGGTTCCATCCCACCTGCTTCCATCGTCATAACCCCTTGTTGAAAACAACTGATCCCCCCAGCGACTGTATACTTCGACGATCATTTCCGGGAATCGGCTGGCATTTTCAATGTCAAAGAAGTCATTAACCCCGTCCCCGTTGGGTGAGAAGACATTGTATGCCCGGATATCCTCAATGACTTCGATAAATACGGAATCCACCTCCTCGCATCCGTTTTCATTTGTTCCGTATACATGATACCAGGTAGATACCAGTGGCGTGGCCATCGGATTCGGTATGGTATTGTTATCAAGTCCAGTGGAGGGCTCCCACCTGTATGCGATGAATGGACCACCCGTAGCCTCCAGTTCAATAGAAGAGCCTTCAATGATAAAGGTATCCTCAGTCGCATAGATTCCGGTGAGCGGAAAGATGGATACTGTTACAGAGTCGGTATTGAAGCATCCGTACGGACTGGTCTCCTCGGTAATGGTCAATACATATATAGTGGTTTCAGTCACGCCTGTAGCTATCGGATCTGCAATATCCGGATCAGAGAGGAATGTGGCAGGGCTCCACTGGGGAATGTGGCCTCCCTGTCCGTACAACTGGATGGATTCACCGTGGCAGATGGTGGTATCTGTACCGGCATATGCATTCACGATCACAACGCTGCTGACAACTATCATATCAGTCCGGGTGCAGTTATCTGAATCTGTGATTTCGAGGATGTAGTCTCCTGCTACAATGTTCGACCGGTCTTCTTCCGTACTGCCGTCTGACCAGAGGTAGTTGTAGGTTCCCGAACCTCCCATTACCGTGATATCAATGGCTCCTGTTTCGCTGAATGCGTTACACTCTGCAGCAGTGATATTCCGTGACAGACTGATTTCGGAAGGTTCTGTTATGGTGACAGAATCGGTAAATACCTTTCCAATCTCATCCTTAGCCACCAGGTAATAGGTGGAGTTCCCGGGAAGGTTTTCAAACAGGGCACCCGTAACAAAATTAAATCCGCTATCGATGGAATATTCCACTGATCCCTCGGCATCCTGGGGAACAAACTCTATGGTTCCGTCATTTGCACCGAAACAACTCACATGGGTCACATTGACTATTACATCCAGCGGTGGCACATCCAGGATGTCGACCATCTCCTCATATGTACAACCATTCAGATCCCTTACAATAACGTGGTAAGTGCCTTCTTCCAGCATGTCATAGGTTGTATCGGGCGAGAATGAGCCGGAAGGACCGTCAATGGTGTATTCATAGGGTGGAGTTCCACCTGTGGTTTCCGAAATGGTAATAGAGCCCAGGTTGCCAAAGGTGGCATCTGTTTTCGTGATGGTAGCCATAACGGGATCAGGTTCATTGATGGTGACCGGCTCTGTAACCGAGCAACCACCCTCATCCAGAACGTAGACAGTATAAGAATCGGCTGGCAGATTGCTGAAAGTACCGGAAGATTGGAAGATCAGGCCATCAAGGGAATACTCCAGATTTCCGGTTCCCCCGCTCCCGGTTGCCACGATCACACCCGTTGTATCACCCGAACAAGTAGTAATATCTGTTGTGGTAACTGATACGGAAAGCAGGGGCGGATCAATGAAAACAAACGACCCTCCATAGACAAGGCAAAAGTTAAAGTCCCTGATGTACACCTCATAGGTATCGGGGATCAATCCGGTAAAGAAGCTGTCCGTTGTCCAGGCACCCTGGTTGTCTATTGAATATTCATATGGAGCCACTCCACCGGAAACATAAATACTGATGCTTCCATCTCCGGCTCCGTTGCAGCTGATGTTGCGATCAATCAGTGAATCAATCAACAGAACAGGGGGATCTGTAATCGTCAAGGGGGATGAATCGACCGGGCCACAACCTTCGGCGTCGTCGACCGACACTGTATAGGTGCCGGGCATTAGTCCGCTGAATATCCCTGTTCCATTGGATACGGCACCGGGATTTAAGGTGAAATTCAATGGTGCTGTTCCACCCGTAACAGTGACCTCAACAATGCCGTCGCCGGCACCGGCGCAGGTAATTGGGGTTACCAGTTCGGTAAGAATGGAAATGGATGCAGGTTCTGAAATGGAGACCAGGGTATCCCTGGTGCAATCGTTATCGTCTTTCAGGGTAACCGTATGGTCTCCCGCAGAAAGCCCGTTAAAGGTTCCACCGGCCTGATAGGAGCCTCCATTGAGTGAATAGGTAATGGTTCCTGTTCCTCCTGAACCTGTCACTGATAACGAACCGGTTGGATCGCCGGAACAACCTGTTACATCGGTAATGGTAACATTGTCCACCACGATTTCGGGCGGAGTAAGGATCACCACTGAAGTATCCCTGGTACAACCGTTCTCGTCCTCCATGGTTACCTGGTAAGGTCCTCCCGGAAGGTTCTGGAAATCTCCCGGAACAACTGGAACTCCACCATTCAATGCATAGGTGATCACACCATTTCCTCCGGTTCCAACAATCACGATCCGGCCTTCCAGTGCATCGAAACAGGTGATAATGTCTTCCTGCAGATAGGAATCGACCCTCAACATCGAGGGTTGGGTTATGACATTCAGGTTCCCGGAAGCGGTACATCCGCTGGCATCCCTTACCACTGTCTGGTAATCGCCGGCAGGTAGGTTGGTGAACAGACTGGTGGAATAGAAATCCACACCACCGTTGATGGAATACTCGTAAGGCAAAACTCCTCCAGTTACCACATCGATGGAAATCTGGGCCGAGGAATCACCATAACAGAGATTCTGTCCGCTTTTAGTTTCTCCGAGGATCTGTATCTCTTCAGGTTCCTGGATGGTAATGGTCTCAGTGACCACACACAGGTTGGCATCCCTGACCCATATGGTATAGAACCCGGGCCCAATACCGGTGAAAGAGTTGCCGGGCTGGTAGGCCGGATTGAGATCACCTAACCTGGAATATTCATAGGGCGGGGTACCTCCGGATGCAGTGACAGTGATGGAGCCATTCCCATCGCCATAGCAAACAATATCGGTCTTGGCAAGACTGACCGATATGGCTGGAGGTTCGGTGATGGTCACCAGGTCAGGGTACGACACGGAACATCCATTGACATCTGTAATGGATAGGGAGTATGTTTCTGCCGCCAGTCCTGTCGGGTCTTCATCTGTCGACTCGGTAGTTCCCAGGCTGTTGGTCCAGTCAAATGTCAGGGGTGCCGTTCCACCGGTCACATTGATCTCAATGGATCCGCTGGCATCGCCGTTACAAAGTACATCCTGTTGTGATACATAGGTGGCTACAATTGGGGTGGGTTCAATGATGGTTTCAAGATCAGGAAAGCTGACCACACATCCATTTCCGTCTGTAATGGTGAGGCTGTAGCTACCTGCTTCAAGCCCGGAAATATCCTCTGAAGTGGAGGTAAATCCGCCGGGTCCCGTCCAATCAAAACCATAAGGAAGGATGCCGCCAGCCACAGTAATATCAATGGATCCATCCGTTAATCCACCGCAGGAAATATCGGATTTTATCGAGCTCACCTGGATCTCGGCCGGCTCGAGTATGGTGGCAATATCTGTGAATGCAGAAGAACAGAGGTTTGCATCGGTAACGGTCACGCTGTATGCACCGGGTTCCAGGCTGGCGATATCTTCGGTAGAAGCCGTGTAACCTCCGGGACCCGTCCAGGCAAATGTATATGGCACGGTACCCCCGGAGATTGTCAGGTCAATGGATCCGTTGGCTGCGTCAAAGCAATCAATATCCACCTGGGTTGCTGATACGCTGAGTGGAGAAGGCTCGGTGAGGGTCTGGACAGGCATCACCTGTATGCATCCAAGATCGTCAGTTACTGTAAGAGAATAAAGTCCGGGCATCAATCCAGTAATGTCTTCCGTGGAAGCTGTGAATCCAAAGGGTCCCGTCCAGCTGAATACATAGGTGGGAGTTCCACCCGACACTGTTGCATCGATGGCACCGTCCGATCCGCCGTTGCAAGAGATATCAGTGAGTAAGAAAGTGGCATCGATGGTAGTATTTTCACTAACGGTAGCCACATCGATGAAATCTTTTATACATCCCAAGGCATCGGTGATGGTAAGGCTGTAATTTCCTGCTTCCAGGTTTGAAATGTCTTCGGAACTTGATGAGAATCCATTGGGCCCGCTCCATAAGAAGGAGTAAATGGGAGTACCTCCGGCAGGGGTGATTTCAATGGAACCGGTGGCTGCACCGTTGCAATCCACATTGGTAATGTTGTCAACTGTAACCGAAAGATCTGCAGGTTCGCTGATGGTCACCAGATCATTAAAAGCTTCCACACAGCCACTATTATCTGTCACCGTCAGGTCATAGGTGTCAGCCACCAGATCGTTGGGATCTTCCATGCCCGAAGTGTGTCCGCTTCCATCACCGGACCAGATGAAGTTGAAGGGAGGAGTACCACCGGTGACTGTAATACTAGCCGTTCCGTCATTTCCACCAAAACAGGAAACTTCGGTTGTTCCATTTACTACTACCGAGATGGGCGCCGGTTCATTGATGGTAAGAAGACTGGAAAATAACTGGCTGCATCCACTGGCATCGGTAATGGTGAGGGAATAGACATCAGCAGGCATATTGACTGGATCTTCATCCGTCGAAGAGTAACCTGATATGGCCCCTGTCCAGAAAAAGGTATAGGGTGAAGTACCTCCGGAGGGAGTGATGCTGGCTGTACCATCGGTTCCGCCTGAACAGGTCACATCGGTGGTGCCATCTATTGCAATGGCGAATGGAGCAGGTTCGTTAATGGTGGCAAAGGAAATAAAAGTTTTTGAGCAGCCATTGGTGTCAAAGATGGTCAGGTCATAGGTGTCTGCAACAAGGATGATAGGATCTTCATCGGTAGAGATGAGACCACTGAATTGTCCATCCCAGGAGTAGGTGTAGCCCCCTGCTCCCCCGCCGGCTGTGACCTGGGCAATCCCGTCATTTCCTCCATTGCAGGTGACGTCGGTTGTGTTGTCAAGGATAGCAGTAATATCCGGTGGTTGACTGATATTGATGGGACCATCATTGGCCGAGCACATGTTTCCGTCATACACGGTAATAAAGTAATCACCGCTTTCAAGGTTTGTGATATCTTCTGTTGTGGAAGTAAAGCCACCCGGCCCGGTCCATTCATAGGTATAGCCTGATCCAATTCCCGAAGGGGTGCCCCCCCCGGGGGTGATGGAAATGGATCCGGTATTATCGCCAAAACATGCAACATCGGTTATGTTGTCGGTGGTAATGGTAATGGGTCCGGGATTGTTGATGGTGAGTACCGGGGTTACATCCGTGGAAGGGCACCCGTCCTTATCACTCACTGTAACGGTATAATCTCCCTGGGGAAGTCCGGAAAAGAATCCGGTTTCATTGGTTTGGTTAACCGGTCCCGTCAGGTTAAAAATGAAATTGCCCCCTTCTCCTGTGGCTGTCACCGTGATGGTTCCGTCATTTGCCCCGTTGCAGGTAATATTGGTAGCTATGGAGGAGGTAATAGTAATGGGATTGGGACCATCGATGGTAGCAAAAGTGAATCCATCTGCTGTTCCGGCATCCTCGTCGGATACGATAATTATGTAATTGGTATATTTATCATGTCCGGTAAAGGTAAAGTTCTGTGCGGCGATGGGGCCTGAACTCTCAACGGGGACTGCACCCCTCACAAGCAGGTAGGTGTATAATCCAATTCCGCCCGAAATGTTGATCGTGATGGTACCATCGGACCCTGATCCACAAGACACGTCTGTGGTTGAAACGCCGGTAATGATTATGTCCTGCGCCTGAAGGGCCATGAAAGATGAAATGAGTACAAGGATCGCAAATGTTGAACTCCTGAATATTTTCATAGAGACTTCCCGGTTAAAACATACCTGATACTTATATTGAGCTAATAATTACAATACAACTTTACCCTTTGTATGGTTGCAAAAGGTGACGTTATTAATTCTCAGGTGCTCATAAAATTAGATGATCTGCAGATAGGAGATACACAAAGTTTTAAACAATTCCATCCCGCTCTATGCTTTTTAAATATTTCCTGTTGATCTGTTTTACAGGATACCTGGCTGCGATTAATCCGATCAAGAGTACGGTAATCCAGATTAGAAATATGTCAACCGGCTCAATTTGAACGGGATAAGCATCGATTACAAATGTTCCGCTGCCAGATAACTTGATCAAACCAAACTGTTGTTGTATCCAGCTGATCCCGGTACCCAGTACCAGACCAAGCACACTGCCAATCACCGAGATCAACCATCCTTCTACAAGGAAAATCCTCTCAATAAGCTTGTTGGTTGCCCCCATGTTGCGAAGGGTCATGATGTCGTTCTTCTTGTCGATGATCAACATGCTGAGGGAGCCAATAATATTAAAGGAAGCAATGATCAGGATAAAGGTCAGGATCAGGAAGATGGCCCATTTCTCTGATTTCATAACACGGTAGAAAAGTTCATTCTGTTGTTGCCTGTTTTTTACATGGAAATCCTGACCTATAATGGCGGTGATCTGTTCCTGGACCCTGTCGGCCGGGAATCCAGGGTCAAGCTTTATTTCCAGGAACGAGACTTCATCTTCATAGGATAAAAGCTCCCTGACAAATTCTACCGGAACGATGATGTACCTGGAATCGAAATCCTGTTCAATGGAAAAAATCCCTGAAGGGTAGATAAAGTCCCTTCGAATGGACTCTTCCGGCTGGGCCATATTAATTTGGGCTTTCCGGTCGATGGTATATACGAATAAAGGATCAACAAAACTCAGGCCGATCCTCAGGCTATAGGCGATTCCCTGACCCACCACGGCATAAGGCCTGTTTTGGTCTTTTAATTTCATGGTACCATCATATATCATTGAATCAAGCCCTGATACCTCTTTGAAGGCTTCATCCACTCCTTTGATGGTAGCGATGTGTTGTTTGTCGCCGTAAAGCAGCAGTACATTTTCCTCAACCACTTCAGACATTGCGGCTACTCCCGGAAGCGATTCGATTTCGCGGATTACCGATTCATCGGGTATAAAAGTCTTTCCTTGGACAGCGGATATTTTTATGTCAGGATCGAAAGAGCTGAACAGGGATTTAACCACCTGATCAAATCCATTAAAAACTGACAATACAATGACCAGTGCCATGGTTCCCACAGTAACACCAATTACAGATATGCCCGAAATGATGTTGATGGCGTTCTGGGATTTTGGTCCCAGCAGGTAACGTCTGGCTATGTAAAAAGAAAGATTCACTTTTTGCACCTTACGATCAGGCCGGTTCCGGTGGCATGTTCCTGACGGACATCCAGCAGGTTCAGAACAAAACAAACAGGATAAATTACCAGGTAATATAGGGGTAATAATACCAGGAATAACTTGCTGGCACTGACCAGCAGAATGGGGTATTTCATAGATAATTTCCAGGAGCGGTTTCCAGGTTTTCCATAGGAATACCTGATGTGGATATTTGAAAAGCCGGCATCCCTGAGTTTTTCTTCAATGTCACCGATCCCGTATCCTTCCCTGACGTGTTCATCAATAAAGGATTCTTCATGTTCGTGGTGTACATCGGATCCTCCCTGGTCAGATGGAGTTGATATCAACAGGATTCCCCCTGGTTTCAGTCCATTGCACAAATGCTTGAAAACAGTCCGGTCATCTTCAATATGTTCCATTACATCTACGGAAAGAATGAGATCGTAAACCTCCCTGGCATTCAGTGCAGTCAGATCTGCATATTCGAATGATACATTTTCCTGTCGCCCGATGGATGCAAAAAAAGTATTGCAGTCATCTACCTGGTCCTGTTTGATATCCAGTCCTGTTATTTTGGAAGAAGGATATTTTTTTGAAAGATAATATACATATTGACCAAATCCCGAACCGGCATCTGCGATATGGTCAGGCATGAAACCATTCTTACCCAGCATTCTCAATTCATGGCGAATATGCCATGATCGCAACAGGAGCAGATCCAGTAATCTGTAAAAAACTATTCTAAGAAACGGAGTCTTATTGAAGATTTTACCAAGGCTCTGTTTGATAGGATCATATTTCATTTTCACTCATTTAAGAGGTTATCGATCCGATCAATATAATCGAGCGAATCGTCGAGATAAAAAGTAAACTCGGGAATGTGCCTCAACTGGTTCTTTAACCTTTTACCCATCTCTCTCCGGATGCCACCGGCCCGGTCCCTAACGGACTGAAGGGCTTCCTCCAGCTTGTCACTCGGAAAAATGCTCACGTAAACTTTGGCAACACCAAGATCGGGGCTGATACGAACGACAGTAACAGTAACCATCTTTCCCTTAGTTATCCCTGAACCGTTTTTTTGTAGATAATCTCCGAGCTCTTTTTGCAGTAGTCGTGATACTTTATGCTGGCGGGTGGTTGTCATTGTGGCAAAAGTACGTTTTTTCAATAACATTTTATAGTTTTGCAGGTACCTTAAAAGCACAGTAGAACCTATGGATACAGTATTAAGCGGGATCAGGTCGACGGGAAACCTCCACCTGGGCAATTACTTTGGAGCCGTCAAGAATTTTGTAAAGATGCAGCATGAGAACAGGTGTTTCTTTTTCGTGGCCGATTATCATTCACTTACTACGCATCCAACCCCCGAAAACCTTCATAATAACATCAGGGTCGTATTATCCGAATACCTGGCTGCAGGACTGGATCCGGAGGTGGCCACAATCTATATCCAGAGCGATGTTCCCGAAATACCTGAACTCTATCTCCTGCTCAACATGAACGCCTATGTTGGTGAGCTGGAACGAACCACCACCTTTAAGGATAAGATCCGGAAGCAACCGGAGAACATCAATGCCGGGTTGCTGACCTATCCGGTTTTAATGTGTGCAGACATCATCATTCACAATGCTGATAAAGTTCCAGTTGGGAAGGATCAGGAACAGAACCTGGAGATGGCCCGTAGATTTGCACGGCGATTCAACCATATGTACGGGGTAGAGTATTTTACCATGCCTGAGCCCTACAATTTCGGGAGTGAACTGGTTAAGGTTCCCGGCCTGGATGGTACCGGAAAGATGGGAAAAAGCGAAGGAAACGGGATCTATCTTTCGGATGAGCCAAAGATGATAAGGAAAAAGGTGATGCGGGCGGTAACCGATACCGGGCCGCAGGAACCCAATTCCCCCATGTCCGAACCAGTGGCCAACCTTTTTTATCTGCTGGAATTATTATCCACACCCGATACTGTTGAACATTTCAGGGCAAGCTACAATGATTGTACCATTCGATATGGGGACCTGAAGAAACAGCTGGCCGAGGAGATGATCACCTTTACCACTCCCATCAGAGAACGCATACAGGAGATTTATAATGATACAGCATACCTCGGAAAAGTAGTAAAGATGGGTGCGGAAAAGGCCAGGGAAAGTGCATCCAAAACCGTGCGCGAAGTCCGCGAGATCATCGGGTACAAACCGTTCTAAAGCCTTACATAGATGTTATACCGCTTTAGAATGAATCTCAGTTTGCAATCTGATCCCTACCTGGTGGACTTATCTTCCGTCACACCGCCTAATATAAGAATCCGAACAGCCATAAAGGGATTATATTCCGGCTGCTGAACTCTATATTGTCAGTGGCAATAAAGGCATTGTCAATACCTGTAATCTGCTTCATTGTCTTATGCTTACCTCGAATCTCGAAGGTATATTTATTGTCAACCACAAAATCGCCTCTGTCGGAATCTCGAAGGTTGTGGTTAACCTGTAACTGATTATAGAAAAAAGTTTCCCTCATTGTCCCCACATCAAATGAGTCAGAAGCAAGAGTGGCAACAAGATTTGAATTATTCAGATATATCTTCTCCGGCTTATTCATTTTACTAATCCCATGTGTGCCGGCCTGAAGCAACATAAGCAGATCAGCTCTTTCAAGCAAATAGAGATACTTGACAAGGGTTTCCCGGCTAACTCCGATCTGACCGCTTAATTTTGAAATATTGGGTTTGTAGGGTACGATCTCAGAAAGGATTGAAACCAGTTTTTTCAGTTTATAAACTGCATTGAAATCAATGTTCTCCACTGAGGGCAAATCGATGTCCAGAATATGATTAACTGTTTGTTTAAGCCTGGTATGATATTCAGGTTCCCCTTCAGTAAAAAAAGGATAATAGCCGGAGATTAAATATTTTTCAAATAGCTTAATCGGTTTAATTCTTTTGAGGATGGCAGAAATCTCGTTCATTGGATTCCTGAGAATTTCTTCGAGCTCAAGAGCAGGGAAATAGTGTCCATGCTTCAATTCAATGAACTCCCTGAATGATAAACCATTCATTTTATAAAGAATTGCCCTTCTGCTCAGATCTGCCTGGCCTTTGTATATATCACGTGCAGAAGATCCGGTAATGATAATTTTCAACCCGGGAAAATAGTCGTAAACATTCTTTACTTCTTGTGACCAGTTTCTATACTTATGAACCTCATCAATGAATATGTGTTTACCCCCCCTTTTTACAAATGCATCTACAAAATCAACAAGGGTATTTCTCGAAAAATAGAGATCGTCCAGATTAACAAAAATAACTTCATCCGGTTTATGGAAAAGGTTCTCTTTTATATATTGAAGAAGCAGGGTTGTTTTTCCAACTCCACGCGCTCCTGTAATGATATTCAGTCTGTTGTCCCAGTTTACACGGGTCCATAAATAACGCTTAAACGCTGTACTGACTCCATCAATTCTTGCAATTGAATATTGAAATAACTTATCCATATTGTCAAATGGTTTTGACAAATGTAAGCATAATATGCAAAACGCGTTTGACAATCCCTCCAGAATTCGGAATGAATACCCGTGGAAGGATTGTTACAGGAAGGGATGAAAAAATAAAAGTCCGCCTGTGAGAGACGGACCTGGCCCCGAGATTGTCAGGGAATATGATTGGATGAACTGTCACTCACTTAAAAACAAAATGCGTGCCAAAAAATCACAATGTCCAATCAATTCCGTTTGTACCCCGCTGTTCAAGGAAAGCATTGGTCTTTGAAAAGTGCCGGCAACCAAAGAATCCATTATATGCAGAGAGAGGAGAAGGATGAGCTGCTTTTAACACCAGGTGTCTGTTTCCATCCACAAGGGACTCCTTGGCCTGTGCGTAACGTCCCCATAATAAAAACACCACCCTCTCCTTATGTTCGGAGATTCTTTCAATGACCCGGCTGGTAAATGTCTCCCAACCCCTGTTCTGATGTGATCCGGCCTGATTGGCACGGACCGTCAGTGTAGCATTCAGCAGGAGTACTCCCTGGTCCGCCCAGTTTTCCAGGTTGCCGTGTTGTGGAATTGGAATTCCAAGATCGTCACGCAACTCTTTAAGGATGTTGACAAGGGAAGGGGGTTGAGGAATACCGGGAGGTACAGAGAAACACAATCCATGTGCCTGGCCATTTCCATGGTAGGGATCCTGACCGAGAATCACAACTTTCACCCGGCTGAACGGAGTGTGTTGAAATGCATTGAAGATGAGCTTCCCCGGAGGATAAACCGTATGCTGTTGTCGTTCTTCAACAAGAAACTCTTTTAATTCACTAAAATAGGGTGAATGGAACTCATCCCGGAGGATCTTTTTCCATCCCTCTTCTATGACCGGATTTATTACCTGCATGGATAGGAAAGATACCAAAAGCGCAGCATCCATGCAACGGTTTAAAGGGTAAACCTGGCAGTGAGAAGGAAGTTTCTTCCCGGTGAGCTGATCCCGGAGGCATAAGGCTTGTAAAACTGATCAAACAGGTTCTCAATGGCCAGCATGAAATCAAAATGACTTCCCACATTGAATCCCACCTTCATGTTTGCAGTCCACCAGGAAGGGAATCCATATGCCATGGCTTCTTCGTCATTGTCTTCTCCGTAAGGGGAGAAATCTTCTGATTGTTTCCATCCATGGTAAACAATGTATGTGTCCACGAAGAACGTGCTCTTCCTGTAGGTAAGGGAAGTCCGACCGAAAATGGGAGGGATATGTCCGAGCGGCACATCATCGGTAATGTTATGTCCTCTGGTATAATTGAGCGTTCCCTTCAGGATGATGTTCGGATTCAAATTGGAGGTGAAACTCATGGATGCACCATAGATGTAGCCCTGACCGGTATTATAATTGGTGGTAACAAGATAATAATCGCCATCATAGTGAAGTGAATCCTGACCGTTAAGCTGATATCCGGTTCTTACTATGGCATCCTTCAGATAGGTATAATAACCTACCAATTCAATCTTCATATACCCTTCCACAATCCTGCTTATACCGATTTCGGCGTTGTAAGAATACTCGGGGGCTAATTCCTCATTGGGAACAGTAACGAAACCATCCTTTGCCCTGACTTTCCCATAGTCATCCACATTGGGATTTCTGAACCCGGAGGAAAGAATGGTATTCAACTGCCACCGGTCTGTCGGGGTATAGACCAATCCCAGACTGCCTGTGAGTGCCCCATTGGAAATGTCTATCCGGTCGTAAGAAAGGATTGTATTGTTGAAAGAGGAAGTAAGACCGGCCCAGTTGTATCTTGAACCACCGCTCAAAACCAGTTGTTTACTAAGGATCCATTTGTAACTGGCGTATGCCGATGCACTCCATGTTTGACTTCCGCCTTCCGGGTACCGGGTCTGTGCAGGACGTTGTTCTCCGTTGTATATGTTCTTATACCAGGCCTGTGATGAAACCGTGTTATGGTTGAACTCAAGGCCGTAGTTCAATTTATGGCTGGCACTCCATACTTTGAGCAGGTCCATATTCAGATTGAACACATTGACGCCTTCCCGCTGAGACAGCAATTCTTCATTCCTGAACTTTCTTGAATTCCGATCCTCGTCGATCTTCTGAAAGGCAACAATGGTAGTCATGTTCGTGAAGATCCGGTTGTCTTTTTTCAATACATTTTTCAGCGAGATGAAAAACCGGTCCTGGGGTCCATAGTAATAGGAGGCATATTTAAGGTTGTTTCCGTTATAGTCATTCAGTTTATCCAGACGGTCAATATCCGATGAGGTGGAATACTGCATATTGAGGATCCAATCCACATACTGTGAAGGCGCATAACGAAATTTCTGGAGTATATCCAGCTGGCGATAGCCGGTATTTTTCTGGATAAGGGGATTTTCATTGGCGATGGTCGAATCCATCCCATCGACCTGGTCTACATAATGCATCACTTTACCCCAGTCCCCCAGGTATGGGCTTCTTCTCTTGCCTATCCTGATATCCCCCAGGTCCTTATAGGTGATGCTGGTAAGTGTTCCCCAGTGTTTTTTTCCCAGTGAGAAATCGAGGTGTCCGGTTTTGCCATGCATTGCTGTTGCATACTGGGTATAGGCCTGAACTTCCAGGCGAGCCTGCTGGTCTTCAGAAAGACAGGGGTCCGTCGTATAATAGTGAATGACTCCTCCAAGGGCATCACTTCCATACATGATGGAAGATGGACCAAAGATGACCTCGGTCCTGTCGAGTATGGAGTGATCTATGGTGATCGAATTCTGAAGGTGACCGCTTCGATAGATGGCATTGTTTAGCCTGACTCCATCTACCACCAGGAGGATTCTGTTGGCTTCAAAACCGCGAAGAATAGGACTGCCACCTCCACCCTGGGTTCGCTGTACTACAATGTTGCCCGTACTTTCAAGGATCTCAGCAGCGGTCAAACCGGTGGTCTCCCTGAGCGTGCTACGCTCAAGCACATCCACCATGTATGGAATAATCAGTTTGCTTTCCCTGGATTTAGATGCGGAAATGACATATTCCTCAATTAAGATCCTTTTCCTGTCCAGTACAATGGTTGTCTGACCGGAAATCTGTTTCCTGATGTACTGTACTGTGTTGTAGGAAGGATGTTGAAAGATAATGGTGTCAGAATCAGGAAATATGGAGAGATCAATCATACCAAGTGTATCCGTAATAGCGGCCCTTTCCCTGCTCTTGTTGAATACAGCCACATGTTCTATGGGTGTATGGTCAGAGGAGCTGATCACCTTGATGCGTTGTCCTTTAAGCTGAACGACGGAAAATAGTACACTAATTATGAATATTGTACGAAAGAACATTGGACAGAAAAATACGCAAAAATAGAACAAAAATTGTACCAATAAACCCTACACCTCTGGCTTTTGTCCCATATTACCTTTGGTGTTGGTAATTTTCCCAACAACCTGCCTGGGAAATTTATATTTTTGATTGAAACAGCCCGGTATGTTGAAAAGGTTTTTATATGGAGGACTCTTTGCCATTGTGTGCGCAGGGCTGGTAGTGGTTATCCTATTACAGCGATTTGATAAAATCACTCCCATCGAAGTCCTGCGGGCAGTGCCTGAGGATGCAATTGTGTTTATAGAGAATATTGATTATGAGTACCTGACCGAAACATTCCTTCCCAGAAGCAGGATCTGGATTGATTTTGTGAATACAACCGGGCAGAGTGGTCTTGATTCCATGATAAATATGGCGCTTGCACAGGTCAATTCCAGTGAACCCATTCAGGAGTTTCTTATGAAGGAAGGATTAAACCTTTCGCTGCATCTGATAGGAAAGGATCAGCTTATGCCCCTGTTTTATATTCGTTATTCTGAATTTCACAGCGACCATGATTTTGAACAGTTTATGCTTTCCCTGCTGGACGGACAGGCCATGGTCAATGACAGGAAATATGAAGCTGAAACGTTGTATGATGTTTCCGGGAAACCAGGATTTGTTCCGGAAGTTTTTTCTTTTACCTGTATAAACGGCATTTGCCTGATTAGCTCCTCTTCCATGCTTGTTGAGGAATCGGTCAGAACCATCCATGCTGAAGGAAATTTTTCAACAGATAAGGGATTGCAGTTAATAAGGGAGACAGCCGGCAGGTACGTACATGCTAATATCTATATCAATTATGAAAAACTGCAACTCCTGTTTTACCCATTCATTAATCATTCCAGCTGGGAAAGGCTGAAACCACTTTCCGGGCTTGCCACATGGGGAGAACTGGATCTGGATGTAAAAGAGAATGCCATTGTTCTAAACGGTATGACCCATGCAGACCAGGAAGCTATACTTTTCCTGAATGCATTTGCGGACCAGTCGCAGGTCAAAATGGAAGTGCATGAAATCATGCCCTCAGGGACTACCTATTTCCTTCACCTGGGGATCAGTGATCAATCAAAGTTTGCGGAACAGATGATCGCTTATTTCACCGGACTGGGAACATGGCCGGAGATTGAAACAGAGCTTGGGAGGGTAGAAAAACTATATGGAATCAATCCACTGGAGGACCTGATGGGTATACTGGATGATGAAATGGCCTGGTTTGCCATCGAAGGAGAAACTGCTAAACCGGAGGATGAGGTGCTTGTTATTGAAACAAAGAGTCAGAGTGAAACCGGGGAGGTTGTGATGCGATGGATTGAGCAGTACCTTCAGGTTCATACTTTTAACATGCGCTCTCTGTTGCATGTCTATCAACTGGATAACCAGACGAGTTTCAACATTTATCGCCTGCCTGATCCGTTCTTCAAAGGGATGTTGCCGGGCCGGTTATTCAACAGGTATTTCACAATCTTTGAGAACTATTTAATTTTTGGACCTTCGGTAGAGGTATTATCCAGGGTGATTTACCAGAATATATTGCATAAGACCTTTTCTAGTGATCCCGTGTTCAAGGAGATGTCAGATTACCTGTCCAATCGCAGCAACATAAGCCTATTTTTCAGGCCCTATGCTTACCTGGATTATAAAAGGGCATTGTTGAACAAAAAGGGGGCTTCACAGCTTGATCTCATGGAACTGTTCCTTCGTCGGATTCCCGGTGTGGTAATCCAGTACAGTACTGAGGATCGTTTGTTTTACCATAGTATTAGCTGGAAGTATACTTCTCAGATCAAGGAAAAGGCACTCACGGTCTGGGAAAGTTTACTGGATTCTGTAGTGGTGATCAAACCGGTTCTTGTGATGAACCATATTACTTCGGAAAAGGAGATTTTCGTCCAGGATGCAACCAGCAAAATATACCTGATCAACAGCACCGGGAGGATTCTCTGGGAACAGCGCCTGGAAGGACCCATCATGGGAGATCTGTTCCAGGTGGACTTCCATAAAAACGGAAAACTCCAGTATCTGTTTAACACCAGGGAGAAGCTCCATTTAATAGATAGGAATGGGAATTATGTAGAACGTTACCCGATTTCCCTTCGGTCCAATGCAACCAATCCCATTGCATTGTTTGACTATGATAATGGCAGGGATTACCGTGTTTTTGTGGCGGGAGAGGACCGAAAAATTTATGTGTACGATATCGAGGGCAATGTGGTGACCGGCTGGAAATTTGGAAAAACAGAATCGACGGTTACCAGGGCGCTTCAGCATTTCAGGATCAGTGAAAATGATTATATCGTGGTTTCCGATAACAACCGCACATATTTTCTGGATCGCAGAGGCAGGGAACGGATAAAACTAAAGGACAGGGTCGTTGTATCCTCACAGAATCCGCTTACCCTGGATATGAATATCAGGGAGGAAAGGCCGAGGTGGATCTCCACAGACACTTCCGGGAATGTGACCTGTATTTACCTGGATGGATCTGTGTCCACATTGTTAAAGCAAAAAGTCTCTCCGGATCATTTCTTCCGCATGCAGGATATGGATAAGGATGGCATTCCGGAATTTATCTTTGCTGACGGGAATGAATTGAATGTATTGTACCAGGACGGGAAAAGGCTTTTTGGTTACCGGGTACGGGAAAGAATCAGTGATATGCCCGATATCTATAAATTTTCAGCCTCGGATATCAAGATCGGGATTACGGACCGGTTGAGGAACAGGATCTATCTGATCAATTCTGACGGATCGCTATACGAAGGATTTCCGCTGGAAGGGTCCACCCGTTTCAGCCTCGGATATTTTGCAGGGTCCGACAGCAGGTTCAACCTGATTGTGGGCAGTGCAAACAACTTTTTATATAATTATTCAATCGAATAGGCCATGACACGACAAAACTTTTACGGAATCATCTTTCTACTGGCCGGTGGCCTCATGTTGACCACCTGTCACAAAGATTACTTTGATTTGAACAAGTTGTCGGATGAGATCGAACTTCAACTCCAGCTTGTTGCTCCGTTGATCTATGGCTCCATGTCCCTGGATGATATTGTGGAAAGGGTAGATTCGCAGGGATATGCCAACGAATTCGACGATGGTTTTATCTATCTGGTATATTCGGATACAGCTTTTTCGATGCGTGCGGATACCATGGTTGATATTCCGGACAAATTCTATACGGAGTATTACATTGACTCGGATATAGATATCCCTATCTGGATTGGCAGTGAGATAGGTGATACGGTTTCTTTTTATAAAAGTGAACTCTTTGCTTTTGAACTGGATGGGAACGATCGTGTAGACAGCATCCTGATCAAGGGAGGGCAGATTGTAATTGATGTCATGAGTTCATTCAGGCATGCTGGAATATTGACCATCAGCAGCGGTCAAATATTAAACGTTGACCGGGACACATTTTCTACGATAATTGAGATCAGCGATCCAAGCGGTGGATTCACAGATCACCAAATTTTCCTTTCAGACGGGTATAGTCTGAAGACTTCAGAAGAAAATGACACCAGCTACCTTCAGATAAATTTTAAACTGGATCTGATCAATTCAGGAGATCCCATTAATCCGGAGGATGTATGTGAAATTCAAACAAGCTTCCTGGATCTCAGTTTCTACAATGTCTTCGGGTATATTGATTCCAGGAATCTGATCGACGAAAGGGGTTCCTTTGATATTCCGCTGTATGCGGATAATCCCGGACTTGCCAGCCTGATTTTCGCCGATCCCAGGATCAATATTTTTACCTCAAGTTCGATAGGGATCCCTATTGAGATTGAGTTGGACAGTTTTATTGCCACATCTTCCAGGGATGGGTCTGAAATTGAATTGGACATTACAGAAGGGCATCCCTTCCAGATTGGGGCGCCTGGAGTTGATCAGATTGGAGAGTGGATCGATACGGAAATAAATATCAATAGAGAAACCAGTAACATTGATGATATATTTGCAGCAGCGCCATCCGGCATTACATACAATTTAATAGGAAGGACAGCTGCAGGGACGGAGGCTGATCAGCATTTTATTCTGGATACCAGCGGGCTTGATCTGACCCTTGAATTCTTATTGCCCCTTGATTTCAAGTCTTCAGGGTTTTCCCTGCAGGACACCATGGAATTCGAGCTGGGTGAGGATGGGATCGATACAAGCCTGGTGAAGTTTGCTCAGATCAACATGACCACCCTTAATGAACTGCCCATTGAGCTGATGCTCCAGGTATACCTGTTGGATGAAACGTACGCTGTTATCGATTCGGTTTTTAACGCAGATGCGGTCCTGCTGCAAGCCTCCCTGGTAGATACGGACGGTAAACTGAATGAGCCCATGGAGGAGACAAATACTGTAGCCTTTCCGGCAGAAAAGCTGGGCAGGTTAGAAAATGTATCATTCATGCTGGTTGAGGCCAGGATGATTACTTCTGCAGGGGGTGAACAATTTGTGAAACTCTATTCCCAGTATTCTCTTGATTTCGAGATATCCATGCTTGCCAATTTTAGAATAAACAACCGAGAATCAAACTGATCTAAAGATGAAGGTATCTATGAATGCAATCAGCAGACTGACACTTAGCCTTGGAATAACTGTGTGTTTAAGCTTATCCGGAGAGGCCCAGATCAGTAATTCGGTATATTTTATGCCCGGAGTACCACAGGCAAACAGGGTCAATCCCGCCCATCAGCCCAATTGTGGGTTTTATATAGGATTTCCCCTGCTGGCCCCAATGAGGATGGAGTTGTCGTCCAATTCACTTTCATACAAGGATATCATTTATCCACACCCTTTTCAGGATTCCCTGATCACTTTTCTACACTCGGAAGGAGACAAACAGGCATTTCTGGACAAGCTTGAACCATCGAACTTTATTGTTACGGACCTAAGGGCTTCCCTGGCATCTTTGGGATTCAGAACGGGGATCGGATTCTTCACACTTGATGTGACCACAAGAATGGATCAGGCAGTTTATTACCCGGGTGATCTGGCAAAACTGGTATTGAATGGGGCTGTAGAGGGAGAGACCTATCAACTTGACGGTATTGGTGCAGACCTTTCCGCATTTGACGAGGTATCCCTGGGCTGGTCTGAATCGATCCTGGACAACCTGCAGGTTGGAGTCCGCGCCAATATGCTGTTCGGAATTGGGGATATCTCCACCAGGAGATCAGAACTGTCGGTTACCACTTCCCGGGAAGCATGGAACATACAGTCAGATCTGTTGGTCAGTGCTTCCCTGCCGTTTGCTGAAGTGGTTTATAACGAAGATGGAATGATTGAAGAAATAGTGATCAATGATGACATTGAAAATCTTGATCCCTTTTCCTTTCCCAGGTACATGTTCAATACTAAGAATTTGGGATTTGGAGTGGATGTTGGGGTCAACTACCGGCCTATTGAACAGCTTCAGCTGAGTGCCAGTGCAGTGGACATTGGATTTATCTCCTGGAAGGATGAAGTGCATGATGCGGCCTATAAGATGGAATATGATTATATAGGTCTGGAGCTCGATCCATTAGAATTAACGGAGGACTATTCCTTTGGAGATTATCTTGACAGCACTTTTTCGCAGATGGGTGACAGCCTGTTGAGTTTTTTGGAATTTACTCCCGGCCGGGCTTACAGCAAGCGTCTGAATACAAAGTTATATGTGGGAGCGTCTTATTATGTTACTCCGAATATCAACTTTGGCCTCCTTTCCCGTACCGATTTTTTGCAGGGTAATATTTCACAACAGTTTACTGCCAGTGCCAATTTTACCACCGGCCGGTTCATCAATTTATCGTTGAGCTACTCCTATAAGAATTCCTATTTGAAAAACTTTGGGGCAGGATTCTCCTTCAATGTGGGCCCTCTGAATCTTTATCTCATATCGGATAACTCCCTGAATGCACTGTTCTGGCCCCAGGAGGCAAGATCTGTGAACCTCTGGTTCGGGATGAACCTGGTTTTCGGGTATCGGGCCGAGGAACGCCTAGACAAAGACAAGCCACTGATTTACTAGCGTCATGTCAGGCGTACGGTGTATTATTTCTGTTTGATTTGCCTGGCCATGTTGGTTGCAAAAACAAAATTATTGAGGGCTTCGTTATCTGTATGCAGAATCTCCTGCCTGGTTCCTTCCCAGCATTTACATCCTTTGTAAATAAAGACCACATTGTCACCTATTTCAAGGACCGAATTCATATCGTGTGAATTCACTATGGTGGTCATATTAAACTCCTCTGTGAGTTCCCTGATCAGGTTGTCGATCACAATGCCGGTTTCAGGGTCGAGACCCGAATTGGGTTCATCACAGAAAAGGTAACGAGGATTGAGGGCAATGGCCCTGGCAATGGCCACCCGCTTTTTCATTCCACCGCTCAACTCTGACGGATATAGTGCGTTGGAACCTGCGACCTTTACCCGTTCCAGGCAAAAATTAACCCGATCCAGTTTCTCTCCCCTGGATTGAGAAGTAAGCATATTAAGGGGGAACATCACATTCTCCTCAACGGATAGGGAATCAAATAGTGCAGCTCCCTGGAATAGCATCCCCATTTCTTTCCGTATTTCCTGCCGGGCACTGATCCCCATGTGGCAGAAATTCAGCGTGTCATACCAGATCTCTCCTTCATCAACCTCAATTAAACCAACGATGGATTTTAGCAATACAGTTTTTCCCGATCCGCTGCGTCCAATGATCAGGTTGCACTTCCCCTGGTCAAACCTTACACTGACATCGTTGAGTACAAAGCTCTCTTCATAACTCTTGTATATGTGTTTCACCTCGATCATTGCAGGATAGTTCTGGTCAATATAAGGTTAGCAAGCAGGATCAGAACACTGCTTTGCACCACAGCCCTGGTACTTGATTTCCCCACTTCAACGGCTCCTCCCTGCACATAATAACCGAAATAGGAGGATACAGTGGTAATGATCAGGGCATAAAAAGCCATTTTGGTCAAGGCATAGCTGATGTAATATGGATAAAATGCGTACTGAATACCGTAAATATATTCTGAGGGTGGTATCACATTGGCCCAGATGCAGGAAAGATACCCACCAACCAGACCTATGATAATACTCAACAGGCAAAGGATGGGGAAAAACAGGACCGCTGCAATGATCTTGGGCAGGATCAGATAGGATGCTGAATTTATCCCCATCACCTCGAGTGCATCAATCTGTTCCGTGACCCGCATCATTCCAAGCTCGGAAGCAATGCTCGATCCCACTTTTCCGGCAAGGATAAGTGCCACCATAGTGGATGAGAACTCCAGTAAAAGAGAATCCCTAACGGTTACACCCACAATGTACCGGGGGAACAGTGGATTTTCTATGTTGAAATTTGTTTGAATGGTAATCACCGCCCCCACGAACAGGGAAACGATTACCACAATGGGAAAGGAGTTGATCCCCACCTTTTCGATCTCACGCATGGTCTGCAGATAGAGGACAGAATACTTTTCAGGCCTGCTAAAGGACCTTTTCATAAGCAGGAAATAGGTTCCTATTTGTGTAAGGAGATGCATAGAGCTGATACAAAAATATGAAAATATCAATTATTGTGTAAAACATCTTGTAAGGGCCGGGTGTTAATTAAAAACCAGCTATATTTAATGTACATGTAATCCACTCCAAAGAATTTATGAATAACAATAATTATTGTGTAATTATGGCGGGCGGGATCGGTAGCCGTTTCTGGCCGCTCAGTAAAATCCATCGCCCCAAGCAATTTCTGGACATCCTGGGAATGGGAAGAACCCTTCTCCAGCAAACCTTTGATCGGTTCAGCCAGGTAATCCCTGCAGACCAGATATTCATTGTGAGTAATCTTGAATATAAGGAAATCATTATTGAACAGTTGCCAGAAATACCCGAGGAGAATATTCTCCTGGAGCCTCTGCGCAGAAATACTGCTCCTTGCATCGATTATGCGAATTTTCGCATCAGCCGGAAAAATCCCGATGCCAGTATTGTGGTTGCCCCTTCGGATCATCTGATTACAAAGGAAGCGGAATTTCTGCGTTCGGTAAAACAGGGCCTTGAATTTGTCAGCTCAAATGAAGCATTGCTTACCATGGGGATCGTTCCCAGCAGGCCCGAGACAGGTTACGGATACATTCAATCCCGTCAGAAGAAGGTGGAAGGGTATGAATCGTCCGGTTTGAGGAAGGTGAAGACTTTCACGGAGAAACCTGACCTGGAATTGGCCAGGGTTTTTATTAACAGCGGGGATTTCTACTGGAATGCCGGGATTTTCTTCTGGTCAATGAAAAGTATCATGCGGGCATTTGAAACTTATCTTCCGGAGATCCACACACTGTTCGAAGAAGGCGAAAAGATTTATGGGACAGGACAAGAGATGGCTTTCATCGAGAAGACTTACAGCAATTGCAGGAACATCAGTATTGATTACGGCATCATGGAAAAGGCGGAAAATGTGTTTGTACTGGTCTCGGATTTCGGCTGGTCGGACCTGGGCACATGGGGATCCCTATATGAACAGTTGGATAAGGATGAGAAACAGAATTCTATAACAGGCAAACATGTTTTCATGTATGAATCATCAGGGAACATTGTCAATGCACAGGATGATAAACTTATTGTGCTTCAGGGACTGAAAGATTACATCGTAGTTCAGAATGAAAACACCATCCTGGTGTGCAGGAGGGAAGAGGAGCAGAAGATCAAGCAGTTTGTCAATGATATCAAGACAGAGATTGGTGATGATATTTAGTACTCCCAGAGATCGTGCTCCATAATGAATAGATCTTTCTTGATCAGTTCAGATTCCAGCAACACATCCTGCCCAAGTTTATAATCTGTTAGCATCCGGTTTCCAAAGACATTGGATTCAGCGATGACTGTACTGGAAAAACGACGCTGAAAAAACAGATCGTCAAATGATATGGTTTGCGCATCGTTGTTCGGGTTGTACACAGAGTGGGTTGCAAACAACCGGCGGCACTGGGGGAAGTGTACTATGAAAGGGATTTGCTGTCGTGGTGACGGCAATACTTCACCAAATTCATTGAAATACTCATAGAATACGGGAGCGAGTGCTACAATGCGCACTTTCATAACTGAATGCTGTTTGTCGAAAAACCATTGTTCCTGCAATTGGATTTGCATAATAGCAGTTGATCTTTGGTCGACTCTTAAAAAGTTGCCATCATCATTATAAACGGTATCACCTCCCGACAGATTATAGATATGTTCCAGGTTTGTAGTTTTGGAAAAGGGATCCTTCCAGGCGGTGATGGGATTATACTCATAGGGTGTGATTTCTTCGGTTTTAATACCCTCCATCAGCAGTCCAAAGAGGCTGTATCGCTCTCCGTCACCCATCACTCCTTCCACCGGGTAACGCAGCGGCATGTTCATGCGGTGCCTGAGGTCAATGGTGCGCCATACATCCTTGGCCCACATCACATCCGATTCCCGGATATAGTCATAGGAAACCGGCTTTTTTTCAGGTATAATGGTCTCCTTGTTATATACATCTGTGGTAGGTGAATAAGTAGATATCACCGGTGTACTTCCTGGTGTGATGGAAGTATTCACATTCTGTGCGGATAAAGAAATAACAAAAACCGCCAGAACCACTGTTCCAATTAAATACCTTCTTGCCTTCATCTTAGATAACTGTTATGGTGATGTTATTCAGGGTCCTGAGTACTCCGTCAGGACCTGTTGCTCTAATTTTCTCAATCATAATTCGCTGACCACTTCTCAGTTGGCGGAACAGGTTCTTCTGTTCGGAAGTAAAACGTTCGTTGCTGGAAGACATAGAACTCCAGATGCCTCCCGAGCCCTGGAATGCTATCTCGAAAGATTGAACCTTGTATTCAACTTCAAACACAAAATCATCTGCTTCCGCCCTTACGTTCTGTAGTTGAGACAGCTTACCAACCGTAAGGTTCCCTTCGGATCCCCTCACACCTACAACCTTGGCATCGGGTTTGGGAAGGTTGTATACCCTGAAATCCATTCTGTTCATCAACGTCCGGGATCCATCTACATCTGCATACACACTTACCGTAGCCTTATTTCCCTGGGAACCCGGTTTAACAATATAATCGCCCGGGCGGATCTTGGAAATATTACCGGTGGATATTGTTGCCACAACAGCACTCTCAGCAACGCCGCCGGCAGAGATGGCTACCGGGTTGGAAATTCCCCGGTAAAACACATTCATTCCTGTGGCTGAAATAGTTGCATTGGCTTCGGCCACCTCAAATTCCTCCTCAAAAGAACGACTGATTACATTTCCTTCGCTTTCAAGCTGAATGGTACCGCCCCACTTGCGAATCCCGATGGTGTTGTATGTAATAGAATAGACACCTTTACCACTCTCAACCTTAAGCATGGTACCGTCAGCAAGCTTCACTTCAGGCATTTTGGTGGAGTCGTAAGCCGCAAGAAATACCCTTGCCCTGTATTCCTGTCCCTTGAAAACCAAACTTCGGTCAGGGATTACCACTGCTTCAAGGGTATTCACCGGAATAGCACCGGCATCCACTTGTCCCAGCAGGAAATTAAGCACTTCAGCTTCAACATTGCGAACATCCCCTTGCATTTTAGATAGAAGGGTAATAACAGAAGCAAGTGGCATAAATTCGAAATAGGTAGATTCCCAAGTGGGAGTTAATCCTTTTTTTGCACCAGCGTGAAGCTTCTCCTTTGCTTCAGTACTCAGGTTCCCTTCTATTGCCTCAACGGTAGTTGCGTACTTTTCTTTATCTTCGATAAGAGAAAGCAGGAATTCTCGATGCCCTTCAATTTTGTGTCTTAGTTCTTCTCCTTTTTTACCCACAATCATGATTTCAGCTGGGGTATTTGTATTATCCTTTTGATTGACATCTGCCAGGTGGACCACTCCATCGTGAATAGCCTCGTCGTCTTTTACCTGGACAATTTCCACTTTGCATTCATTAAGAAATTCATAAAGTTCATCGGAGCGGGTTTTGACCTCTTCAGCTCTATCTCTCCAATCCCCAACCTTTTCAGGATTCTGTTGATAGGCCATCGAGAACCGGTCATACAGACCACTATTCTTCACTGCAAAATTCTCGGTAGTTTCAACAAGACCATCATTTACAAGGATAAAAGCATCCAGCACTTCTTTCGAAACATTCATAGCCAGCATGGCAGTCAGTACCAGGTACATCATGCCAATCATTTTTTGTCTCGGTGTTTCTTTACCGTGTGCCATAGATCAGGATTAATTGTTTATTACTTCTTTCTGATGCTCATCGCCGAGAGCATGTTGCCGTATACATTGTTCAGTTCAGAAAGGCTTTCGCTGAGTTTTACAATTTCGTTCTTATACTTCTGGGTCTCTTCGACGGATGCCTGGAGACTGGTGATCATCTCATTCAATCCTTTGTAAACCCCTGAAGTACCCTGAAGATGATCTTTACTTCCCTTGACCTGGTCGGAATAGGATAAATTCAAATCGCTAAGGTTTTTATTTAGAGATTCAAGCTGTTCGTTGAATTGTTTCTGATTCTGAGAGATATTGGCATGCTCCTGTTTTACCTCACCCGACATGGCCTCATAGGTGGCAGTCAGGTTGGAGCTGGAAGCCGAGAACTTATCAGCAATGTCCTTGCCTTTTTGATCGATCAATAAGGCTGTGTTCTTGTACGATTCGGCCAGGGTATTCACCGTCTCATTAAGCTCGCCGGTATTATTACCGTATGCACTGGCTACATTGTCCATTTTCTGGGCGGCCATTCCCATTTTGTCGAAGTACCCCTTGGTGGCCAGCGATGCTGTAGTAATTTCCCCAATGGTCTCCGTGGTAGAAGAAATCGTATTCAGGTGTTTTCCAAGGCTGCGAACATCTTCCGCATTGATCTGGGATTGCTGGAACAGTTCATCGAATTTCTGCAGGCCCACATTCCTGTCAGCAATCGCCTGTTCCTTGTACTCATCAATTTCATCCGGGTCGGACATTCCAGCCAGTTCAGGATACACCAGTGTCCAATCCAGCTCCTCATGAAGTGGTTCGAACGCGGAGAAAAAGAAGATGACTGCCTCGATTAAAAGACCTGCGGTCAAAGCGGCTCCTGCACCAGGCCAGTGTTGGATTTTAAAGAGTGCTCCGATGATTACAATAGAGGCTCCGAAGCCATACAGCTTAGCCGTGAAACTTTTCCAGCCCGAACTCAGTACAATTTCTGTAATTCCCATTATGTAAAGTATTTAATTAGTTATCACCTAAATATGAACGTACACATCTGAAACCAATGTATGATTTAGCTGTGTCCTGGTATTCATAATCACGTGTACTGACCTGGAGATAACGAGCAATGTCCTTCCAGGACCCGCCCCTTACCACCTTCCGCTTCATCACGGGTGGATCATCAGGTTTAGCATTGTAATTGTAGTAGGGATTCATATCATGTGAAAACACATATGCAGATGGATCATATGCAGTAATGGTCCACTCAGCCACATTTCCGGCCATGTCATAAAGCCCGAATTCATTGGGAACTCCGTAGTAGCCAACCCTGGCGGGGTACATGGACCCATCGTCGGTGTAGTTACCGCGTAGTGGTTTGAAATTGGCAATAAAGCAACCCAGCTTGTTCCTCAGATATACACCACCCCAGGGATACATGCTGTGATCAAGACCACCCCTGGCTGCATATTCCCACTCGGCTTCAATGGGAAGCCTGTAGTCCTGGACAATGGGTTGGTTACTTCTTACCAGGGACCAGTTCAGGTAGTTTGTTCTCCAGTTACAGAAGGCCAGTGCCTGTTTCCATGTGATCCCAACCACGGGATAGTTGTCATAGGATGGGGAGCGAAAATACATGTTGGCCATGGGTTCATTGTAAGAGTAAGTGAAGTCTGAGATCCAGACCAGCGTGTCCGGATAGACCAGAACCCAATCCTTGTTTACAAAGGAGGCCCTGCCGGTCACTTCCTCCTGCTCACCGTTTGGCCTTGTGACAGTTCCACCGTATTGTACAACAGGATCTGTAGAGCCGCCTGAATAATCGAGGCGGAAGCTGTTGGCTGCCTTTGAGGCCTGTGTGAGATCTACCCAGTAATAATTATAGATAAGTTTGGTGACGTTGATCTCTTTTGAGATGTATGAAAGACGGTCGGCACCACTGTAATAAATACCCAGGTCCTCTACAATCTGAGAGATGTTGCCCTCTTTGTCCTTGGATGGATCAAGAGAGGCTTCCCAGTTAATAATTGGTTCTCCATCCCTGTCTTCAAAAGGCTGCCCTTCGTTATCTTTCAGAATGAAATCTTCAATACCCTGAATAGCAAGCTCTTTGCGAATGATGGAGTCGCGTATCCAGTTTACGTATTGGCGGTATTCATTATTGGTGATCTCAGTTTCATCCATCCAGAATGCATCTACAGCCACTGTTCTGGACATGCTATTCTGTGTCCAGGTTACATCCTGGTCACTGGGCCCCATAACAAAAGATCCTGTAGGAATTGGAACCATGCCGAAAGGATCGGGTTCAGCATATGCCTTTCTACCCTCTACTCCTACAAGTTCTCCACTGTTGTATGTACTACAACTTCCGATGATTGCCGCGAGGACAACTGAAATAACTATTCGTTTCATAGCTAAACGCTTAATAAGATACAAAAACCAACGTTTTACGAATTGTTTAAATTATAAAAAACAATTTAAATATAAGTAAATTTTATAAAAATCTTATACTCTTATATTTTTGCGGACTCTTGTCAACACTGAGATCGAAGCAATATCGAACCGTAACTTCATGTGAGCCGCTGTTATATTTTAAAAGGGGAGAAAGTTCGAAATCATATGAATATCCGATCTTGATCCCATTCATCAATTCTATTCCGAAAAGAGCTGTAAGTGCGCCTCCAACTGAATAAGAAACTCCTCCCCAGAACTTTTTATTGTATCTAAGGTTTGTGTTCAGGTAAATATGGTTTGACCTTCCGTCGGTCTGAACCATCAGGGAAGGAAGGATCTCAAGCATAGGATTCGCCAGCTGGATGTTATAACCTGCCATCAGGTAATAGTGCCTGATTAATTTCGTTTCAGCAACATCTTCCGGGTAATCAAAGGATGTCTGGTTCAAGTGGGAAGTAGATACACCTACATAGAGGTTATCTGTGCTGTAATGCACACCAAGTCCCATGTCAAAACCAAATACACTTCCCCCGCTTTGCGGGATGGCAGGGTCCCCTTTAGGAGTGATGACATCGGCCCCATACCAGATGGGCGTTAAAGATTGGTTGGCAAGCCCCAGGTTGGCACCAATTCCCAGGCTACCCATTCCCAGCGAGATCCTGAAGGCATATGAAGCACTGAATAAAAAGTTATTATTGAATGCAAGATTGTCGTTCATAAGGTTCAGCCCGATTCCGTGTGTCCTTCCCAGGATATTGACAGGCATATGTGCAGAAAAGATGGTTGTGACAGGGGCATCGGGAACTCCGGTCCACTGGTTACGAAAAGCTGCAGCAAGACAAATCTTATCACTGCTTCCAACGGCACCAGGATTAAAATAGGATGAGAGAAACATATTCTGACTGAATTTCGGATCCTGCTGGGCCAGAAGGTTCAGTGTGGTTATTCCAAAGACGAATATGGTTAACAGGCTCTTCATCATCTAGTTAACTCAAGGTTAGGCTTTTTCTGTTCTGCTTTCTAAACAGTTGTAAATTAAAGAAAAATAAAGCTTCCAGACAAATTTTATTAACAGAAGAATGTTCATAAACCCGGGTGTCCATTCCGGCCATCCACCTGTTAAAAAATGCATCAAATCCAGATATAAAACGTTGATTATTCAGTTTCATTACCCAGTCTGTGCAAATAACGCCACCAGCGGTCCGGTATCTCCTGGTTACAGGCATGCTGGTAATCCTCATACGAACATGCCACAAAAAAGTTATAACCTGTTACAGGATTCTTTACGGGAACTTCCATCCACCAGCGTTCAGACAGGGTACTTTTATGAAAAATAATGTCATGTCCGGCAGCATTGAGGTTGACAATGAACTTCTTAATATGTTCGGGCGTATCCACAGGATTTTCCTTGATACGGTGTGAAATGCCGTCCAGGAAATACCATGCGGCCTGTGCTGTGAGATGGGCTGTTTGGCCGTTCATATCCGAAGAGGGATTGAATTCGAAAAACCCCATGATTTTTACCAGTTCACTGAGGCCTGCATAACGGGTGATCTGACACAGTTCGTCTCCGAAAAATCCATTGGGTGAAGGAGTGGATGCTCCCGGTGCATCAGAATGCCTGACGGCACCCATATCGACACCTATGAATTCCGAATCACGGATCAGGGGCTCTGTATTTTGGATATTTTTGCGGGCATCTCCTAACCGGATGCTTTCCAGGTAGGATTTCTCCAGCTGGTGAAGCTGGTTATCGGTAACAAAGTAGGCCTGGTACCCCAGGTTTGTAAAGCTGAAACGCTCCCTGGCGCCAGGTTTCATCAGCTGGTTCAGATAATTCCTTGAATGCACAGTATCCCCTTCCCCGGAAAAGTCAAGCATGGAGTCAATGGTGAGGACCTGGTGGATTCCTTCCAGTTTTTCAAGAGCCAGAAAGGCACCCTTGCTGATATCCTGTGAACCACCCAGAATAATGGTGACCATGTCGCGCTCCATCAGTTCCAGGAGTACATCCCTCACGGCGTAATAGGTATCATTCACAGAGCCGCTGTTCTTGATATTGCCCAGGTCATAAATCCTGAGGTTCCGGTTTATTTTCCTGAGCTGGTAGAGTTTACTTCTGACCTTATCCGGCGCATCTTTACTCCCTTTGATAAAAGCATTGCTGTCTTCCGGGACACCTATGATGGCCACCTGGTGCTTATCCAATTCACGTATGGGAAGATCCGGTGTATGGACTGAAATATGATGGCTGAAAGCTTCTTTGTCCTCCAGGTATTCAAATTCGGGTCTTTCCAGGCTTACAGGATCAAAATATCCATTGAGGTCCATGAGATTTCATTGTTTGGAGGTTCATTTTTTTGTCCTGGAGCCGGCTTTATCAATGATCTCACGACACTCTTCAAGGGTCAGCTCTTCAGGTTTTCTGTTTTTTGGGATCCGGTAATTCTTTTTCTTATAAGCTATATATGGACCATACCTGCCATTAAGGATCAACAGGTCGGGTTCCTCTTCAAACTGTTTGATGTTTCTGTTTTTGTCCTGTGTACGTTTTTCCTTGATGATCCCAATGGCCCGATCAACCTGGATGGTGTAAGGATCATCGTCTTTGCCCAGGCTGTAGAACTTGGAACGGTGACGGACATATGGCCCGTATTTACCAACACCGATCACCATTTCTTCATTCTCAAACAGACCAATATCCCTTGGAAGCCTGAACAGATCCATTGCTTCCTCCAGTGTAATAGTTTCAAGGCTCTGGCCTTTGAGCAGGCTTGCAAAACGAGGTTTTTCCTCATCACTGGCTTCTCCGATCTGTGCTATGGGACCAAAGCGACCTATTTTGACGCTGACCGGTTTACCGGAATCAGGATCCTCGCCCAGTACTTTCTCTCCTTTCGATCGTTCAGAGGTCTGAGTGGCAGAATCCACCTTTGAGTGGAACGGATTATAAAAGCGCTCGATCATGCTGGGCCAGTCGAGTTTACCCACCGCAATCTCATCGAACTCTTTTTCCACGGAAGCGGTAAAATTGAAATTCATGATATTCTGAAAATACTGTTCCAGGAAATCGTTGACGATTGCTCCTATGTCTGTAGGAAACAACTTTCCTTTTTCAAAGCCATACTTTTCTTTTATAATCTCCTGTGAGATAGAATCACCCTTCAGCATGATCTGGACCATATCACGCTGACTGCCTTTACGGTCTTCCTTGACAACATACTCCCTTTGCTGGATGGTTGAAATGGTGGGTGCATATGTAGATGGGCGACCAATCCCGAGCTCTTCCATTTTCTTTACCAGGCTGGCTTCAGTGTACCTTGCCGGCTGCAGGGTGGATTTTTCTGTGGTTTCTATCTCTTCCCGGTTCAATTGGTCATTGATCCTTACCGGCGGTAAAAGGCCTTTTGTTTCTTCCTCCTGCTCATCATCGGTGGATTCCATGTATACTTTCAGAAAACCATCAAACTTCAACACTTCTCCTGTGGCAATAAATTTTTCCGGTACACCGGATACCAGGATTGTAATGGTGGTTTTTTCCAGCCGGGCCTCACTCATCTGGGATGCGATGGTCCTTTTCCAGATAAGGTCGTATAACCTCTGTTCGGCCCGGCTGCCTTCCACTGTGGGTTGGTCCATGTATGTGGGCCTGATGGCTTCGTGAGCTTCCTGGGCTCCTTTGGATTTGGTGGTAAAATTCCTTGATTTCAGGTATTCCTCCCCAAAAGATGCGCGGATCTTACCTGCAGCACTACCTATGGCCAGCTTTGACAGGTTGACCGAATCGGTTCTCATATAGGTGATTCTACCCGATTCGTACAGCCGTTGAGCCACCGACATGGTCTGGTTTACTGAAAAACCGAGTTTCCGGCTGGCTTCCTGTTGCAGCGTGGAAGTGGTAAACGGAGGAGCGGGTGATTTTTTTAAAGGTTTCTTTTCAATGTTATCAATAGTAAAATCACTGTTCTGACATTTTGAAAGAAATTCCCTGACTTCATCCAGTGTATCGAAGCGCTTTGAAAGATCGGCTTTGAGCATGGTCCATCCTCCTTTCCCATCCGGAACGGAGAATTTTCCTGAAACGCGGAAGTACTTTTTAGGGACGAATTTTTGAATTTCGCGTTCTTTTTCTACAATCAGTTTAACAGCCACTGATTGAACCCTTCCTGCTGAAAGAGACGGTTTTACCTTTTTCCAGAGCAGGGGGGAGAGCTCAAATCCAACCAGCCTGTCCAGAACCCTCCGGGCCTGCTGTGCATTCACAAGGTCGGTATCGATAAAACGGAAATTCTCCAGGGCATTCAGGATGGCATCCTTTGTAATCTCATGGAATACAATCCTGCGGGTTTTCTCTTTCTCCAGGGCAAGTTCTTCATAAAGATGCCACGCAATGGCTTCACCTTCACGGTCCTCATCAGTCGCAAGCCAGACCATCTCTGATACTTTTGCTAGCTCCTTCAATTCCTTGACCACCTTTTTCTTGTCAGCCGGTACAATGTACTGGGGCGAAAATCTCTCATCAATGTTAATACCCAGGTTTTTCTTAGCAAGATCCCGGATATGTCCGAAACTTGATTTAACCGTATAGGCCTTTCCCAGGAACTTCTCGATGGTTTTTGCCTTTGCCGGTGATTCAACAATTACCAGATTCTCTATCATTTTTTTATCACTCCCTCGTTTAATAATTGAATACAAAATAAATTAAATGAGTGCCTCCATCAAAAATTTTGATATAAATAATTACTATTTTTGACGCAAACAAGGCTTTCCATGGTTCAGAAACCCGGCAAAACTACAAAATATTTGATCATCCTATGGTTTCTATACACAATACCACTTGTATTGTTCACGATCATCATGTTTTTAATTGGAAACGGTAGAATGGGTTTCATGCCGGATTTTGACCAGCTGGAGAATCCACAGACCAACCTGGCCTCTGAACTTATTACCGAAGACGGTGAGTTACTGGGCAAGTATTTTGTAGAGAACCGAACGTTTGTCAATTTTGAAGACCTTGCACCACACCTGGTGGATGCCCTGGTTGCTACTGAAGATGTCAGGCATTACAGGCATTCAGGGGTCGATATTCGCAGTCTTGCAAGGGTACTTGTATATTCTCTTTTACTGGGACAGAATGAGGGTGGAGGAAGTACCATTTCCCAGCAGCTTGCCAAGAACCTGTTTCCAAGGGATACCACCATACGCAGGACCAAAATCGGAAAGGCGGGTCATATGGCCATCGTTAAGTTTAAGGAGTGGAATACCGGGGTCAGACTGGAGCGAAGCTATACAAAACATGAGATCATCGTGATGTATCTCAATACCGTGCCTTTCGGGGGCGAATCGATTGTGGGGATAAAATCTGCGTCCAGGACCTTTTTTAACACAACTCCCGATTCCCTGTCCATTGACCAGGCGGCCATCCTTGTTGGAATGCTGAAGGCTCCTACCGCCTACAATCCCAGGCTCAATCCGCAACGGTCCTTTCATCGGAGGAACACTGTAATCAGCCAGATGGTGAAGTATGGTTATCTTGAACCGGAAGTGGCCGATTCAGTGAAGCAGTCTCCAATCAGTATTGATTATAACCTGGCAAGCCACCTGACAGGGTATGCCAAGCATTTTCGAATATTTCTGGCTGGATTTATGGATGAGAGCAAACCGTTCCCTCCTTCAGATGATGCAGGTATCCTGGCCTGGGAAAGATACAGGCGTGATTCTTTGCGCTGGGCCAATGACCGGCTTTATGGATGGATCAACAAGAATCTCAAATCCAACGGCTCCCAGTATAACCTTTACAGGGATGGATTAAGGATCTATATCACCCTCAATTACAAAATGCAGGAGTATGCCGAGGAAGCGGTAGAAGTACAAATGAAGGACTATTTGCAACCTGCATTTTTCAGAGAAAAAGAGGGCAGAAAAAATGCACCTTTTGAAGATCTTACCGGGGAAGAGATTGAACGGAGCCTTCATCGTTCTGTGCGGTGGACCGACAGGTATAGATATATGGCAGCAAGGGACGCTTCCTGGGATTCTATTCTATATTCATTTAATCAACCGGTAGAAATGCGGGTCTTCTCATGGAATGGTTTAATAGATACGGTGATGACACCTATGGACTCCATCAGGTATATGAAGCACTTCCTCAGGGCCGGTTTTATGGCCATGGACCCATCCAGCGGTCAGGTGAAGGCATTTGTCGGGGGACATAACTACAGGTATTTCCAATACGAACATGTCCACCAGGGCCGCAGGCAGGTGGGGTCTACCATGAAACCGTTTCTCTATTTGCTGGCCATGCTGGAGAACTATTCGCCCTGTGATATGATTCCGCTGGTCCCCATTACGTTCGAGGATGTAGCGAATGATTCCACCTGGACACCAAGGTCCTCCGGCAGCAACAAATTTACCGGTAAAAAGGTGTCACTTAAATGGGGGCTTGCCAATTCCCACAACTGGGTTTCTGCCTGGCTCTTCAAAAACTTCAATCCTGAGAATGTCATCAGGCTCATGCGCAAAATGGGGATTACATCATACATTGACCCGGTTCCAAGCATGATCTATGGTGTGTCAGATATTTCACTGGAAGAGATGGTAGGTGCATTCAATACCTTCTCTAACCGGGGCATCTATGTGAGCCCGAACTATGTGACGCGCATTGAAGACCGGCTTGGCAATGTGATTTCTACCTTTCATCCCAACGAAAACGAGGCTATCAGTGAAGAAACAGCCTACCTGATGTTGAGCCTGCTCAGGAATGTGGTGGATATGACGGGAAGGTATAAAGGTGACTTTTATTCAGGGACAGCCAACCGGCTCAGGTGGTTCTACGAATTTTCCGGCGAACTGGCAGGAAAAACCGGGACCACTCAAAACCAGAGCGATGGGTGGTATATAGGAATGGCTCCGAAGCTGACTGCTGCAGCCTGGGTTGGGGGAGAGGACCGCTCCATCCACTTTGACCGGCTGGGGATGGGACAGGGAGGAAACATGTCCCTGCCCATATATGCAGAATTTCTTAAACGGGTGTATGCCGATTCCACCCTGAATATTACACAGGAGGATGAGTTTGAGAAACCCCTGGATTTCTTCCTGGACCTGGATTGCCCTGATATCATGGAAGCCAGTGGTAACAGTGGTTATGATGAATTCTAGCGTTTTCTTTTTTTTTGGTGCACAATAACCCTGTTCCCTTCCATCTCTATTTCCCAGCTGGGGTGCATTATTTCCCTTGCCTTGCGGAGATACAACAGGGTGCGGATGCTGGTTTTTCGGTTCTCGTTGCCTTTTTTGAATTCTCCACTGAATTCATAACTGGTGGAATAGGCATGGTTTTTATGATAGATACGGATGATTTCCACCACAGTAGCGATTACCCTGTATATCTCGCCCCTGTTTGTTTCGCTGTATTCATCTTCGAACTCTTCATTGAGTACACTGAAGTTCACAATATTTTCCAGGTAACTGTTCTTCTTTTTGGCAAACAGGACCTGGTATCTTAATCCGCTGTCGGTTTCAAAGTAATAGGCTGCACCCGATTTAATATCCGGAATCCGAACCGGGTAAGGTTTAAACTCCGGATTAAAGTCGTCCCTGAAGAGGGGAAGATCCATGTGAAAAAAAGCGGTCATCAGCCAAATAGATATTTGGGGATATCCTGAACCCTGGTAACTTCAACAATTTCCAGGTTGAACCTGGAAGGGTCAATTCTTTTCCTGTTGAAGGCCGACATAAGGATTCGCTTCATTCCAAGTTTATCAGCCTCACCCAGGCGTTGTTCAATTCTGTTTACCGGCCGGATTTCTCCTGATAGACCTACTTCCCCGGCAAAACAGGTATGCTGGTCAACGGGAATATCAACGGTGGAGGAAAGTATGGCTGAAATCACAGACAGGTCAATGGCCGGATCATCTACACGGAGCCCCCCCGCAATGTTAATAAAGACATCCTTGCTTGCCAGCTTGAAATTTGCTCGCTTTTCAAGTACAGCCAGCAACATGCTCAATCTGCGGGTATCAAAGCCTGTTGAAGTTCGCTGGGGGGTTCCATAAACTGCTGTGCTGACAAGGGCCTGGACCTCGATCAGAATGGGCCGGATTCCCTCCACATTTGCGGCAATGGCAGATCCGCTCAGATCGGGAGGTTGTTGGTTGATCAGTAACTCCGATGGATTACTGATCTCACGGAGGCCTTCGCCGGTCATCTCAAATACCCCGATCTCGGATGTGGACCCAAACCGGTTTTTCATGGAACGCAGGATCCGGTAGAGGTGGTGCGAATCCCCTTCGAATTGGAGCACCGTATCCACAATATGTTCCAGTACTTTGGGTCCGGCAATGCTGCCATCTTTGGTAATATGTCCGATCAGGATTACCGGTATGTGGGTTTCCTTGGCCAATTTTAAAAGCTGAGCTGCACAATCCCTGACCTGGGAAATGGTGCCCGGTGCCGACTCTATCTCCTCCGAAAAAAGAGTTTGGATAGAATCGATGATCAGCAATTGTGGTTTTGCATGCTGTACCTGGGTAATGATGGCCTGCAGGCTGGTTTCGGCCAGCACATGGCATGCTCCGTTACCACCACCCAGTCTTTCTGCACGCATTTTGAGTTGCTGGGGACTCTCCTCGCCCGAGATATAAAGGGTGTTTTTATTGATTTTGAGCGCCACCTGGAGGGCGAGCGTTGATTTTCCGATACCCGGTTCACCACCGATCAGGATCACGGATCCCGGCACGATACCTCCTCCAAGAACGCGGTTAAATTCCTCATTCATCAGGTCGATCCTGGTGACCTGGTCTGACTGCACGTCTTTCAGTGGCTTCGGAATGGCGTAAGCTCCCCTTTCCAGTGTGGAGGAGCGGACCGGTCCCTTTGGAATCCGTTGTTCCACGTAAGTATTCCACTCCCCGCATGAATTACACCGGCCGATCCATTTGGTTGATTCAGCACCACAATTCTGACAGACGTAAACCGATTTAGATTTTGCCATATCCGGAGAGTTCCGGTATAAAGTTAATCAATAGAATGGAACGCAGTTCAGGAAGACCTGTCAATCATGGAGCTGGTGGAATACCCTTCAAGCAGGGGAATGATTTCGACCCTGCCCCCCCACGAGGTTACTTCCCTGTATCCAACGACTTCTTCCACTTTATAGTCACCTCCTTTTACCAGGATATGGGGTTTGACAGTGCTGATCAGATTCAGCGGTTTATCTTCGTGAAAGATGATTACAAAATCAACGAAAGCCATTGCAGCAAGCACTTCTGCCCTGGCCTGCTGTGGGTTTACCGGCCTCCCCGGTCCTTTGAGCCTTGATACCGAGGCATCGCTGTTAAGCCCCACCACCAGTATATCCCCTATTTCTCTTGCCCGGGATAAATTATACACATGTCCCCGGTGAAGCAGGTCAAAACAACCATTGGTGAAGACGATCCTGTTCCGCTTCCTGAATGCTGAAGTGAATAGCTTCATTGCTTTGTCAGCGGTGATTATTTTCCCGGTTATATTTTCGTAGGTCAGCATTTTAATCTGCCGGTTGTGGATGGGTATTTTTTTTTCGTGTCAGAGTCAGCAACAGGTAGGAGATTATTCCCAGCAATATGGTAAAGATTGAATTGGACTCATGGGCGAGGATCGCATAGGCGCCCCCTTGCTCGAGCGAAAGGCCATATACGAAAACAAGTCCCCTTGAAGTGATCCAGTGAAACGCTCCGAATCCGGCAGTCACCGGTGCAGACATCCCAAGTGCGCCGATCACCAGTAAAAACATTCCATCAATAAAAGTCAGATTGGAGGTTTCCTTCAGGGAAAAAACAATCACCCAGGTCATCAAAATATAGAATAACCATATTAAAAAGGAAAGTAGCACAAATTCCCATTTCCTTTTAATTTTGTAAAAGGTCTTCAAACCATCAGAGATTCCCTTAAGGATATCGCTGATCTTGCGGATAAGTACAAACCGGCCCAATTGTTTCCGGAAAAGGTAAAGCAGCAGGATGATAACTGCCATGGAACCCGCGATCAACAACCAAAAAACAATCGTGCCTCCAAAGGAATCCATCATTTTTTGCCTCAGAGGATCAAGTACTTGCTCACTGAAAAATGCACCGAATTTCTCCATCCAGCTGACCAGAAGGATCAGCATAATCAGGAACAGCATGATCAGGTCAAATACCCGTTCAATGATTACCGTGCCGATAAGGGAATCTACCGGGATTTTTTCTCTTTTGCCAAGGGTTACACAACGGGTCACTTCACCCATCCGGGGAAGAGCAAAATTAAAAAGATAGCCTACCATCACGGAATGGTATGTGTTTTTGAATGACGGCTTGAATCCAAGGGGTTCAATGAGCAGTACCCAGCGACGGGCCCGAAAGAAAAAACTGATAAATGCGAAAAACAATGAAAGGCCGATCCACCAAAAATTGGCCTCCCTGAGGGTGCTGGCCAGTTCATCCATGGCAATACCCCTGAATGCAAAATAGAGCAGAAGAACACCCAGCGCCAGGAAACCGGCGATTTTAAGAATCTGAAATATGATTTTTTTCAATGCGGGATTCAGATTACTTTGTTGGAGTCAGTATCGGGGAAAATGATGGCCGGTTTGAACGTTTTTGCTTCTTCAAAATCCATAGAAGCGTAGGAGATAATGATGATGATATCCCCAACGGCCACTTTGCGGGCAGCCGGTCCGTTCATGCAGATCACACCGGTTCCTCTCTCTCCGGTAAGAACGTATGTCTCAAGGCGTTCACCATTGTTGATGTTGACGACCTGAACCTTCTCATTTTCGATAAAGTTGGCAGCATCCATCAGATCCTGGTCAATGGTGATACTGCCAACGTAGTTCAGGTCAGCTTCGGTAATGGTAACCCTGTGAATTTTTGATTTTACAATTTCAATATGCATCAGATAATATTTATCTTACAAAGTTAATCAAAAATCAGATTATCAATGATCCTTACTTCACCAAATTGAACAGCTATACAAAATACTATGTTCACTTTATCCCCCCATTCGGCTACCGGTTTAAGATCTTTATCTTCAACAATTTCAAAGTATTCCAGATTCATAAGGGGCTGATTTTCAAACTGTGATGTAACCCAGGATTTTATTTCAGCGGGTGAAAGGGTTCCGCTTTTCTCCCTGGCCAGTTTCAGGGTAATATGAATAAAGGGAGCCAGATTCCTCTCCTCCTTGCTGAGCCGTACGTTCCTTGAACTCATGGCCAGTCCGTCTTCTTCACGGATAATGGGACAGGCAACAATGGTGAGGCCCAGGTTCAGCAGTTTCACGAGACGACGTATGATGACCAGCTGCTGGAAATCCTTCTGACCGAAGTAGGCCCTGGTAGGTTTTACTGCTTCAAAAAGTTTACTAACAATCTGGGCTACTCCGTTAAAATGGCCCGTTCTCTGTTCGCCTTCCAAGACTTTATCCAGGTTTCCCAGGTCGAATGTTCTGTTGTCCTCCTCCGGGTACATCTCCTTCACAGAAGGAACAAAAACTATATCCACATTCATGGATTGCAGCATTTCCAGGTCCAGGTCCAGTGTCCTTGGATACTTTTCAAGATCCACAGGATCGTTAAATTGGGTTGGATTCACAAATATGCTCACCACAAGTGCTTCATTTTCACCGGCAGCTTTTTCAACAAGTGAAGTATGGCCCCTGTGCAGCGCTCCCATGGTGGGTACCAGTCCGATGCTTTTACCGCTGTCGCGAATGGCATCCAGGTGCAGAGCGAGATCGTTTTTGGTCCGGTAAACTATCATTCAAAAAAGGTGTGGTCAAATATAGATAAAATGGAATCAATTATTTTTAGTAAATTTGCATGATTTCTAATCCAGGCTTGAATGATGGAAAGTAAAAAGGTATTATTTGTTTCTCAGGAGATTACACCCTATTTACCCGAAACGGAACTTTCCCTTATTAGCAGATCACTCCCACAGGCTATCCAGGAGACCGGAAAAGAGATTCGCACATTTATGCCTAAGTACGGGAATATCAATGAGAGAAGGAACCAGTTGCATGAAGTGATCCGGCTATCAGGTATGAACCTGATTATCGATGATACAGACCATCCGCTGATCATCAAAGTGGCTTCCATACAGGCCGCAAGAATGCAGGTTTATTTCATTGATAATGAAGACTATTTTCATCACAGGCACACCGTGGTTGATGCCAAAGGGGATTTTTTCAAGGATAACGATGAAAGGATGATCTTTTTTGCCCGAGGTGTGTTAGAAACGGTTCGAAAGTTACGCTGGTCGCCCGACTTGGTGCACTGCCATGGCTGGTTCACCTCGCTTGTACCTTTATATATTAAGAAAGCCTACCGTGAAGATCCGTTGTTTGCTGACTCCAAAGTGGCCTTCTCCTTTTACGATAACGGTTTCGATCTTCCGCTGGATCACTCCTTTGCAGAAAAAATCCTGGTGGACGGGGTATCTTCAGACCATGTTTCCATGGTGAAGGACCCTGGTTACGAGAACCTGATAAGTCTGGCCGCCACCTATTCGGATGGATTGATCCAGGGAAGCCCCAGTCTCCCTGAAACTGTCACACAGGTTTTGAAAAAAACCGGTAAGCCATATCTGGATTATGTGAGCAGTGAAAAATATGTGGAGGAGTTTGCCGTTTTCTATGATAGTATCCTCAGTAATTAACCAGTTATTTTTTCGATGAAGAAGAAGGATTTGTGGGTTTATGTGATTATCATGGTGATGGTTGGTTTTATTTCATCCTGCCAGTTGAGTGACCAGAAGCTTGGTAAAGATCTGTTGCCTCCCGGCGACAATGTATTCCTTTACCATGACACCATTTTTGAGATTCATGCATACCCTGTATCAGGTAAGCCATTTATAAGTTCAGAAAACAGTCTCAATGCCGACGATTCCAGGGTGTTCCTGCTTGGGAATATTCAGGACACCATTGTTGGAAGCTCAGTAGCCACGCTTATCACCGATTTCAGTACCAACTCCGCATTCAAGAACGGACCCAATATGGAGATCGATTCCCTTCTGCTTTTCCTTCATATGAAGGATTATGTGGGTGACATGTCTGAAGAGATCACTATCCGCATCCATGAACTGACAGAAAGGATCTATATGGATTCGGCCTACTATTCGGATTTTAATGCAGAAGGTTTATTCAATCCGGTTCCGCTGGCCGAAAAGAGTATCTTGCCTGAAGATGCGACCACTGTTGAATTTCTGATAGAGGATGAGGATTATCTTAATAAATTCTTAAGCATTGAATCAGACACGTCGTTTTTCAGGAATGATTCTATCTTCAAAGATCTTTTTAATGGGTTTTACATCACAGCCGAGTCCCAATCTTCAGAAGGTGTTATGGCCAGGGTCCACTTATCCAATCAATTGTCCAGGGTATCGATGAAATATGCCAACGACAGCACTGAAGTTGATACCACTGCAGGAAGGGATTATATCTGGACCCACTTTTCAATCAATGAATACTACTGTCAGAAAATCAACATTTTTGAACACGACTTTAGCGGGACCTACCTGTCCGGTATCATTGACAATGAAAATGTAAGTACGCCATACAGTTACGTTCAGGGCATGGCCGGGGTTAATACAAGGCTTTCCTTTACTTCCCTGGAGGAATGGATCAACGAGGGTCCCATTGCCATCAACTCGGCCACCCTGATCTTTGGTGTGGTCCCTGAGTCTGAGAGTGGGATACTCTACGATGATCTTCCAAATCGGCTCATGATTCACACTTTCCTTGAGAGTGGGGAGTATGAACCGCTGTATGATCCGGCCGTGTTGTATGCAAATCTGCAACACTATAACCAGTTTGGAGGATTCCTGAAGGGAGAATCGGATGGCATGTTTTTCGATACGACCTATACTTACAGGTTTAATATGCCACTGCATTTCCAGGCCATGGTCAGCGGGGAAAAGCCAGACTATGATTTCATCCTTCGACTGAATGATTTGAAAAAGAATCCAAAAATTTCCAAGCTCTGGAGTAACCTTCCTGCCAATAGGAAACGAATAAGGTTAGAAGTTGTTTACCTTAAATTGTAATACCCTATGTGTGGAATTGTCGGTTATATCGGTAGCAGGGACGCTTACCCGATACTTATCAAAGGCCTTAAAAGACTTGAATACCGCGGGTATGATTCAGCTGGTGTAGCCTTGCTTAATGGTAAAACTTCCATCTATAAAAAGAAAGGAAAGGTTTCAGAGCTGGAGAATCATGTACGGGGAAAAGATACGAGCAGCAACCTTGGGATCGGGCACACACGGTGGGCAACCCATGGGGAACCCAATGACCTGAATGCCCATCCGCATCACTCGGAAAAGGGACTGTTTACCATCATTCACAACGGCATCATTGAAAATTATGCAGAACTGAAGAAGAGTCTGACAGAGCAGGGAATAACCTTCTACAGTGAGACTGATACTGAGGTACTGGCCAACCTGATTGAATATATCTATACTTCGCAGAAGGTGAGCGTAGAAATTGCCGTCGGACTCGCATTACAAAAGGTGATTGGTGCGTATGGACTGGTGGTGATTTCCGATGAGGATCCCAATTTGATGATCGCTGCCCGCCGAAGCAGTCCCCTGGTGATCGGACTGGGGGATAATGAGTATTTTATCGCCTCCGATGCCACTCCCATCGTGGAGTATACCGACAGGGTAATCTACCTGAACAATGATGATATTGCCCTCATCAGAAGGGATGAACTGGTACTGAAGAACCTGACCAGTGATGCTACGAAGGTCAATATCCAGACCGTGGACCTGGGAATTTCAGAGATTGAGAAGCATGGATATGACCATTTCATGTTGAAGGAGATCTTTGAGCAGCCGCGGTCCATCATGGATACCTTCAGGGGCAGGATCAGGCCCGACACCAATGAAATCAGGCTTGGAGGACTGCATGAGGTAAAGGACCGTCTCGTGAATGCCAATCGCATTGTTGTGATTGCCTGTGGAACGTCCTGGCATGCAGGCCTGGTAGGAGAGTATTTAATTGAAGATTTGGCAAGGATCCCGGTGGAGGTTGAGTATGCATCGGAGTTCCGTTACCGGAATCCCATGATCGGTCCCGATGATGTGGTATTGGCCATTAGTCAGAGCGGGGAGACAGCGGATACACTGGCGGCGATTCATCTTGCAAAGGAGGCCGGAGCACTGGTACTTGGGATCTGTAATGTGGCAGGTTCCAGTATATCCCGTGAAACCGATGCGGGTGTGTATACCCATGCCGGACCCGAGATCGGTGTGGCATCCACCAAGGCATTTACAGCTCAGGTGACTGTGCTTACCATGATGGCCATCATGATCGGAAGAGAGAAAGGATTGCTTTCAGATGAACGTTTTGCGGAATTGATTAGTGAATTAAATGATATTCCCGGAAAAATTGAGAAGATCCTGGAACAGAATGATGAATTCCAACGGATCGCTAAAATCTATAAGGATGCAACCAACGCGCTTTATCTTGGCAGGGGGGTATCATTCCCGGTTGCACTGGAAGGGGCGCTGAAACTGAAGGAGATCTCTTACATTCATGCCGAAGGCTACCCTGCTGCCGAGATGAAACATGGTCCCATTGCACTGATTGACCAGAAGATGCCAGTTGTTTTTATTGCTACGCGTGATAAATCCTATGAAAAGATCGTCAGCAACATCCAGGAGGTAAAAGCAAGAAACGGAAATGTTATTGCTATAGTTACAGAGGGAGACACCTCCATTAAGGGTATGGCCGACCATGTCATTGAAATCCCGGAGACGGACGAAGCCATGGTTTCCATTCCTTCTGTAGTACCACTTCAGTTGATTGCCTATCACATTGCGGTCATGCGTGGTTGTGATGTGGATCAGCCCAGGAACCTTGCTAAGTCGGTCACTGTAGAGTAGTTAACGGTTGCCGTATTGCTGGTCGTAGTAAGATTGATAAGCACCCGAAGTGATCCGGCGCATCCATTCTTCATTTTCCAGGTACCAGTCGACCGTCCTGGTCAATCCCTGTTCAAACGTCAGAAGAGGCTTCCAGCCAAGTTCGTTCTGGATCCTTGTACTGTCGATGGCATACCTCAGGTCATGCCCGGCCCTGTCTTTCACAAAGGTTATCAAGCCTTCAGATATCCCCGGTTCCCTATTTAGCTTCTGGTCCATAATGCGGCAAAGCAACCGGATCAGATCAATGTTTTTCCATTCATTCAATCCCCCGATGTTGTAAGTCCGGCCCTGGGTCCCCTGATGAAAAATCAGGTCAATGGCTGTCGCGTGGTCTTTCACGTAAAGCCAGTCCCTCACATTTTCTCCTTTTCCGTAGATGGGGATCGGTTTCATATGGAGGATGTTGTTGATGGCCAGAGGAATCAGCTTCTCGGGGAACTGGTTGGGCCCATAATTGTTGGAACAGTTTGAGATCACAATTGGCAATCCGTATGTATGGTGATACGCCCTCACCAGGTGGTCGGAGCTGGCTTTTGAAGCAGAATAGGGACTTCGGGGATCATATGGGGTTTCTTCCCTGAACAATCCTTCACTGCCCAGACTCCCATATACTTCATCGGTGGAAATATGATGAAATAATTTCCCCTTCTTACCATCCCATGATTGACGGCATGCATTAAGCAGATTGACGGTCCCCACGATATTGGTGTTTATAAAAGCGGTGGGATTCGCAATGGAACGGTCCACATGGGATTCAGCCGCCAGGTGGATTACGCTGTCGATCTGGTGGCGTCCGAACAATTCTTCTAAAAATGGTTCGTTCACAATATCTCCCCTGATGAACTGATAATTGGGACGGTCTTCAATGTCTTTCAGGTTTTCCAGGTTTCCCGCATAGGTGAGTTGATCCAGGTTGAGTACCCGATAATCCGGGTGGTCCATCACCATTTTTCTAACAACATGGGATCCGATGAATCCTGCTCCGCCGGTAATCAGCAGGGTGGTCATAATGCTGACTTTTTAGAATGAATAAACTTTTCCCAGTTCCAGGCTGACAGAAGGGTTTCTTCAATCCCTTTTTCTGCCTTCCACCCCAGTTCACTATTGGCATAGCTGGTATCGGCATACACCTGTTCCACATCTCCCTCCCGGCGTTTCACCACCCGGTAATCGAGTTTTTCACCGGTGGCATTTTCGAAGGTCTGGATAATTTCAAGGACGGAAAGGCCTTTTCCAGTACCCAGGTTAAACACTTCGAAGGAAGCTTTTTGCCTGTTATCGAGTAACCGTCTGATGGCTACCACATGGGCTTTTGCCAGATCAACCACATTGATATAGTCACGGATGGCCGAACCGTCAGGGGTATTGTAATCAGTACCGAATACCTTGAGGTAATCCCTGATCCCTATAGCTGTCTGGGTAATGAAGGGAACAAGGTTGTTGGGTATCCCGAGGGGTAATTCTCCGATTCTTGCTGAAGGATGGGCTCCGATGGGATTGAAATAACGCAATGAGATCACCCTGTTTTCCGGGGTTGACTCCTGAGTATCCAGCAGGATCTCTTCACAGATTTGCTTGGTATTGCCGTAGGGGGAATTGGCTTTTTTAATGGGGGCGTCCTCGGCAACAGGCAGGCTGTCGGGTTCGCCGTAAACGGTACATGACGATGAGAAGACAAAATTTGCTACACCATACCGTTTCATGGCTTCCAGCAGGTGAATCAGGGAGAGCAGGTTATTTTCATAATAAGAAAGGGGTTTCTCCACACTCTCACCCACCGCCTTGAAAGCGGCAAAATGGATAATGGCTTCAATCTCCGGATATTTCTTAAAGACTGCATATGTAGATTGCCGGTCCCTCAGGTCCACTTCCTCAAATAGGGGGTATTTCCCTGTGATTTCGGCAATGCCGTCAAGCACCTTTCGGTCGGAGTTCGAAAAGTTATCGATAATCACTACTTCCATCCCCTCCTCAAGCAGTTCAACCACTGTATGAGATCCAATGTATCCCGTTCCTCCTGTGACTAGTATTGTTGGCATGATTGCGTTCCGTTAAAGGCTCCAGTAATTGAGTGTGGATATCTTCCCCTTGAAGATCCCCTTCAGATCGGCAAATATCGCTTCCGGATGGGTAATAGATTGAAAATAAGCCTCATCCAGCTGAGCGTATTCTTTATGATTTACGGCTATAACAATACCGTGATAGGGTCCCCGGATGGAATCGGCCAGCTCAAAATCATACTCTTCGCGAATCTCATCAGGAGAGGCATAGGGGTCCACCACATCTACCTGTACCCCAAACTCTTTCAGTTCAGCGATCACATCAGCCACCTTGGAATTCCTGATGTCACTCACATTTTCTTTGAATGTAGCGCCCATCACCAGCACCCGGCAATCTTTCAGGTTGGGAAAGTTGGCGGAGAGTTTCAGGGTCACCTGGCGGGCCACATATGCACCCATACCATCGTTGATTCCCCGGCCTGAATTGATAATCTGGGCATGATGTCCGAATTTGGCTGATTTATAGGTAAGATAATAAGGATCCACGCCAATGCAGTGACCACCCACCAGTCCGGGATAGAACCGTAGAAAGTTCCATTTGGTGCCAGCTGCTTCAAGCACTTCGTATGTATCAATCCCCATTTTATTGAAGATCATAGAAAGCTCGTTCATAAATGCGATGTTGATGTCGCGCTGGGCATTTTCAATAATCTTGGCAGCTTCTGCTACTTTGATGCTATCGGCCCTGTGAACACCTGCTTCTATGACAAGTTCATAGGTTTTTGCAATCTCTTCGGCGGATACTGGATCACATCCCGAAGTAACTTTGGTAATTTTTGTAAGGGTATGTTCCCGGTCGCCAGGGTTGATGCGTTCAGGCGAAAAACCAACCTTGAACTGGTCCATATATTTTAATCCGGAAATTTTGCTCAGTAGCGGAATGCAATCCTCTTCAGTACACCCTGGATAAACGGTCGATTCGTACACTACGTAATTTCCTTCCGATAAAACCTTTCCGACTGTTTCAGTAGCCGATAACAGGGGAGTAAGGTCAGGATTCTTGTGCACATCGATGGGGGTTGGAACGGCAACCACAAAGAAGGCAGCTTCCCTGAGGTCCTCAATGTCTGAAGTGAAAACAATGTCGCATCCTTCAAAGTCTTCCGATAAGAGTTCATTGCTTGGATCAATCTTCTGCTTCATCATATCAATCCGGTCGGCTTTAATATCAAAGCCAATGACTGAAATTTTTTTGGCAAACTCAAGGGCAATGGGCAACCCGACATAACCCAGGCCGATAACGGCCATCTTCTTCTTTTTGTTCAGTAGATCGTTATAAATCATTTCCGAATAATTTTAATGATGGGATGAAAATCACCCTTTATTCCAACGGGTTCTGTATTGCGAATGGTATATACAGTCTGAATTGACTTGCGGGCAGCCTCAAGGCCATATCCGTTTCCCTGAAGGATTTTCTCATAAGAGACCATATGAAGGTCGGTGAATCCACCGCTGAATTCGATCTCCTCTCCGTCCATGGTGATGGAACGGTAGGTGCGCTGGCCGGCCTGTTTGATCGCGGAGGGGATATCCTCGTAATCGATGCTGAGAAACCAGCGAACACGGGCCCGCTCCAGTTCAAGGAATCCGGCGGCCTTATTACCTTTCAGAAAATGGACCCTGTTCTCTTTCACATCCCCGAAGATCCAGGTAAGCATGTCAAAAAAGTGGACACCAATGTTGGTGGCAATCCCCCCGGACTTCTCCACATCTCCCTTCCATGAATAGTGGTACCAATTGCCCCGGCTGGTGATATAGGAGAGGTCGATATCGTATATTTTGTCGGGCGGACCACTGTTTACCTTCTCCCTGAGATTAACAATGGTCTGGTGGTGCCGGAGCTGGAGGATGTTCCAGACCTTTTTTCCAGTCTCCCGTTCATAATCCTGCAGGGCGTCGATGTTCCACGGATTCAACACAATGGGTTTTTCGCAGATGGCATCCGCACCATTCCTGAGGGCAAAACGGATGTGTGAATCGTGCAGGTAATTGGGCGAACAGATGCTCACGTAATCCACCTTTGTTCCCTGGCGGTTCAGCTTGGCAATGTGCCGGTCGAAACGCTCAAATTCAATAAAGAAATCCGCTTCCGGGAAATAGCTGTCGATGAAACCCACACTATCGAACCGGTCCAGTGATGCTGCCAGAGTATTCCCTGTATCCTTAATGGCTCTCACATGCCTGACGGCAATGTAGCCGGCCACGCCTATCAGTGCAAAATTCTTTCTTTCTTGATTCATATGTGGTTGTATGCAGGAACAGTTTACGAAGATAATAAAAAATCAGGTTGATAACTTCGTTTTGAATTCCTTCACTGTCTGATTATTTTTACCTGATAATTTGGATAATAAGTGATCACCGGAAAATATATCAAACAGCTACTGGAAGAGCGGAAACGTGTCATTCTGCCGGGATTTGGAAACCTGGAAATTAAAGAAACAGGCGGTGGTGTACCGCCTTCCGGAAGCAGGATCGATCCCCCTGGATTATCGGTCAGGTTTAACACAGGATTCAGTAAAGATGATGGGTTGCTTGCATCGGTCTTTGCCACCGGAGAACAGCTTGATGCGGAAGAGGCCGGGCAACGTGTTCTGGAGCTGGTTGATTCCATCAAATTTGCACTGGATAAGGGAGAATCTTTTACAATTCCGGAGACCGGAACGTTTCACAGGGATGATGATGGGAAGGTGCGTTTTCAATTGGATCCTGTCTGGATGCTGGAACAGGACCAGTACGGACTGGAATCCATGGACCTGCTGGAATTGGAAGAGTTACCTGTCAAAGAAGAGAAAGAACCTGTGCCGGCTGAGTCCGTCAAACAACCTCCTGCACGTTCAGCCAATGAAAAAGCCCCACCCCCACCTCCCGTTAAGCCTTCTGTAAAAACACCTGCCAAAGTAACCGAACTCCACCCCCCGGTAAAAACCCCACGCCGCATCAATAAATGGAGGGTGATCTGGATCATTGCCGGAGCACTGATCGTTATCCTTATAGCGTTGATCTTCATACCGGAGGAACTGATGAAGAGTCAGAAGTCAAAAACTGAAAGGGAAGAAGTTGAGAGTCCACAGCCGGAAACAGAGAGTCCACAGCCGGAAACAGAGAGTCCACAGCCGGAAGCTGAAAGTAGGGAAGTTGAAACTGAAACAGTAGTCGAAGAACCTCATAACTTCTTCATCATTGCAGGGAGTTTTCAGCATTTGAAATACGCCAGTGAGTTGCAGGACCAGCTGAAAGGAAAGGGCTACCCGGCTGAAGTACTGATTACCGAGAATCGCATGTACCGTGTCAGTGTCGTCTCATATGCTACAAAGGAAGAAGCCATAAAAGGCCTGGCTGGCGTTAAAGCGGTGCCCGGACTTGAATCCTGCTGGTTGTTGTCCAATTAGTTTCAGTTTACTTCGGATCCGTTGACAGCTTCTTCCGACGGTTCTACAAAATGTAATGAACCATCCGGATTCTCTGAAAGCAGGATCATTCCCCTGGATTCTATTCCTTTGATCTTCCTGGGTGCCAGGTTTGCCAGAACGCATACTTTTTTTCCGGCCAATGATTCAGGTTCGTAATATTCCGCAATCCCGGAAACAATGGTTCGATGTTCAAAACCGAGATCAACCCGCAACCGGATCAGTTTTTTGGTTTTGGGGACCTTTTCAGCCTCCATGATTGTTCCTGTCCTCAGATCCATTCGGGTAAAATCTTCGAATGTGATCTCTTCCTTCTGGGGGGCGATTGAAGCAGGTTCTTCATTTTCTTCCCTGGTATTCATCAATTTGTCAAGCTGGGCCTGGATCTGATCATCCTCGATCTTATCAAAAAGGAGGGAAGCCTTTCCGATGGTGTGTCCGGTTTTCAGCAGATCAGGTGATCCTATCAGATCCCAGGATGTTTCAGAGAAAAGGAGAAAATCCCGTAATTTCTCCATGGTGAACGGAAGAAACGGATCCAGTAGAAGTGTGAGGTTGGCAGTGATCTGAAGGGAGATATTCAAAATTGTTTTTACCCTTTCAGGATCTGTCTTGATAACCTTCCATGGTTCTGTATCGGCCAGGTATTTATTACCCAGCCGGGCCAGGTCCATACCCGTTTTGATGGCCTCCCTGAACCGGAAATTTTCGAGGCTTTTTTCCACATTGCCACCAATGGTTTTTATCTCTTCCAGCACTGACCTGTCTGAATCCAGCAGGTTGGTAATCTTCGGCACTTCTCCGTCAAAATACTTATGGGTCAGTACAAAAGTGCGGTTCACGAAATTACCCAGGATCGCCACCAGTTCGTTGTTGTTTCGGTTCTGAAAATCTTTCCAGGTGAAGTCATTGTCTTTGTTCTCCGGAGCATTGGCGCACAAAACATACCGCAGGACATCCTGTTTTCCCGGGAAGTCCTCCAGGTATTCATGCAACCAGACGGCCCAGTTCCTTGAGGTGGAAATCTTATCATTCTCCAGGTTGAGAAATTCGTTGGCCGGGACATTGTCAGGCAGGATATAACTGCCTTCCGCCTTCAGCATGGTGGGGAAGATGATGCAATGAAAAACGATGTTGTCCTTTCCAATGAAGTGAACCAGGCGGGTTTCTTCATCTTTCCAGTACTTCTCCCAGTCAGGAGTCAGTTCTTTGGTGGCAGAGATATAACCGATGGGAGCATCAAACCAGACATACAATACCTTCCCGTCTGCACCCTCCACCGGCACGGGAATACCCCAGTCCAGATCGCGGCTCACTGCTCTGGGATGCAGGCCCTGGTCCAACCATGACTTGCACTGCCCGTATACATTGGGTTTCCACTCTTTATGTTCCTCCAGGATCCATTTTTGCAGCCACTCTTCATACCGGTCGAGGGGTAAATACCAGTGCTTTGTCTCTTTCAGAACGGGCTGGTTCCCACTGATGGTCGAAACCGGATTGATCAGGTCGGACGGACTGAGTGATGTACCACATTGTTCACACTGGTCACCATAGGCCGAAGTGTTTCCGCAATGTGGACACGTCCCTGTAATGTAACGGTCGGCCAGGAATGCGGATGCTTCCTCGTCATAGTATTGTTCAGCGGTTTTTTCAATAAATACTCCTTTTTTATAGAGGGTCTCAAAAATCCCGGAAGCGGTTTCATAGTGCACCTTGTTGGAGGTACGGGAATAAATATCGAAAGAAATCCCAAAATCTTTGAATGCTTTTTTGTTCAATTCATGATACCGGTCCACCACGGCCTGGGGAGTGGTTCCCTCGTTGCGGGCTTTCAGTGTGATGGGCACACCATGTTCGTCAGATCCGCAGATGGAGATCACATCCCGATCCCTCTGGCGGAGATACCGGACATATATATCAGAAGGTACGTACACACCTGCCAGGTGACCCAGGTGGAGGGGGCCGTTTGCATAGGGTAAAGCTGAGGTAATCAGGTATCGTTTAAATGCTTTTGTTGTCATTGCGGGTTCATTTGGGATCGCACAAAGATAGTGATTAAATGGTCGGGAGCGCGACCTGTCTGATGGATTCATTGGCTGATCCGGGAAGGTCCTGCCACATGAATGGATAAATCACATATTGTATGAACAACTGTGAAAAAGGAAGGGGCGCCGAGCAGCTGGCAGCCCGGTTTTTAATGGTCAGGGGATACCGCATCTGGAAGACCAACTGGAGGTGGGGTAAAAAGGAGTTGGACATCGTTGCGCTGCATGCAGGGGAACTTGTGATCGTAGAGGTGAAATCCCGGGTTGGGAATGCGGTGAACCATCCTTCGGAGGTTGTGCACCTAAAAAAACAACGGAACATTATTCTGGCTGCCGATGCCTTTATCAGGTTCTACAATAGCCGGAGGCCTACCCGGTTTGATGTGATTGCAGTCATCTATAACTCTGGAGGAGTGGAGATTGAACACATCAAAAATGCCTTTTTCCCGGAGGTTGAATAAAAAAAGAAGTTTTGAAAAAAGTACCTAATCAGGTACATTTGAGAAGATCAGACTTTGTATTAAAGATTAACTGGATCAAAGGGTAGCATCCACCAGTTGTTCAATCGGTCGGGTAGCCTCTAATAAACTTGAAGCTCCCTATGGCAAGTAAAAGTATAAGCAGGGTCCCGATAACATCTACTGTGATGGTACCATGCACCTTTATTTTCCGATTCATGATCTCGTATTCGCCGATCTCCTGAGCTGTCTCATTGATTAGCGATTCCACCTTAGTAATCAGATCAAATATCTGGTGGGAGATAATATGCTGCAATACACCGTTTTCGGGCTGAGAGTTAACCAGGAGGTTAACATTCTCTTTCATAGACCTGAACATGAACTCAATTTTTTCCCATACATCCTTTTTGTGTACCAGGGATAAAACCTCTCTGCAGTCATCAAGCTTTCTGTCGGCGTTGTCAATGGAAGCCCTTATATCCTCATGATTTTCCAGAATTAGTTTATCTGAAAATCTGCTGAACAGACCAATAATCACCTGATTCCCTCCAAGCACAACCAGTACCAGAATGATCATTACCACTGCACCTTTCGATAATTTCTTCTCATTATCAGATGGGAAAATAAGAATAAAATCGGAAAGTTAGCTAAGCATCAGTATTTAACTGTCTGAAGATTTGTTTCAGCCTATTGGCCTTCATGATACTGGAACGAGTGGGTAAAGGAAGCTGTGATTCCCTCGAGTTAAAATCAGCAGTTCAGTTCAATTATCGTATATTGATCAGTCGAAGATATGAACATCGAAGAGATCAGAGAATACTGCCTTGGCATACCCGGCGTGACCGAAGGCTTCCCCTTCGATGAAACTACTCTGGTATTCAAGGTAATGAATAAGATGTTTGCCTTGACCGGCCTGGACGGAGATCCACCCTTTGTGAACCTGAAGTGTGATCCCGAACGGGCTATTGAGCTGCGTAGCCAGTATAAGGATATTATGGCCGGCTGGCACATGAACAAGCAGCAATGGAATTCGGTATATTTTACAGGAGGCATTCCTGCTAGCCTGATCCGTGAACTCTTCGACCACTCCTATGAGTTGGTGGTGGAAGGACTTAAGAAGACAGATCGGGAAGCACTCGAATCGGGGGATTATTTATAAGTATTATATGTAATTATGAAGTTGCAGTTCATTTTTGCATTACATTTCGGCTTTTGGATGAGATTTTCATGTAAATTTGAATTGGAATTTCAGATTAGCATAATATGTACATAGATAGAGAAATCGAAGGTGAAGTTTTGAGGGGTGCAGCTGGTTTGCCGGTCGTCACTATTACCGGACCCCGTCAATCAGGGAAAACGACCATGATAAAGCACCTTTTCCCGGACAAGAATTACATTTCTCTCGAGAACCCCGACAATTACGAGATTGCTAAAACCGATCCACGAGGGTTTTTAAACAAGCATCTAAATGGGGTCATCCTTGACGAAGTTCAGCGCGTTCCAGAATTGCTCTCGTATATTCAGGGAATTGTAGATGAGTATAATGTTCCAGGGATGTTCATCTTGTCTGGTAGTCAGCAATTCAATTTAATGAGCGGTGTAAGCCAGTCGTTAGCCGGAAGAACAGCTATTTTTAAACTGTTTCCTTTCAACATGTCGGAGTTGGGTTCACTCAATCTATCTACCATCAATGAGATATTATATAAAGGTTATTACCCAAGAATATGGAATTCTGATTTGTTTCCAACAAAGGTCTATTCCGACTATATTGAATCCTATATTGAACGCGACTTAAGACAAATTGTAAATATTAAGGATTTAGATAAGTTCAGAACCTTTGTAAGGTTATGCGCAGGAAGGGTTGGACAGGTATTTATTGCCAGTCACCTGGCGAATGAAATCGGGGTATCGGTTCATACTATTAACTCATGGCTTTCCATATTAGAGAATTCCTATATCATTTTTCAATTACCTCCTTTTCATGCAAATATCAATAAGCGATTGATCAAGTCGACCAAGCTATATTTCTACGATGTTGGCCTGGCCTGTAATTTATTAAGAATTCAGCAGCCTGATCAACTTGATAGTCATCCCTTGCGTGGGGCATTGTTTGAAAATCTTATTGTTGCAGATATTATAAAATCTAGAAGGAATAAGGGGTTAATGGATAATTTCTTCTTCTACCGTGATAGCAACCAAAACGAAGTGGATTTGATTATTGATAACCTGTTAACCGTTGATGCAGTTGAGATCAAGTCCTCTGAAACCTTCAACAACAACCTTTTAAAAGGATTGAAATATATCCGAAAGGTTTTCCAGGAGAAGACTCGTAAAACTTATTTATGCTACGCAGGCCTGCAGGAGATGCACTACCAGGATCATCAACTCGTCAATTTTAGAAATATTTCGGGTGTTCTAAACTCCGGTTGAAAAAACCTTGTAAAAACCTTTTAAGTATATGAATATCGAAGAGATCCGTGAATACTGCATCGCCAAATCCGGAGCCACCGAAGACTTCCCTTTCAATGACACCGCACTGGTCTTCAAAGTGGCCGGGAAGATGTTTGCCTTGCTTGATCTGTCTGAGGAAGCCAGGGGCCTCACTCTGAAATGTGATCCGGAGCTGGCCATTGAGCTACGCGAACAACATCATGAGGTTACGCCCGCCTGGCACTTTAATAAGATCATTATTATGTTGAATTATACTGTAAAAAATATCCTTATTACAGGTTGAGGTTGTCTTGCGTGAATCCAATACTCTTTCGATTCTTGTACTCTGTAATACCTTTATCCTGTTCCGTGAAAGCTTATCACAAGTTGAGATAAGCTTCGTTCATTCCTCCTTTGAAAGCGCTATCAGAAATTCCTTTGGAAATCGGTGAATATTCCTTCTCACAGCTTGTTTCAGGATTCTCGTTTCGACATCATACAATTCAGACAGGTCAAAATCAAACATGATTTTATGACCTTGGAAATTATAAATCTTACTATGAATGAAGTCTTTTATGACCATGAGATTCAAATATAAAAGGAGACCGTAATGAATAGCGAGGCCTACTTGTTAATGAAATCTAAGGTGTTTATATCAGCGTGTTGGACCTTATTTACTGGGATGTAATGATCTCCCAAAATGGCTCATTTCATTCAAGTGCAGGCCCAATTAAGACTCATTGATTCGAACTATCAACCACTCCTATAATCTTGTTATATAGGGTTTGAAAAGGGCGGACCGGGAGGCTATTCGACCACAAAACTGATAACATTGGAAGCTTTCCCCAGTGATTCAGGATAAGAGTCATAATAACCCTGTCCCAAGGCCTGGGGATACACACAGAGGTAAATGGTATCGGATTCCAATTGATCGAATCGGTTGTCCCATATTTCTACGCTGATTTCTGTCAGCAGGCCATCTATCTCTGGAGACCAAATCCACCCACTATTTTTTGCGACAAACTGATCATTTGACACATCTGGTGTATTGCTGAAGAAACACCAGAATAAATAAGAAATCCTTGGTAAGCCGGAAAGCCCCTGGAGATTCACATAAATATAGGATATAAAATTATTCCCATTAAACCTTATACTGTCAATACACGTTTCAAATTTTGGAATTTCATGTAGACCGTATTCGACCATGGTGGGACTGTAGCCACCCAGGTGGTGAAGGGTGTAATCCCTGTATGATTTGATATACCCTTCCATTTCCAGGTCAATCTGGTAATTCCCATAAATTATATCCTGGAAATGGAATTTGCCAAAGGGATCGGTGATGGATTGACTTGCGAAGGTTCCGTCGGTCAAACTGACCTGAACGCCGGCCATATTCTCCTGGAGATAATAGTTTTCATCAAATACTTTTACCATCCCCGCGATATCTCCGCTTAGAAGAACCGGTTCTGTTTTTTCACAACCCGCAGCTATCCAGCAAAGGCTTAAGATGATCCATATAATAGGAGCTTTCATCATGGTGAGGGCATTGTAAAACTCATCACCGATGAATGCTCGTCCTTTTCCAGGGTTGAAAAGGTCAGCATTCCCGTATTTTTGTTAAAATAGCCATATTCATCAGGGTTGCATATATAAAGCCTCAGAAAAACCTTCTTTCCGCTTTCGAAAGGTATGTTATCTATGAACAACAATATCTTATCAAAGCCGTTTCGTTTTACTGAACGTGCCTGGCTGGTCCACTGAAAATTTTTGTAGCTAACATCATTATCCTCTGACATAAATACCCGGGCAGGTATCTCACCCTGACTCCGGCTGGTGGTTATAACGATCTTTTTTTCACTCAACCAAGAATAGGTATCCTGGGTATGTATTTCGTAAAGGGTGGGCAGCTTTAACCCGGTCATGCTTTTGTATAGTTCGTCCCTCACTCTGACAGTATCACTACCGAAGAGCTGGATTCCATATTGATACTTGGTTCCGTATCCCTCCTTGCTGATCTCCAGTTTGTAGGTGCCGTTCCCCAGTCCGTTGATTTGGAAATCTCCGGCGCTGTTGGTAAGCGCTGTTTCTTCCTGGTAGGGGCCCAGGGCAGTAACGGTGATATTTTCAGGAGTTTCATCATAGGAATAGTAGAAATCAATATTCCCATAGATCACACTGTTGGTGAACAAAGGTTCCGGGAAATCTTCTGAACAGGAGCATGTAAGAGCCCATAAGGCGATCCCTGTCAGAAGGCAAAGTCTATTCCGGAAAAATAAAAGAATACTCATCGGATTCATCACCTAAGTTAGGATATATGGTTTCATTGAGTTCATAATCGAAATAAGTGTCCACGCCAACTACGTTCCAATTTTGCATGGGTGGCCGGAAAACACTATTAGCTGTAAAGCGGCAGGCTTTATAGTAGACTGTTTCACCTGGACTGAAAGGGGTTTCATTAAAATAGAACTTTCCCCAATACTTCCCGTCCGTTTGCCAGATTCTAACATTTTCAATATACGCAGCATTTTGCCTTGTGAAATTGTCCGAGCTTGAAAAATAGGCTTTCAGGAGAAAGGAAGAGGGAGGATTCGCAATGGCAAAGGTAAATTCACAGGAAATGCTATCATTCACGATGTTGAGATGGTCAATGATGGTTGCTGGCATTTCATAAAGAATATAGGCCTGCTCTTCACTTCGGTTGTTTAACAGAATGGTAGGCTTTCCCCCCAGGTGCTGAACCCCAAACTGTTTCAGCACCCCGAATCCCTCTTTTTCAAAATGCAATTCATAGGTCCCAGTAGGGATATCTTCCAGTACAAATCTTCCTTTGGAATTCGAATGTGTACTATAGCTTTCATCCATCCCCAGGGCGGTAATTTTGACATGGCTGCGGTCCCCCAGCAAAGACCCAAACTCGTCGAAGGTATAGATGTATCCGATCATATTGCCCGTCAACCCGGGAAGGTAGTCATCCTTACTACAACCAAGGTATATGGCTGGAAGTAACAGAATTAAAACGGATAATGATAACAGGTGGGACCTCATCTAATAAAGTTATGAAAAACGAACTTACTTTCAAAACTTTCGATACAAACCAACATCAACAATCAGAGCTAATTGCCACTATATCAGCGTAATAAAATTATGCAGCAAAGTTTGATTGCTTGGAATGATTTTTATATTTTGGGGCAAAATTGATTGATGAATGTAGAAGATATCCGAGAATACTGCATTAGCAAACCTGGGGTTACCGAAGGATTCCCTTTCAATGACACCGCACTGGTCTTCAAAGTGGCCGGGAAGATGTTTGTACTGCTTGACCTGTCTGAGGAAGCCAGGGGCCTCACTCTGAAATGTGATCCGGAGCTGGCCATTGAACTGCGGGAGCAGCACCCTGAGGTTACGCACGCCTGGCACTTTAATAAGATCATTCTCTCTTTTTAATATACTGTAAACGAAAAGGGAATGCATTTTCTACTTTCACTTATTCTTTACCAGCTGATTCGGGCTAATACCATCTACCGCTAATTACCATAAGCTCTCTCCGGCAATAAAGCAGTGATACCCGTCATACAATGTAATCCGGGTCTGTCTGAAGGTTGAACAAGACAGGACCGGAACAGAGCAGCAATGAGGGCTATGATTGAGAATTCATAATGCGTATATATAAGACTTGGATATATCGGATATTTATACGTATATTTGTGTCATGATATCAAAAGACTTACTCAAAGGCACGTTAAAAACCATTGTTCTTAAACTTCTCGAGGAGAACGGACGGATGTATGGCTACGAGATTACCCGGGAGGTAGAAAGACTAACTGAAGGCAAGGTGCAGCTCTCATGGGGAGCTTTATATCCTGCGCTTCATAAACTGGAATCGGACCGGCTGATTACATCCGAAGAGGAGAGTATCGGGAAAAGGGTACGTAAATATTATCACCTGACCGAGTCGGGCACCAGCGCAGCCAAAGAAAAGATCCAGGAATTCATCGATTTTGTGACCATCATGGGGCGGGTCCTGGACACAGGCCCCAGCCTGAACCTGGCTTAAGGGTATGGCCGAATTGACCGACAGGGAACTTGAGATCCTCAGCAAGGAGATCGACAAGCAGGGATTAACCTATACCCAGCTTCAGAAAGAGCTCCTTGACCATCTCTGCTGCGACATTGAAGTAAAGATGGATGAAGGGATCGAATTCCTCATAGCCTTAGAGGAGGTCAGGAAACAACTTGAAAATGACAGGATCCAGAAGATCCAGGAAGAGACACTGTTACTTATAAACCAAAAATACCGAATGATGAAAAAATTCATGTATATCCTCGGAACCATCGCCCCTTCTCTCCTGATTGTGGGAGCAGTATGTAAACTTCAGCACTGGCCCGGGGCCGGTGTACTCATTACCCTGGGCACCTTTCTGCTGGCAGCCGTCTACCTGCCGGTCTTTGCCATGGTGAGCATCCGCGATACCCGGAAAAAAGGGAAACGGGTCAATAAGCCACTATACATTGCAGGGGTTGCTACTGGCTTTATTTTCCTGACCGGTGTCCTCTTTAAGGTCATGCACTGGCCGGGTGCCGGTATAGCATTAACCTTCAGCGTTCTTCTTACCGTTGCAGTCTTCATCCCCATCCTGGTCACCCAGGCGTTAAAGGACAAAGAGAACCAGGTCCACAATTTCTCCATCCTGATTTTCATCCTGGCCTTTATGGCAGTGAACATTATGGTATTTGCCCTGAAGGTTTCTAAAAATGTATTGACCTCCATGATGGTGACTACCGAAGCCTCCATGGTGACCAGCCGGACCCTGGAAGCAAATAATGCCCTGCTCCTGAAACAGGCCACACAACCGGAACAGGCGGGAACTATCAGTGAAAAGAGCAATGCCCTGGATACATACATCCAGGGAATCATGGCCGAGATCGTACTGCTTACACATGAGAAAAACCACGCTGCTGTGGGAATAGATAATTCCATCGATCTGCAGAAAGCCGGCTATTTTGATGTTCACAACAGCGTATCCCAGGTTATTTTTGGTGACGAAAAAACTACGGGAAAAGGAGAAACCCTGGTGGCTTCCCTGGATTCATACAGGGAAATGTTGCTGGAAAATGCAGGACCGGAGCTTGATGAGTCCATTGACCAGTTGCTTAACACCGGTCCGATGGGAGAATACCAGGAATCTTGGCTGTCTTATAATTTCAACCAGGCTCCCATGATAGGCGCCGTACATGTCCTATCCAACCTGCAGGTCAGCCTCCGGTTTCTTGAGGGAGAGGTGCTGAGGGATGTATTTAAATGAAAGCACTCCCTTTCAATGATACAGCACTGGTCTTTAAGGTGGCCGGGAAGATGTTTGCCTTGCTGGACCTGTCTGAAGATAGCAGGGGATTAAGCCTCAAATGTGACCCGGAACTGGCCATAGAGTTGCGGGAGCAACACCCTGAGGTTACGCCTGCTTGGCACTTAAGTTTTAGGCAGATTTAACCGTTTTACAAAATCACCATGCCGGGGGTCACTATACAGTGGCTTCCACATGGGCATGCAAGCAATCCATTTAAAAGCTTCATCATACATGCCCAATGCTCCATACAACACTGCACGTCCCAGAGCGGCCCAACCGTTCACTTCAGAATTTTCCAGTTCGCTCAGGATTTTTTCTGCTTCAGCACGGTGTCCGGTTAATGCATAGGTATATCCAAGGAGCCAACCCCACGGTGGGGCAAGCTCCGCAAGTTTTTGATGTGCTTCTATGGCCTTATCTGCCTTGCCCATGGCCAGGTAGGTCTCACCCAGAACAAAATATCCAGGAGGACAATCCTTTAAAATGTCAAATGATTTATAAGCTTGCTGAATGGCATCTTCATACTGTCCAAGGTATGAATACATTGCCCCGAAGAATGCAGTGAGCATGGGATTGAAAGGATCATACTTCCAGGCAAGTTCATGCTCAAAAATCGCTTCGTCGTTCCGGCCGAAAAAAAACAGCGCCCAGGCATATTGATAATGCGCGATGCTTAAATTTGGATTAAGTTCAATTGCCCGCTTAAAAAATTTCTCAGCCTCATGAAATTTCCAGCTAACGTACATGCATAATTCAGCCTGGGCTAATTGGGCCTCTGCCAGGTTTGGGTCAAGTTTTATTGCCTGTCGCCCTGCCGATTCAGCTTTCACATAAGCATCACCCGCATTAAGTGGCCCATGGGCAATATCCAGGTAACCGAGTGCCAGTCCGGCATGGGCCAGAGATTCGGCCGGATCAATTCTGACTGCCTCATGAAGATACTCCAATCTCTTATTTCGTCAAGCTGGGTTTGTTGCTCGGGAGAAAGTGTAAGTTGTATTTCACTGGCTACTGTCCTGATCACCTGGCCATATAATTTCAGGATATCGCCCATGTCCACATCGAAGGTTTGTGCCCAGAGCTGCTGTTCTTCAGGAAAGGCATTGAATAATTTAAGCTGAATCCTGATTTTTTCCTCTACAACCAGTACCGATGCCTCAATAATTGCATCCACCCCCAATTCAGAAGCTATTTCTTTGATGGTCTTTTCTGAATTAGAATATGCCAATACAGATGTTTTTGATATCACCCGAATGGCTCCCAATTGTCCCAATTCACTAATTAGGGCATCGTGCATTCCAAAAACAAGGAAAGCCTGACTGTCATCTCCCGTATAATTGTCAAATGGAAGCACAGCTGTGGCCACTATATCAAAACCATCTCCAGCTTCGTTGGGGGGTCAGGGTACCCTCCCATATCATTTCCCATTTTCCACGGTTCTCATCATGGGGATTCTTAGCATCCACAAATAACTCGGCTGTTCCTGAGAATACATTTATATCAGGCTGCAGCCATATGGTGGTGCCAGTCACCCTCCAATCATCTGATGCGTCGTACCAAGTATTTGGTACGGGTTTAACAAAAGTACAAATCCCTTCAAATGTTCTTTTTGCTTTCGCAGATTTCAAAGCGGTAGTTTCCTGATCTACCAGGTTTAACTCAGGATCCATAAGGTCTTCTTTCGTGCAACCAAAAAAAATGATGGCTACTCCAATTACCAATAACATTAAGCTTGTGCGTTTCATAATTTCCTAGTTTTAATTAGTTAATCATTTTTAAATTTTTTGGTAATGGAAAGTTCGGTCAAATGCATGGGTGCCAACAAGAAGCTATATTCCAAAAAGATTAAAAGATCGGGCGGGGTTTAAACTATATGGCGGAAAGTTTAAATTTTAGTGCAGGTACGATTTTACATTCTGTTTCAATTACTTTATCCTTGGAGACCAGGTGGTCATAATCCCAACGTTCATGGGTTCAGAACTAACCCACATCAAGGAAGGACCTGATGAGGGAATCAGAACCTTTGAGGATGAAGGGAAAAAAGGATTGTTGCTGTACTGGTCACTTGACCAGGATCAGGGCAGCTGGGGCTAATGCTCAGGGAGACGTGGAATGAATCTAAATAAGAAGTTCTAATAAATTTCAGAGAAACAGCGTTTTAGTTGCAGAGGCAATATGCTTATTTAGAATAGAATACCTACTTTTAGGTAGTTGAAAATATGAGGACAAATTTATGAACATCGAAGAGATACGTGAATACTGCATCTCAAAACCAGGCGTCACCGAAGGACTCCCATTTAATGACACGGCACTGGTCTTTAAAGTGGCAGGAAAGATGTTTGCCCTGCTGGACCTGTCAGAGGAAGCCAGGGGCCTCACCCTGAAATGTGATCCGGAGCTGGCCATTGAATTGCGGGAGCAACACACCGAAGTTACACCTGCATGGCACTTTAATAAGCAGCACTGGAACACAATAGATACCTCGGGAAGTGTGCCTGAAGAGAAGATCAGGGAGTGGATTGACCACTCCTATGATCTGGTGGTAAAGGGACTGAAGAGGGCGGACAGGGAGGCGCTGCAGAAATTTATTTAAAAAACCTCGTTCAAACCCAGATAAAATCCACCGGCTCCGTATTTACCCCTTGCAAAATCTAAACTTAAATTGGTACGTGACTTTTTATTGATCATCACTCTTAATCCTAAGCCGTATGCATAATCCAAATACTGGAACAGGTTAATATCCCCCATACGATTGCTAGCTGTGGTTACATTTACAAACACAACACCACCTAACAACTCTTTGTTTTTTTGTAGTGGAAAACGATACTCAATTTCACCATACATCATGTCTTCTCCACGAAATCGACCTTGCGTATAAGCACGTCCGGATCTTCCGAATTGATCCCAGCCTACAGCCGGTAAATCTCAATAGGGTGCTTCGCCTGAAGTAATAAACCAGCCATATGTCCAAAACCCTATGAGATGGCGGGCTCGATCTTTGTTTAAATGAATGTAGTCCCGGTATTCTAACCAGAGGATTGTTGAGTTTTTATCACTTCCCAAAAAGGTTGGGTTTATTCTAATATTGGCAAATGCGTAGCGTCCACTGTAAGGATTTATAGCATTATCGCGACTGTCAAACAGCGCATTAATGGATATTCCTGAGAGAGTATACTTCTCTGTTGAAAATCCTTGTGCGGTCTGATAAGCATAATGACTCGTTATTACAGGAGGGTCTGCGACTAAATCAAGAAGGTTGTCCTGGATTTTATAATGAACATCCAGGTGATAACCCAGGCCAAAAAAGATTGTCATGGTATTCAATTCCTGATCCAACAGGTTTTGCCGATTGTTCGCCCGTTCCTAATCCATAGGTAGGTTGGGAGGTGATGAAATACCGCCAGTCGCCTAATAAATTCCAGCTATCATCTTCCAGGAATACGTTGGTTTTGGCGGTTAATATCCATTGTTTATTGGTTGTGTAAATTACTGAACCTAAACCAGAAGAAATGCTTGTGTTACCCGGGTCTCCCATAAACCAACTTGCCCCTGGGGCCAATCCAAACATCCAGGCACTGGTAGGATTGTAGACTATTACGGGTAGGGGAATGATAGAAAGGTTCTTTTGCTTCTTTTCTTCTGTTCCCGTTTCATTTTATGCAAAGCACATGAAAACGGAGGAAAGAGCCAGCAATAAAAGCGTTAAACGTATCATAGAATTGAGTCTAAATGATTCTTATTTCGGTGATATCGATAGGGAAGCAGTGTGATCAGGGTGTGTCAATTTTTGTCCAATAATTTGGGTTCTATGTTTTTCGGTTTGTTTCACACATACATATAAAGATAAGAAAAATGTGAAACAAAATAAGCCGCCGGCTCAGAAGCTATGCATACAGGATTGAAATATCGTGGTGGACTTTCATACTTGCCGGACTGATTACCCTGAAGGATGAATAAGCTAAACAGAAAACCAGAAATTAAGCTTCACCATAATCACATGATTCCCTTTAATACCGAACAGATCTCCGGTAATATCCCTGACCGGATTATACATAGATTCCCAACCTGATCGGTCATGTGACCAAACCACATATATGGTGGATCCCAGTTTATACTCCCAACGGAATACCAGGTTTGACCTGAATTGCATGAAACTGAAATCAGGATTATCAAACCGAAATGTTTCTGAGTTCCTTTCATATGAATAACTATCCAGTGCCGGGTCATAGGTGAGATCCAGGGTTTCCCAGCGTTCACTTGTCTTCTTTGATGATGCCTGGTCTATCCGTCTGAAGGAATCATATTTCCCTACGGAATAATAGGGGCTGCCATAGTATTGGAGGGATAACTCAGGAGTTATAAATAATTCTCCCCTGAAGGTCAGGGACAGCGTATAGTGGTCTATATTTCCTACAATATATTCATCGGTTGTATTCTCGGAAATTGTTGTTACATATTGCTGGTGGTACTGTCGCTGATTAAAGCGCGCTATACCGCTGAATTTCAATCTCTTTATGGGAAGCCAGGTTAAGCTAAGACCCAGAAAATCTTCATTGGATTGTTCCATGCCAAACGCTCTATGCTGGTAACCAATAGCGGCATAAAGATCTTTTGCAGTGTTGGTTCCAACAGATATCGCCATCATATACACCCCATCATTACGCAGGGCCGGTCCACCCCTTAATTCGCGGATGTCAAGATATGTGAAGTCATATTGCAGATACAGTTTAAGCCACCATAACCAGTTGTTTCTGGCCTCGAGTATTAAGCCAACCTGGTTGCCTGTATTCTCACCGCCAAAACTCCAAAGTGCTTCCTGGTAAAGCTGAAGATAATAATCTCTGATCCACTTCCCCGGTTCATTCATATCGTATGAAATCTCGATCCGTTCCCCCATAAAATCCGACTGCCTGATATATCCCATGTCATTCAGGTTGAGACCGGGACTCCTGTATTGTCCCTGCAGGAAGAAGTTCCATTTCCCTCCTTTCTTACCAGCTCTGATCAGACCTCCATGGCCCGATAAATGCTCCGTGAGACTGTCCACTTCAAGATAATCTGCATCGGGCCGCTGAAACCGGTGATTATGTGCCAGTTGCTTTTTAAGTATGGCCCCCGGGGAACCATTCAATTGACTTGCGATGGTTTTAACTTCGAGGTAATAATTCCTGTTCTTCCAGTGATGAAGCAGATCAAGACCTCCACTGATGGCATTGGTGGGAAGCAACTGACCGCTTACCGAATCTGCAGCGATCCTGTTCACCAGGCTGAAGACTCCTCCCACAATGGTATTTCCATCCTTAAAATCTCTTTTTAGTCGTGATGCCACATAATTACTCATGGGGGAGACCTCAATGTTTTTTACCAGACCTGCATCATCTGTCGCCCTGCCTAGTTCTCTGGCCGTTAATCCATTTACTAATCCAACAGATAATCCATTCCTGTTTTTGCCAGTCAGTTTGGCTGCACCCAGAATTGTGGTTCGGTCAGGAATTTCCGAAACCTCCCATTCATTATAGGTGCTGGAAAAAGAAGGTGCACTGCCGATCCTCCTGGAATAATAGGGAATATCTCCATCCATTTCAAAATCAAATACATCATTTCCCTCCAGGAAAAAAGGTCTTTTCTCCTCAAAGAAGGTTTCAAAGGAGGTGAGGTTTAATACAGAAGGATCAGCTTCCACCTGGCCAAAATCAGGATTTACTGAGAGATCCAGAGTGTAGTCACTGCTGATCCCTACTTTGGCGTCAAGACCGCCGTTGAACTTAAACGGTTCTGTGTTCTCATTTCCCTTGAATCTGGCCAGAGAACCCAGTGCATAGGGCAGGAACTCCACCTGGCGTGAAGTCCTGATATTCTTTATTCCTTTCAATTCACCAAAAAGGTATACCATGGCAGGAGCTTCGCGGGGGATATATTGCCAATTATCCGCTTCGAATTTCCTGGAGATGACCCTGTAGAAATGCAATCCCCATACATGCTCATCCCGGTTGGCGTATCTTATCTGGCTAAAGGGTAGTTTCATCTCCGCAATCCACGCAGTATCGTTCCTGGATGTGGCCCCGTCCCAGACCGCATCCCAGTTAAAATCAAAATGATAATCGCCCAGATGTTTCAGATCCATCTTCTGTCCGGCTGCAGTCAGACTGAATTCAAATGCAGTTCTTTTGTCGTAGTAGCTATCCAGGGCGATTCCTGCGTTATCGCCACTTCGTGCATCCCGCCTGCCCAAAATATCCCTGATCTTATCCGGTTCACTGTCCTGGCAAATGAAGGCAACATAGAGATTGGACCTGTCATACATTACCTTGACGAAAGTATTCTCGCTTGCCTCTTTTCCTCCAAAGGGAAACTGTTGCGTAAAATCACCCTGCCATTTCCCCAGGGTCCATATTTCATCATCCAGTAATCCGTCGATTTTTGGCGGCGGGTGTTTTCCAATACTTTCAGAATTATACACCCTTTTGTTATTTAGCAGGGAATCGATATTCTGGGCTGTAAGATTCTGTATGAATATCACCTGGAGTAAGAACAGGAGGAGGATTGGGGTTTTGTTCATTGCCGGCACCATTCAAATTCAGACAATTGTAATAGATACAATGTAACTAATATACAGCGTAATACATTGAAAACAAAAAGAGAACGGAAAAAATACTGAAGAGGGCGGACCGTGCAGTGCTGTTATCAGGGAACCATTAGGTTGCATCCACGGATATCGGAATGATCATACCGCCCCTGAACCTCAAAACTACCGTCCGCATACCGCTTTCCAAGGTCGCCTGTGGCGATAAAGGAACAGCTATACAGATTGGCCAGGTCGATAATATTCAAACCACCTGTTTGTTCTTCGGGAAGGAGGGTAAGGGGATCGTTTGCGTCGCGGATAAGTACCCTCATCCACGGAGGTGTGCGAAAGATTCCCTCCCCTTTGGAGTAACCCTGGGACAGCAGTTCGGTCATACCGTATTCAGAGTGGATGACGGATACACCCAGCGATTGGGTTAGTGTTTCGTGCAGTTCGCTGCGCACCAGCTCTTCCCCCCTTCCTTTCATGCCCCCGGTCTCCATCACCACCACATGATCACCCAGGTCCATGGGATGGCTCTCGGCAAGGTCCAGCAGGGCAAAAGTCACTCCCACAAGGAGTGTGGATTGCAGATCTGCATTGCGTTTCCGGAGCACTGCAGCGAGTTCCTCCAGGTTGTCCAGATAGAAACCGCTGTCGGGATGTCCGGATAGTTTGATAAGGTGGTCCATCATATACACCAGGGAGGATCCGGAGCGTTCAAGGTAGGATGGAAGCAATGCTACAATACAGTGCCTGGCAGGCGCTCCGTAAAAACCCTGGAATCCTTTGATAAAACTATCCCTGTAAATGGATAGATCGGCGATGCAATGCTTTGCGGGATTCGATTGAGTGGTGCCGCTGCTCTCGAAAACGACTTCCGGTTCCAGTCCCTTGCAGAGAACCTTATGGGTTTTGAAGAATTCAACCGGAAGAAAAGGGATATGCTCAACCTCTTTTATCTTCCTGGGATCCATGCCGAGACCGGTCATATAGTCCCTGTAAACCTGATTGTTTTCAGCCTGGTAATGAAAAACCTTCAGGGCAGTCTCCCTGAAGGTTCTGTTATCGTTGATCTGAAAAATGGCCCGGTGTAGTTCAGGATCCATTGGGTCGATTCTGGTGCTATCCTTTGATGGCTTTAATACCTGGCAGCTCTTCGCCTTCGATATACTCCAGCATGGCCCCACCCCCGGTGGAGACATAGCTCACACGGTCTGCCAGTCCGAATTTATTCACAGCTGCTACTGAGTCACCGCCACCTACCAGGCTGAATGCACCTTCAGCGGTTGATTTAGCAATAGCCTGTGCGATGCTCACGGTCCCTTTCTGGAAACTAGGCATTTCAAAGACACCCATGGGACCGTTCCAGAGGATGGTTTTGGAGTTCATGATTACGTCGGAGAAGGCTTCAATCGTTCCCGGTCCCACATCCAGGCCCATGAATCCTTCTTTACCATTGTCAATATTGACCAACTCGGTGGAAGCGTCGTTATCAAACCGATCTGCCAGCACCTGGTCAACAGGAAGGAGCAGGTTTACGCCTTTTTCTTCGGCCTTCTTTAACAGGTTGGCAGCCACATCCAGTTTATCTTCCTCACACAATGAGTTTCCAATCTTACCCCCGCGTGCCTTGATAAAAGTATAGGTCATTCCCCCGCCGATGATCAGGTTATCCACCCGGTCGAGCAGGTTCTCGATCACCTGGATCTTGTCAGAGACCTTGGCGCCACCCATGATGGCTGTAAAAGGCTTTTCACAATTGAGAAGTACCTTATCCATGGCCTGAATCTCTTTGTTGATAAGGAATCCAAACATTTTCGAATCTGAATCGAAGAAATCAGCAATTACCGCCGTGGATGCATGAGCCCGGTGTGCAGTTCCAAATGCATCATTGACATAGACATCCGCATAGCTGGAAAGCTTTTCTGCAAAGAGCCTGGTGGCGGTCTTTTCCTCATCTGTCTTAATCTTGTTCTCGGCGGAGTGGAACCTCAGGTTTTCCAGCAGCAGGATCTCCCCCGGTTTCAGGTTTGAAGCCTTTTCGGCAGCCTCTTCACCTACACAATCACCAGCAAACTGAATTTCCATTCCCATGTGATCTGACAGAACTTGGATCACGTGCTTCAGGGAAAACTTCTCTTCAGGGCCTGACTTGGGACGGCCAAGATGAGACATCAGTATAACCGAACCTCCATCCTGCAACACCTTTTGAATGGTGGGCAATGCTCCCCGTATGCGGGTATCGTCAGTCACTTCATATTGGGCACCAAGCGGTACATTGAAATCTACTCTGATGATCACTTTTATTCCTGTAAAGCTATAATTATCAATAATTTGCATATATATAGAATTTTAGTAAATGAAATCAATTCCAGTTAGGAATTCCAAAGGTAAAAAAGAAATTCTACATTTACAGGCTGTAGTAAAAATGTTGTTTAAAGAGATCATCGGACAACAGGAGGTTAAGAACAGGCTTCTGAACATGGTGAGGGATGACCGGACCCCGCATGCCCTGTTATTGTTTGGACCTCCCGGAACCGGAAAACTTGCACTGGCAGTTGCCATGGCCCAATACCTTTCGTGCAACGACCGCCAGAGAGAAGATGCCTGCGGAGTATGCCCTTCCTGTGTTAAGTTCGGTAAGCTGGTGCACCCCGACCTTCACTTTGTTGTTCCGGTACTGAAAACTGTAAAGGTGGCAAAGGACCCGGTAAGTGACCATTTCATGACAGAATGGAGGGAGGTCTTCATTTCAAATCCTTATATTTCTGAAAGCCAGTGGTATGAAGCCATTGGCGTGGAAAACAAACAGGGCTCAATAAACAAAGAAGAAAGCCTGCAGATCATCAAAAAGCTGGGATTTAAACCTTATGAATCGGAGTACAAAATGATGATCATCTGGTTGCCGGAGAAGATGAATCAGGCCGCTGCAAATAAATTGCTTAAGCAGATCGAGGAGCCGCCTGATAAAACATTGATCCTGATGGTATCGGAGAACACCGACAGGATCCTCCCGACCATTTTGAGCAGAACACAGCTCCTGCTCATACCACCCCTTTCTGAATCCTCGATACGAGAGGGATTATTGCAACAGGATAGTTCTGATCAACAGATGGTTGACGATGCCATCAGGAAATCAAACGGAAATTTTAACAGAGCGCTTCAGACCCTCCGCAAGGATGAAAATGAGCTGCAGTATTTTGAGCTTTTTTCCAGTCTTATGAGGCTATGTTATTCAAAGAGTATTATCGAGATCAATGACTGGGTTGATAAGGTGGCAGGATTGGGCAGGGAACGGCAAAAGCAGCTGGTGGATTACTCCCTGAAGCTATTGAGGGAAAATTTTATGCTTTCCCTGAAACAGGAAGATCTGAATTTTATGTCCCGGAAAGAAGATGAATTCTCCCGGAGATTCAGTCCTTTTATCCATGGGGGAAATATTCATACCCTTGTGGAAACATTCAGTCTGGCCGGGAATCATATCGAAGCCAATGGAAATCCGAGGGTCATACTTATGGACCTTTCCATAAAGGTGATCAGGTTGTTGATGCAAAAGGCACCCCACGCTGACTAACCGGGTTTTGAATTGGAGAACTGAATACCTATTTTTGCAACATGGAAAGCCTTAAGGCAAGAGGATGCTGCTCTGAGAAACAACTCGAGATCAACGAAGATAACACTGACCGGATCGACTCCTATTTCAGTTCTTGTTCCAAGCTGGATTCATTTAACTGGTTGCGGGAGATTTCTGATATGGATATTCCTGAGGTGGTTGAAATTCGTTTCAAGAATACACGCAAAGGTTTTTACAGAAATGTGAATGACCTGAGATTGAAGCGTGGAGATATTGTGGCAGTAGAGGCATCCCCGGGACATGATATCGGGATCATTTCACTGGCAGGCGAAATTGTGGAAAAGCAACGTCCCAGGACCAGGTATAGTGGCAATACAGAAGACCTGAAAAAAGTGTATCGCAAGGCAAAACAGCTTGATATTGATAAATGGAAGGAGGCCATACGGCAGGAGGAGCAAACCATGCTTCAGAGTAGAAAATTGGCAAAAGACCTGGGATTGAATATGAAGATCGGGGATGTGGAGTACCAGGGTGATAATACCAAGGCGATATTTTATTATATCGCCGATGAAAGGGTCGATTTTCGGGCATTGATCAAAGTGCTTGCAGAGACGTTCCGGATCAGAATTGAAATGAGGCAGATTGGAGCCAGGCAGGAAGCCGGAAAAATAGGAGGGATAGGCACCTGCGGAAGGGAGTTATGCTGTTCTACATTTGTTACAAATTTCGTTTCGGTCAGTACACATTCTGCCCGCGTCCAGGAGGTGGCCCTGAATCCGCAAAAACTGGCCGGACAGTGCGGAAAACTGAAGTGTTGCCTTAATTATGAGCTTTCAGGATATGAAGATGCACGCAAGCACTTTCCTGAAACATCAATACCGTTGAAGACTGCAGAAGGAGAGGCGTACCATTTGAAAACCGATGTATACAGGAACATTCTGTGGTATGCGTATGAAGGAACCGGAGGCCAGTCCCTGGTACCTGTTCCTGCTGAAAGGGTAACCGAAATTAGTGAAATGAATAAAAGAGGAAAGGTGCCCGATGAACTCATTGAAGTTAGCTCAGACACCAGATCGGAACACCTGGAATATACCAGTGATGCAGGACAGGGAAGCCTGACCCGCTTTGAAAAGGGCTCCTCTAAAAGGAAAAATAAAAAAAGAAGGCCACCCCGAAGTCAACGTAAGAGCTGATGAAGAATGCTGCTTATTCTGTGATCTTCCTGATGATCACTCTCCTTGTATCCTGCGATCCGTCCATGGTTTATGACCAGTACAGCAGGACAGAGAATGGAGTATGGGGTTGGAATGACACCGGGGAATTTGAAGTCGATATTACCGATACCACCTCATTGCACAACATTTACCTTCAGATTCGCCACACGGTGGATTATCCCCTGAGCAATCTTCATATGTTTGTTCATGTGAAAGGGCCTTCGGGGCAGCACCTGAAGGACACTGTAAGCTTCTTGCTTGCCACCCCCGATGGAAGCTGGATAGGCAAAGGAACAGGCAACCTGAGGGAGTTAAGATTGTTGTACAGAAAGCATACGCAGTTCAGACAGGTGGGGATTTACACATTTACCCTTGAGCAGGGAATGAGAACATCCGAACTCCCGGTAACCGATATAGGAGTTAGAATAGAACGCGTCAATCCATAATCAAATTGGGGAAAAAGAAATTGTTAAGGTTCAGGGAACTGGAAACCCTTGAAAGGGCATTCCAACCCCCGATTGAGGAGGTATTTCAAAAGGATTACCACCTGAAGGGATCATGGAAGCGTGATGTTTTCCTGAATGATCATCCCCTGGTACTGGAATTGGGTTGTGGAAAAGGTGAATACACGCTGGGCCTGGCCAGGAAAAACCGGGAGAAGAATTATATAGGTATGGATATCAAGGGGGCAAGGATCTGGAAAGGAGCCCGAACAGCCCAGGATGAAGGCCTTACGAATGTGGCCTTCCTGCGCACACGAATCGATTTTATCCAGTCTTTTTTTGCAAGGAATGAGGTAGAGGAGCTCTGGATCACTTTCCCGGATCCCCAGGAGAAGAGAAGGCAGAGGAAAAAGCGGCTGACCGGGGCGATCTTCCTGAACAGGTACAGAGCGTTCCTGATGGATGAAGGAATCATAAATCTGAAGACAGATAATCACGGGCTTTACATCTATACCCTGGAACTGGCCAGGTTCAACAATCTCGTCGTTGAGATGAATTCAGACGACATTTACTGCATGGGGTGGAAGGATGAATCGGTTTCTATACAAACCTATTATGAAAACCGTTTTCTGGCTGAAGGGGCTCGCATCAATTATATTCGGTTCAGGCTGCCGGTTGATCGGGAAATCAAGGAGTTACCTTATGACATCGAATGATCGGTTCTTTAATCGGGTGTACGAAGTAGTAAAGCTTATCCCGCATGGAAGGGTCACCTCATACGGAGCAATAGCCCGTTACCTTGGTTCACCAGGTGCCGCCAGGATGGTAGGGTGGGCCATGAACCAGTCCCAACTGCAGCCCGAGTTCATTCCTGCCCACAGGGTGGTTAACCGGAATGGATTAATCACCGGGAAACACCATTTTAGCGGGGTAAACCTCATGCAGGAATTGCTGGAAAATGAAGGCGCTGTCATTGACGTGGATCGCATCCTCAATTTCCAGGATATTTTCTGGGATCCGGTGCTTGAACTGGGACTATGAGAATTTAATCTAAATAAAAAAAAGCTATCTTTGGGCTTATAAATGTGAGGGATTCATGGAGATACAGAAGGAGAAAATCTTAGAGGTTTTAGAAGGGATTCGTCATCCGGAGACAAAAAAAAGTATTGTTTCCATGGGCATGGTCCGGGATATTCAGTATAGAGAAGGTGATCTCTGGTTTGGTTTACAGTTTACCCGGCCCAATGATTCGTTTATACAATCCATTAAGAAGGCTTGTTTCCGAGCCATTAACCATGCATTCGGCGACCAGGCCCTGAAGGAGGGTCACATCCAGGTTCAGGTTCCCGATATGCCTTCCAAACCGGAAGTGTTGCCCGGTGTAAAAAATATTGTGGCCATTGCTTCAGGTAAAGGGGGTGTGGGTAAATCCACAATAGCAGTCAACCTTGCAGTGGCATTGGCCCAAACTGGCTCCAGTGTGGGATTAATTGATGCCGATGTATATGGTCCTTCCATTCCAAAGATGTTTAAGGTGGAAGGAGAGCGGCCTTCAGCCAGAACCGAGGATGGAACAGAGTGGATCATTCCCATTGAGAAATATGGTGTAAAACTGCTTTCGATAGGTTTTTTTGTGCGTCCGGAAGATGCTGTGGTATGGAGGGGCCCTATGGCTACCAGCGCATTAAAACAGCTGATTACCCAGGGTAAATGGGGATCACTGGATTATCTTTTGATAGATCTGCCTCCCGGTACAGGAGATGTACATCTGACCATGGTCCAGGAGGTCCCGGTAACGGGTATAGTGATTGTCAGTACCCCACAGGAAGTGGCGCTGGCTGATGTGGTTAAAGGTATTCATATGTTTACCGGAGAAAAGATCAATGTACCTGTGTTGGGGATCATAGAGAACATGTCGTGGTTCACGCCTGAAGAACTTCCTGAAAACAAATACTATATTTTCGGCAAAGAAGGTTGCAAAAAGCTGGCAGAGAAGAAAGGAATTCCATTGCTTGGTCAGATACCGCTCATACAGGGAATCAGGGAGTCGGGTGATGCTGGCGAGCCAGTGGCCCTGTTCCCCAACAAACCTTCAGGAGAAGCTTTTCATAACCTGGCACAAATGGTCAGGAAGGCCATTGAAACACGGAATATTGAAATGGAACCCACAAGAAAGGTTGAAATAACGACCAAATAAAGTAACACAGTAAAAAGACGAGATTATGGAAGATATTAAAACGCGTGTTGAAAAGGCACTTGAAAAGATCAGGCCTTACCTGGTGGCTGATGGAGGGGATATTTCCATAGTGGATATTACCGATGATATGGTAGTAAGGGTTGAAATGAAAGGTGCCTGTAATGGATGCCCTTTTAGTATGCAGACCCTGAAAGCGGGTGTTGAAATAGCTGTAAGAAATGAAGTTCCTGAAATCAAGGAGGTGGTTGATGTGAATGCATCCTGAGTTTTTTTCCCGGTCAAATAAAATAAGTTATTTCAAAATCAGTTAATTATTTGTAAGAACTTGACAGTTTCCTGTCAAAACCGGACAATTTTGCTTTTTCGGAATGCCATATACAGGGTAGTTATAACTCTTTTTTTCTGCGGCTTGGTCTCCTGCAGCGTGGAAAAGAACACCTCTTTGAGTAGAAATTTCCATAACCTTACTTCCCATTATAATATCTACTATAATGGGTATGAAAGTTATAGCAGAGGAGTGGAGAAAGGCAGGATGAGCATAAAGAATGATTATAACAGAATCCTTGATATTTTTCTATATGAGGATGAGTCGGTGAATTCGGCGGTCGCCGGAGATATGAAACGGGCCATCGATAAAGCCACTAAAGTAATCACTTTTCATTCCATCACAGCCAAGCCGAAGGTGAAAGAGGGGAACCAATCGGCCAAAGACAAGGCCTTTTTCGAAAAAAGTGAGTATAACAAATGGGTAGATGATTGCTACATGCTTATGGGGAAGGCCTATATGTACCAGGGTGAATTCTTTCTGGCGGCAGAGACATTCAAACATGTGTTGGTTACATTTCCTGATGAGGAAATCCGTTTCCTGGCAATGACCTGGCTGGCCCGGGCATATATCATGATTGGCGAGATGAGAGAAGCAGAACGGATCCTCATGGTGCTGGCTGACGAAAGTATGTTTCCTGAAGAATACCTGGAGCCTTACCATACTACCAGGACGCAATACCACATCAAATTGGAAGCGTACACCGCAGCAGCAGAACATCTCGAAATGGCATTAGCACAGAAGGGTATTGAAAAGGATGAGAAAATAAGGTATTCTTATATTCTTGCCCAGCTCTATGAAGAAACCGGCCAGAATAACCTGGCACTGGAAAATTATATGCGGGTTACCCGGTATAATCCGTCCTATGAGATGGCCTTCAATGCAAAGGTGAGCATGGCAGAGGTATACGAATCGGGAAGTACCAGCAGTGAGGATCTGAAGAAACTGCTGACGAAGATGCTCCGGGACAGCAAAAACAAGGAGTATAAGGACCAGATCTATTTTGCACTGGGGAACATAGCATTTGAGGAAGGCAATAAGGAACAGGCCATTGAGTACTACCAGCTGTCGGTCTCATCCAGTCTCCAGAATCAATACCAGAAAGGATATTCCTCCCTCACCCTGGCTGAAATTTATTATAAAGAGCCTGATTATATTCTCTCGGCAGCGTATTATGATTCAGCTGTATCGTTCCTTAATAAGGACTATCCCGGGTATGCCGGACTTACCTCACTATCGGCAAGCCTGAACGGACTGGTTTATAACGTCGGCCTGTTCGAGCTTGAGGACAGTGTCCAGATACTGGCCGGACTGCCTGAAGAGGAGCGACTGGCAATCATTGACGGGATCATCGAGCAGGTGAGGCAGGAGGAGGAAGAAGCAAGGCTGGCAGAACAGCAGGCCATGCAGGATTTGGCGTTCAACCAGTCCATGTTGTATGATAACAAACAAACCGGGGGAAGAGCGGGTGAACAGCAGGGAGGACAATGGTATTTCTATAACCTGAATGCCAAAAGTTTTGGTCAGCCCGAATTCAGGATGAAATGGGGAGAACGAAACCTGGAAGATAACTGGCGGAGAAAAAACAAGCAAAGCATTGCAGAACTTACGGGAGGCGAGAGTGTAGCGGGTGACAGTGTGAACGGAGGCAGTGGCCCTGCAATCTTCGATAATAAATCCCGGGAGTACTACCTGATCAATATCCCCCTTAATGATTCGGCCATGGAGCAGTCACACCTGAGGCTGGAAAATGCGCTTTTTAACATGGGTGTCATTTATAAAGAGAATCTGCTGGATTACCATGAATCAATCAACTTCTTTGAAGAATTGCTGACAAGGTATCCGGATGGGAGGTACCCTGCCCCCACCATGTATAGCCTGCACGATCTGAATAATACCATTCAGAAACCCGAAACGGCTGCCTATTATAAGGCCCGGTTGCTGGCAAAGTACCCTGATTCGCATTATTCAAAATTACTGAACAATCCAAATTATATCCAGGAGCTGGAAGAAGAGGAACAGAAGGTTGTCAGGGTATATGAACAGGTGTACGAAAAGTATTCCCGGAAGGATTATACTTCGGTAATTGTCGATGCTGACAGTGCCATTGAACGATTTGAGGGTGATCCGCTTATACCTAAGTTCAAGTATATTAAAGCGCTATCGGTGGGAGCTTTCAGTGGAAAAGAGGAAATGAAAGAAGAACTCGATTCGTTGATCGCTCAGCATCCGTCCACCGAGGAGAGTATCCAGGCCCAGGAGATCATCGATTACATGTATGTGGCTTTCCCGGTCATCAAGGAGGCCGATCAGGCCAGGGAAGCAGAAGAGATCTATACTCTTTTTGATCCCGAACAGGAACACCACTTCCTGATTGCTTTACATTCGGGTGAAAATGTGAACCAGGTGAGTTTTGACCTGTTAAACTATAACCTGGATCATTTCAATCAGTATGATCTGAATATCGAGAGGGTTGAACTGACAGATTCATATAACATGCTGGCGGTTGTGACATTTACAAATTCTGAAGGAGCAATGAGATATATGCAGGTGATAGAGGAAAATCGCGATGAAATCCTGGCCGGCATCCCTTCCTCTCAATACCGGATGATGATCATATCACTGGATAACTTCGATATCCTATCAGAACAGAAGGTGTTTAATCCCTATTACCTTTTTTATCTTAATCACTATTTGAACGAAGAATAATGGGAAGGCAGATACATATCTTATGGACGGACGATGAAATTGATCTTCTGAAACCCTATATCCTGTTCCTGGAGGAAAAGGATTATAAGGTCACCACCGCGGCCAACGGAGCAGATGCCCTCAGGCTGGTGGAGGAAAACGATTTTGACCTTATTTTCCTGGACGAGAACATGCCCGGTATATCGGGATTGGAAACCCTTGAAAAGATCAAGAGCATCACCCCTTCCACTCCGGTGGTCATGATCACCAAAAATGAGGAAGAGGATATTATGGATGAAGCCCTGGGCAGCAAGATCTCGGACTATCTGATAAAACCGGTGAATCCCAAGCAGATCCTTCTTACCATAAAAAAGAATATCGACACCAAACGCCTGGTAACAGAGAAGACCACCTCCAGCTATCAAGCACAGTTCAACCAGATCAGTATGCAGATCAATACCGCTAACAGTTTCCAGGAATGGGTGGAGATCTATACCCGGCTGGTCTACTGGGAAAGAGAACTTGAAACCAGCAGTACCGAAGGAATGGAAGATGTCCTCAGGCTTCAGAAAACCGAAGCCAACAAAGAATTTTCACGTTTTATACGTACCCATTATACCGGTTGGTTTTCGCGAACTGCATCCGATGCACCGTTGATGTCTGCCAATCTTTTCAATCGCAAGGTATTCCCCCTGCTCGAACAGGGTAAGGTAATGGTTGTGATTATTGATAACCTGCGGTATGATCAGTGGAAGATCATTGAACAGGAGATCGGTGATCTGTTCAGGACCGATGAGGAGACAGTTTTTTCAAGCATCCTACCTACATCAACCCAGTATGCAAGGAATGCCATATTCGCCGGATTGATGCCCCTTGAGATCCAGAAGCGCTATCCAAGGTTATGGATCGAAGAGTCGGATGAAGGGAGTAAAAATGCATTCGAGGAGGAGCTGTGTCGTGCTCAGATGCAACGGCTCGGGATCAGTTGCTCGTTTAATTATGAAAAGATAACCAATCAGCGAACAGGAAAGAAATTGGTGGAGAATTACCGCGATCTGCTCAATTTCGATCTGAATATCCTGGTTTATAATTTCGTGGATATGCTTTCCCATGCCCGTACGGAAATGGAGATGATCAGGGAGCTGGCCTTTGATGAATCTTCCTACCGGTCGCTGATCCACAGCTGGTTTCAGCATTCATACCTGTACGACCTGCTCAAACATCTGACTCAGCATGATTTCAAACTGGTGATCACCACAGACCACGGAGCTGTCAGGGTAAGTAATCCGGTGAAGGTGATCGGAGACAGGAATACCTCGACCAATCTCAGGTACAAACAGGGCAAAAACCTGAATTACAATAAAAAGGAGGTGTATGAAGTACATCATCCGGAGGAGGTGTATCTGCCCAGAACCAATATAAGTACCAGCTATATCTTTGCCATGAATAATGATTTTATGGTTTATCCTAACAACTACAACCACTTTGTGAATTTGTACAGGAACACTTTCCAGCATGGTGGGATCTCCATGGAAGAAATGTTAATACCCCTCTCCATTCTATCTCCTGTCAGGTAAAGTATGAGAACCATTACCATTCCCTCATTGGGCCAGATTGACGCTGCTGCTGTGGCTTTTTTAAAGGCAACGGGTGAGACCCCGGTCATTGCTTTTTCAGGTGAACTGGGAGCGGGCAAAACCACTTTTATTCAGGCACTATGCAGGGCGTTGGGGGTAACCGCAGAAGTGAACAGTCCTACTTTTTCGCTTATTAATGAGTATTTTGCGCCCGACGGCACATCTATTTTTCATATTGACCTGTACAGGATTGAAGATCCCGATGAATTGTTCGACCTTGGATATGAAGAGTATTTCTATTCTGGAGCCCGTTGTCTCATTGAGTGGCCTGAAAAAGCCAGTCATTTAATACCGGAGGATGCCCTGATTGTCAGGATCGTTGTGGGTACAGATGGTTCCAGGGAAATAAGGTATTAATCCCCGGCTTTATAAAATATCTTGACTTTACTTCCTAATTGTGTAATTTTAGGCTACCCTAATACAATTATTACGATGGAAAAATCCGGATCATCCTCTTTCAACATCCGCATGGAGGGATTGATGCCTCAGGAAGAGATGCTTGAGGTGGGAAATAAGCAGAAGCAGTTGAAGATTGGGATCCCTTCCGAAGAACATGAAGTAGAAAGCCGTGTTCCCATTACCCCCGAAGCTGTTGAAATTCTCACCGGGCATGGTCACGAGGTTATCCTTGAAGCAGGTGCAGGAAAGGCGGCCAATTACCTGGATACGGACTATTCAGAACGGGGCGGGATCATTACCGAAAACCGGCAGGAAGTCTTCGGAGGGTGCGACATCCTCCTGAAGATCAGTCCGCCTGAAATTGAAGAAATTGGGTGGATGAAAGAGCGCCAGACACTGCTGTCCTCTTTCCAGATCTTCACCCACAGTGATGAGAAGTACATCAGGAGCCTGATGCAAAAGAAGGTTACCGCCATTGCATTTGAAAAGATACAGGATGAACACGGGTGTTATCCTGCAGTGAGAAGCATGAGTGCCATAGCAGGAACCACCAGTATGCTGATTGCAGCAGAATACTTAAGCAACGTGAGAGGTGGCAAGGGTGTTATGCTGGGTAGTGTCACAGGGATTACGCCCACAGAGGTAGTGATCCTGGGTGCAGGTACGGTGGCAGAATATGCAGTAAGGGCAGCCATGGGTGTTGGATCGGAGGTGAAAGTTTTCGATCATTCCATTCACCGGCTTCGACGACTTCAGAATGCGGTGGGTCAGATGATCCCTACCTCCATATTTCATCCCAAAGTTATCCTGAAGGCCCTCAGGTCTGCCGATGTGTTGATCGGCGCTATCCGAAGGGATGAAAAGCAACAGCCTTTCTTCATTACTGAAGAGATGATCAAGGAGATGAAAAAGGGATCGGTGGTGATTGACATTAGTATTGACAGGGGTGGATGCATAGAGACTTCCGAGATAAGGACACAGGTAGACCCAGTGTTTGTAAAACACGGGGTCATTCATTATTGTGTTCCCAACATTCCATCCCGGGTGTCGCGGACTGCATCCATTGCCATCAGCAATGTATTTGCACCCCTGATTCTGGGAATGGGTGAACATGGAGGCATGGGAAAACACCTCAAAGTGAATGTGGGTCTCCGACATGGTGTATATGTTTATAACGGGATCCTGACCAATGAAGCCATTGGCCAGCGTTTTGGCATCCCGTCGAAGGATATTGATTTGTTGATGGCAGCATTTTAGATTTTATACAGATGGGACGGAATATGATCAGATTTATGGTGGCGATGTTCCTGGTGTTTGGCCAGGGCGCATGTGATGGACTGAAAGGCCCTGATAAAACCGGCGAGATCCGCCTGAGCTCCCAATTATTTGGAACCGAAAGTTATTACTTGTTCGGTTATTCTTATGATGATGGCGAGTCATACAAGTACCCCTATCGGGGGGAGCCTGTTCCGGATATTATCAACGAAGGATTTCTGGTTATTGAAGGGGGTGGTCTGGTATCATTGCCAGGCTTTAATACCCCGGAGTTTGTGAATGGGTTTGCACTGGCGGGAGAGTTTGAGTCGCTGGAAGGTGCCCGCGGCTTTTATAAGAATTACAGGGAAGTTGAGAATGATCTGCAGTTTGAGACTGTCAGTGATACGGTGGAGCTATACCAGGTGTGGGTGCAGAAAACAGCAGACGATAATTATGTGAAATTGTTAATCAAAGAGATACAAACCTACGAGGCGGAGTCCGGGAAAATGTACAATGAAGTCACCCTGGAATATACCTACCAGCCCGACGGCTCCACAACTTTTCCCGGTTGATCGGGGTTGATCGATTTTTTCTATATTAAGGCATGAATTTCGCGCTCATTGGTTTTGTTTTTTACCTGGTGGTGATACTGGTGGTCGGATTCATTACCTATTCCAGAAATAAATCACATAAAGACTTTTTTATTGCGGGTCGAAAGCTGAATCCCTGGGTGGTTGCATTTTCAGAGAGGGCTTCCGGGGAGAGTGCCTGGTTATTGCTGGGATTGCCCGGTGCTGCTTTTGCTTCCGGCTTGCTCGAATTCTGGACGGCTCTCGGTTGTGTGACAGGGATCATTTTTTACTGGTTCTTTATTGCCAGAGCCCTGCGCGAAGAGACAGAACGACTTGAGGCCATTACCCTCCCAACCTTTCTTGCCGCCAGGTTCGAAAAGGGACAATCTGTAATCAGGGTGCTGGCCACCTTTATCATCATCTTTTTCTTCATCTTCTACCTGTCAGCCCAGTTTAACGGAGCAGGAAAGATTCTGAACGTAACGTTTGGATTGGACCAGACCACCGGTATGATTATCGGCGCAATGGTGATCATCTTTTACACCATGATGGGTGGTTTTTTTGCGGTGGCCTGGACCGATATGGTCCAGGGGATCATTATGATCGGCACCCTGGTGGTGCTTCCGGTAGTTGGACTATTGGAATTGAAAGAAATGGGTGAGGGTACAAAGCCGCTGGCTAACCTTGTAGCACAGGAAGGGCACCCGTTGATTTCTTTTACCGGGGGTAAAACCGGATGGGCAGCAGCAGCCTTGATCATCAGCGGTCTGAGCTGGGCGCTGGGATACATGGGACAGCCTCATCTGCTCACCAGGTTCATGGCCATCAGGAATGCCGGGCAGATCAGGATTTCCCGCCGGATAGCCATTGCGTGGATAATACCGGCCTTTTCAGGTGCGTTGATCATTGGCCTGATAGGCGCGGGCCTTTACGGACAGGGAATGTTCGACGATATTGAAAAGGTGATGCCATATATGGCCAACGAACTTCTGCCGGCCTGGCTGGCCGGAATAATAGTCAGCGGAGCCATTGCAGCGATGATGTCCACAGCTGACAGCCAGTTGCTGGTAATAAGCTCTTCCATCATTGAGGATTTCTTTCACCGGACCCTGGGCAGGGACCCGGGAGATGCCTCATTGCTGAAGGCCAGCCGGATCATTACCATTGTGGTGGGGTTGATTGGTTTCCTGATAGCCTTAACCTCCGATAAACTCATTTTCTCAATGGTATCCTACGCCTGGGCAGGCCTTGGATCCTCCTTTGGTCCGGTCATCCTGCTAATACTCATATGGAAAAAAGTAACCTACCAGGGTGTCATTGCGGGATTGGTTACCGGGTTTGCAACGACCGTAATCTGGTCCGAAATCACCGTACTCGATGCTGTGATCAGTGTCAGGTTTGTCTCCTGGGTCCTGGCATTCATGGCTGTCTGGCTGGCGAGCAGGATCACCCGTAATAAAACTTGAATTGGTTTATCATTTATGAGGATATTTTATAATATAGGGATCAGGTTGTACTGGATGGCGGCATGGATTGTGTCCCCATGGAACCATAAAGCGAAATTATGGCTGAAAGGCAGAAAGGGATGGCACAAAGAGCTATGTCAGCGGATGGGGCAGGAGGACCGTGTCATTTGGTTTCATTGCGCCTCCCTGGGAGAGTTTGAGCAGGGCAGACCCATTATCGAAGCGTTCCGTCAGCAGTTTCCCGGCCACAAAATCCTGCTTACCTTTTTTTCCCCGTCAGGATATGAAAAGCGAAAGAACTTCGAAGGGGCAGACCATGTAATGTACCTCCCGCTGGATACAGGGAAAAATGCCCGCCTCATGATGGAAACCCTTCCCGTGGAAATGGCTGTCTTTATTAAATATGAATTCTGGTACCACTTTTTGCACAGCTTGAAAAAGCATGATATTCCTATTTTCCTGGCCTCGGGGAAGTTCCGGCCGGGCCAGGTATTTTTCAAATGGTATGGCGGATGGTACAGGAAGTTTCTGGATTGTTTTACACATATTTTCGTGCAGAATGAGGATTCGAAAAAGCTCCTTGAACAGGTCGGCATTGCACGGGTTACCGTAGCAGGAGATACAAGGTTTGACAGGGTTCGGCAGGTAGTCGCAACTGATTATAACAATGAAGCCCTTGAAGCATTTGCACGGGGATCGAAGGTTATTGTTGCGGGCAGTACATGGGAGAGGGATGAGCAAATCCTTGAACATGCCTATAGAAAACTTCCTGACCATACCAAGTGGATCATCGCCCCCCATGAATTGTCAGACGCCCACATCCTGCGCTTAAGAAAACGGTTTCCTGCAAGTGTGCTATTTACCGAGATGAAACAGGAATTGCCACCCGGTACCAGGGTTGTGATTGTCGATACCATCGGACAGCTTTCCTATCTCTACAGGTATGGTAACCTTGCTTATATCGGGGGCGGATTTGGCAAAGGGATACACAATATTCTGGAGGCGGCCACCTATGGACTCCCCGTTATATTTGGTCCCACATACCAAAAGTTTTCCGAGGCGGTTGAGCTTACCGGGATCGGTGGCGCCTTCCCGGTTCAGGACCAATATGAGCTTTTATCCACCATTCATCAACAATTGGAAAATCCGGACCTGTTGAAAACCTCATCGGAGATCGCCGGAAAGTACGTACAGGAAAGGGTTGGAGCGACTTCGGTCATCATGGAAGGAGTGTGTAAAAAATCAGAAGTTAATATGCTGTAGAGTTTCTTTCCGGGCGGGGATTTCTTCATATTTTTGGGGTACTTGCTTGGAATATGAACAATCACAATAATTTTTTAATATTTCCTTAAAGGTTTCTTAATGTTTCCGAAGTTGACTATACATAATTTCGCAGCTAACCTATATTTACTAAAAACAAAAATGTCTATGAAAACCATGAGAAAGTTATTGCTCTCATTTGCCGTCCTGGGACTGGCGTTGAGTGTAATGGGCCAGGGTACGACCACCGCAGGTATGAACGGTCAGATCCTGGACGACAATTCCAGTCCGCTGGCAGGTGCAACGGTGGTTGCAGTGCATGAACCTACAGGTTCGCAGTTCGGAGCAATTACAGGAGAAAAGGGATTTTTCCGTATTCCGAACATGAACATCGGCGGACCTTACAAGGTAACTGTCTCCTATGTTGGATATGAGAACCACGAACAGGGAAATATTTATCTGACACTGGGTCAGACCTTCCAGATCAATGTAGAGCTTGGGATGACCAAGGTGGCCATTGCCGAGGTAGAAATTATAGGCCGTCGGGTTAAGGAGTATGATGTATTTGACGGGAACCGGACAGGGGCTGAAACCGTTGTGGGAGCCGAACAGATCGGCGATCTTCCATCGGTGAACAGGAACCTGGCTGACTTTACCAGGATGACCCCACAGGCCATCGTGGATGGGAACGGAGCCATCTCCATCGCCGGTATCAATAACCGCTATAACGCCATCTCTTTCGATGGTGCAGTGAACAACGATGTATTCGGACTTTCACCAACAGGTACCAACGGTGGCCAGACTTATGGGACCCCCATCAGTATGGATGCCATCGAACAGTTCCAGATCACCCTGGCTCCTTATGATGTTCGCCAGTCAGGTTTTGCCGGTGCCAGCATCAACGCGGTAACGCGAAGTGGTTCCAACAAGGTGACAGGTTCGGCTTACTATTTCTTCAGGAACGAAGGACTGGCGGGAAAGACTCCCACCGATAATGAAGATGTGAAGCGGACAAAATTGCCTGAGTTCAGTTCCAATACTTACGGATTCAGGGTGGGCGGACCCATCATTAAGAACAAACTGTTCTTTTTTATCAACGGTGAGATGCAGCGGGAACAGACTCCCAAGCCTTTTAGTTTTGCCGATTATTCTGGCGATAGCGACCAGGCAACCATTGATGCAGTTGCGGCCAAATTACAGAATGACTTTGGATATGATCCCGGAACATACATGAGCAAGGCCGATGAGCTCAATTCCAATAAGCTGATTGCCAGGATTGACTGGAACATCAACCAGAAGCACAAGCTGATGTTCAGGCACAGTTATACCAGCCTGGAGGCAATTAAAACCAACAGTTCCAGTTCCAGTTCGCTGAATTTCCTGAACAATGCACAGTATTTCCCCAGCGTTACCAATTCAACAGCGCTTGAATTGAAATCAAACCTGACCTCAAGCTCAAACAGCCTTGTGATCGGGTATACCGCGGTCCGTGATGACAGGGATCCTTACGGGGATAATTTCCCTGCGACCAGGGTATATGATGGCAGCGGAACCCTCTATTTTGGTTCTGAACCTTATTCAACCGCAAACGCGCTTGACCAAAATGTGCTCACCATCACAGATAACTACAGTATCTACAAAGGAAAGCACACCATCACTGTGGGTACCAACATTGAATTCTCATCCACTTATAACCTCTTCATGAGGAAGAATTTTGGTGAGTACAGGTATTCATCCATTGCTGATTTCATGACAGTTGGTACTGCTGGAGAAGTTCCTGCATACCAGTATGAAAGAGGTTATTCACTGGTGGACGACATTACAGGCGACGGATCAGCCGCTGCTGCCGACTTTAACATGCTTCAGTGGGGTCTTTATGCCCAGGATGAATTCCAGGCATCACAGGACCTGAAGATCACCTTCGGGATCCGCGTAGACATGCCTATGTTCCTGACCGACAACCCGGTGGATGATCATTTCAACAATACCACCATCCCAGAACTTGAGGCTGCAGGATGGGACATGGAGGGTGCACAATCAGGACAGATGCCGAAATCCTCTCTTATGTTCTCCCCCAGGGTAGGATTTAACTGGGATGTATCGGGCGACAAATCCACCCAGCTGCGTGGTGGTGTAGGTGTCTTTACCTCACGCCTGCCACTGGTATGGCCCGGTGGTTCGTATACCAACAGTGGGGTGACCATTGGTGGTGTATATCACAGGAGTTCATGGAATGGTGGAGCAAACCCTATCACATACAGGTCCGAATGGGATAACCAGTACAAGAATCCCGATTTCGGTTATCCCGAAGCCGATTACGGCGGACAGGTGGACCTATTCGCACAAAACTTCAAATTCCCCCAGATGTTCAGGGCCAACCTGGCTGTGGACCAGAAACTGCCTTGGGGATTGATCGGAACTGTGGAGGTACTCTATACCAGGACGCTGAACAATGTGAACTATTTTAATGTGAATGTGGATCCCAATCCGGCTGGCAAACTGGCTGGTGCCGACAACCGGAACTATTTCTCCGATGACAACATTACTGATGACTATACACGGGTGATGCTGGGTACCAATACCAATGAAGGGTATACTTATAACTTTACTGCTCAGCTGCAGAAGCCCTTTAGCAATGGTCTGACAGCCAGCCTGGCCTATACATTCGGCCGTGCCATGGCACTTAATGACGGAACATCCAGTCAGAACAGTTCCCAGTGGAGGTACATGGAAAATGTCAGTGGCCTGAACTACCTGGACCTGAGTGTCTCAGACTTTGACCTGGGCCACAGGGTTCTTGGTTATGTGAACTACAAAGTAGACTGGATTGGTCACATGACTTCCTCTTTCACCCTTTACTACAATGGCCAGTCAGGCGATGTATACTCCTATGTATATAATGACTATGGTGATTTGAATGGTGAAGGTGAAAATGCTGGTAACCTGGTCTACGTGCCCGCTTCACAGAGCGAGATTGTATTCTCCGATGACGCTACTGCCGGTGCGCAGTGGACAGCCCTGGATAACTTCATTGAAAATGATGACTACCTGAGTACACGCAGGGGAGAATATGCTGAGCGCAATGCAGCCCGCATGCCTTTTGCCAGTATCTTTGATTTCAAGTTTGCACAGGATATTTACGTGTCCGGAGGAGATATCAAGCATACATTGCAGCTGACCTTCGATCTGTTCAACCTGGGTAACCTGATCAACAATAAGTGGGGCCGCATGTATTATGTCGGCAACAAGGCGTTACGGCTCATCGATTTTGAAGGATTTGCGGATGATATCGATGGTGGCACACCTACCTTTTCCTTTGATGCTCCCGACGGAGATGTCTGGGATATTGATGACATCGGTGTGAACAGTTCACGCTGGCAGGCCCAGATAGGGATCCGTTATATCTTTTAACACCACATTTTTCAATCAAAAAAGAGGCTGTCTCAAAAGGGCAGTCTCTTTTTTTTCTATCTCCGGATATTGTTTTCGTTGCTGAACCACATGCTTCGCATTCGCTTAGGCAACTCATCCAACATCCCGAAAACAGGAAAAAGGCTTGTCTTAAAAGGGCAGTCACTTTTTTTCGATCCCTACCTGCTGCTGATAAGGAAGTTTTCAATGAGGAGGAGTTCCGCGTGAACACTGGGATCGAGAGGGCACAAGGATTTCGTGGTATTCCATAATCGCCACAATATCAGTCAAGTAACGATTTTTTACAGAAGAAAAAATTGTGATTTTTCTCATGTGTCTGACTTTAATTGAGTTAGCTGTGGGGTTGATTTCTTGTTAATAAAAACGGGTCCATTTCACCCAATCTACTATTGATTTCTTCTTAATTTCATAACCCGGAATCTGTATCGCGGAGGACCCCTTTTTCATCCTTTTTAAGGAAAGTCATTTGATTTTTACAATGTGAAAAAAGGGTCCCTTTATCTCTTTTAAAGAGGCCTCGGCTTGTAAGGCGCAAAAGATCAACAGGTTGCGGACTAGTTAATATTCTAATTTGAAAAGAATGGCAGAAAAGGCAGTACCACAGAAAAACATGGCGTTTGTTGAAAAGGAGCTTATCGAAAAAACAGAAGGAGTGACAGGAGAAGAGCAGAAGCTTCAGCACACGTACAGTATTGATGAAGCCTTTAACGCCTCGGTGGAGTACTTTGATGGTGATGAACTGGCTGCCAGGGTCTGGGTGAATAAATACGCACTGAAAGATTCCTATGGCAAGATCTATGAACGTACACCTGATGACATGCACAGGCGCCTTGCATCTGAAATCAGCCGCATTGAGAATAGATACCCCAACCCCCTCTCCTTTGATGAGCTTTTTGAATTGATGCGCGGATTCAAATACATTGTTCCCCAGGGATCGCCCATGACCGGAATTGGCAATAATTTTCAGATTGCCAGCCTTTCAAATTGCTTTGTGATCGGACATGATGGCGCTGCTGATTCTTACGGGGGGATCATGAAGATCGACCAGGAACAGGTACAGTTGATGAAACGTCGTGGGGGTGTAGGGCATGACCTATCACATATCAGGCCCACAGGCAGTCCGGTCCTGAACAGTGCGATATCCTCCACGGGTGTGGTACCGTTTATGGAACGCTATTCAAATTCCACCAGGGAAGTAGCCCAGGATGGCAGGAGAGGCGCGTTGATGCTGAGCATTTCCATTAAGCATCCCGATGCTGAGAATTTTATCGATGCGAAACTGGAAGCAGGCAAAGTAACAGGAGCCAATGTTTCGGTGAGGATCAACGATGAATTCATGAAGGCTGTAGTTGAAGGAAAGTCTTTTGTGCAGCAGTACCCCATTGATTCGGTGAATCCCAGTTATACAAAGGAAATTGATGCCCGGGGATTGTGGAAAAAGATTGTTTACAATGCCTGGAAATCGGCAGAGCCTGGAATTCTTTTCTGGGACACCGTTTCCAGGGAATCGGTGGCTGATAGTTATTCCGACAGGGGATTCAAAACTGTTTCCACCAATCCATGTGGTGAAATTCCTCTCTGTCCCTACGACAGCTGCCGGTTGCTGGCCATCAACCTTTTCAGTTACGTGGAAAATCCCTTTGAAGAACAGGTTAAATTCAACTGGGACAAGTTTCGTACACATGTGGGTCTGGCACAAAGGATCATGGATGACATCATCGATCTTGAGCTTGAAAAGGTGGATGCCATCCTGGATAAGATCTATGCAGATCCGGAGGATGAAGAGATCAAAAGGGTAGAGATCAACCTGTGGGAAAACATCAGGAAGAAGGCCCTGGAGGGAAGAAGGACCGGAGTGGGCATTACTGCTGAAGGAGATATGCTTGCAGGATTGGGGCTTCGTTATGGAAGTGAAAATGCCATTGATTTTTCCGTTGAGGTACATAAAACTATTGCCATCGAAGCTTACCGGTCCTCTGTGAAAATGGCAAGGGAACGCGGACCATTTGAAATTTTCGATTTTAATAAGGAAAAAGATAATCCGTTTATTAAAAGGCTGGGAAAAGAAGATCCGCAATTGATCGAAGAGATGAAACAGCACGGTCGAAGGAATATTTCACTGCTCACCATTGCTCCCACCGGTACAACCAGCCTGATGACCCAGACCAGTTCCGGTATCGAACCGGTATTCCTGCCGGCCTATAAGCGCCGCCGGAAAGTGAATCCCAACGATAAGAAAGCAAATATATCATTTGTGGATGAGGTGGGTGATAGCTGGGAGGAGTACAATGTATTTCACCACAACTTCCTTAACTGGCTGAAGGTGAATGGTATGGATCCGGATGAGGTGAAGAACTTCAGCGATGAGGATGTGAAGGAACTGGTAAAGCGATCTCCCTATTATAAAGCCACATCCAATGATGTGAACTGGGTCCAGAAGGTAAAAATGCAGGGAGCCATCCAGAAGTGGGTGGATCACTCCATCAGTGTTACCATCAATCTTCCTTCAGATGCAAAGGAGGAATTGGTAAGTGAACTGTACGTCAAAGCCTGGAAAAGCGGATGTAAAGGGGTGACTGTTTACCGTGACGGATCCAGGGCAGGTGTGCTGGTGGCCAATGATAAAAATAAGGAGGGAGAATCACAATTTCCCATCAAGCGACCCAGGGAGCTGGAAGCCGAGATACTCAGGTTTAAGAACAATGATGAAGACTGGATCGCATTCATTGGGCTGCTCAAGGATAAACCTTACGAGATCTTTACCGGACGGAAAGAAGAGGATACTTTCCCGATCCCATCCAAAGTAAAGAAAGGAAAGATCCTCAAAACGAAAAATGAGGATGGAACCAAACGGTATGACTTCCAGTATGTGGATAAATACGGTTATAAGGTGACCATGGGAGGCCTTTCTCACCAGTTCAACAAGGAGTTCTGGAACTATGCCAAATTGATTTCAGGTGTGTTGAGGCACGGAATGCCGGTGATAGATGCCATCAACCTGATCAGTTCATTAAGACTGGATAATGAATCGATCAATACCTGGAGTGCGGGTGTGGTCCGATCACTTAGGAAATATATACCCAACGGAACAAAAGCCAAATCGGATCAGAAATGTGAAGAATGTAGTTCAAACAACCTTCTTTACCAGGAGGGATGCCTGATATGTACCGATTGTGGCTCCTCCAAATGCGGATAATCCGTGAATGTTGTTAATCCCTTCCGGGCATTACTTGAAGGTTATCCCTGATCTTCAGCCTTTTTTGTAATTATAAAAGCAACAACCAGGCCAAGTCCTCCGAAAAACAAGGTAGAAGCAAAGTAGGCTGGTTCTTCCTGGATTTGGGTATAGGTCTCAAGCAAACTGCCAATAAACAGTCCGAATCCAAGACCCACCAGAAGCAAGGCCCATTTCAGGATGCCATAAACACTGGGTTTCGATCTATTCATAAAGTCCTGTGGATTGACTCCTTTATCAATCATAGCCATCCGTTCACGATTCCTGGCTGTGACGATCACAAATATTATCCCGAAGGTGGCTGCGAAGATTGAAACGGGTACAAAAATATCTGATAACATAATTATTTGGTTTTGGTTAAACGTTGTTTGTTACATCTTTGACGCTTCAATTTCTTTTCATGTTACAGAATTATGTCATAATTTGACTCACAAATTGATCGTGTAAATATTGCGGGGAAGAAAAGTTGTGAGAATCTGTAACGTTTTCGCTAACTGAGTCGTCATATACATTGCATGGAGATCCATGGAGAGACATACTACATCGACCGCATAAAGGAGGGAGATAAAAAGGCATTTACCTGGGTGGTTGATACTTACAAGGACATGGTGTACACCATATGCCTCAGGATGCTTACCAATGAGACGGATGCTGCGGAAGCAGCACAGGAGGTGTTTGTGAAGGCATACCGTTACATACAGGGCTTCCAGCAGAAGTCAAAGTTCTCTACATGGCTTTACCGGATTTCTTACAACCATTGCATCAGTGTGATCCGTAAGAAAACAAAGGTCATTGATCTGGTGGATGAAATGCCGGTAGATGAGGTTAATGAGAGCGATATTAATGGTCTTGACAGATTGTCGCTGGAAGAGAGGAGGAGGTATTTACAAATGGCCATTGAGGCGCTTCCTGAAACGGATGCTGTGGTTGTTACATTATTCTACTATGATGAGTTGTCACTGGATGAGATCGCCGGGGTAACGGGTCTTACCAGCAGCAACATAAGGATTAAGCTTCACAGGTCAAGAAAAAGAATGTACCAGGTGATCAGCAGTAACTTAAAATCGGAAATATCATCAATTTTGTAATATGGACAGGGATTCGAAAATATATAAGCTCATCAGAGAGACGGGGATCGTACCTGCACCCCGGCAGTTTACCGGTTATGTGATGGATAAAATCGAGTCTGAGCCGGGAAAGAAGATCTATAAGCCCATTATTGGAAGGGATGGCAGGATCATAATCATCATTTTAATACTGGGAACAGTTTTACTTTCAATACTATTTTCAGAACCCGGTAGCAAGCTTACCGAAAACAGGCTGAAATTGCCCGAAATGAATATTACCTTGGATTTTCTATCCAGGTGGCAATTGCCGGAAATGAGCTTTTCCCTGAATTTTCTATCAGACATTAATATTTCCACAGGTTTGCTTTCAGCACTTGTGGCCGTATTTATCCTGGTTCTGTCCGATGCCGGGCTCAGCAGAAGGAGACTTGTGTAATCAGTAATCCTGAGATCAGTCAATGACCCCCAGATCCTTTCCCACTTTAATAAAGCCGTTGATGGCCCGGTCGAGGTGATCCTGCTGATGGGCAGCAGAGAGTTGGACCCTGATCCTGGCCTGTTCCCTGGGTACCACCGGAAAGTAAAAGCCAATCACATAGATCCCCTCATCCAGTAGTCTTGCTGCGAATTTCTGGGATAGTTTTGCATCATACAGCATCACCGCACAGATGGCTGACTGGGTGGGTTTGATATCGAATCCTGCAGCCAGCATTTTTTCCATGAAATATTCGGTGTTGGTATGCAGCCTTTCCTGTAGCTCAGTGGTTTCATCCATCATATCAAACATCCTGATTCCGGCCCCCGTAACCGAAGGTGGAAGGGAGTTGGAGAAGAGGTAGGGCCTTGAGCGCTGGCGAAGCATTTCAATGATCTCCTTTTTACCGGTGGTAAATCCGCCGATGGCGCCTCCGAATGCTTTTCCCAGGGTCCCGGTGATGATGTCCACCTTGCCCCTGATGTTGAATAGTTCTGTCACTCCCCGGCCGGTTTCTCCCACGACGCCTGCCGAGTGACATTCATCCACCATCACCATGGCATCATATTTTTCTGCCAGCTTACAAATGCGGTCTACCGGCGCCACATTCCCATCCATAGAGAATACTCCATCGGTGACGATGATCCTGAAGCGTTGTTCACGGGCCTGGATCAGCTGTTGTTCCAGGTCTTCCATGTCGGCGTTCTTATACCGGTAGCGTTGTGCTTTACAGAGCCGAACCCCATCGATGATGGAAGCATGGTTCAATGAATCGGAAATGATGGCATCTTCAGCAGTCAGGAGGGGTTCAAAAACGCCGCCGTTGGCATCGAAGCAGGCTGCGTATAGGATGGTGTCTTCAGTTCCAAAGTATGCAGCGATTTTCTGTTCCAGGGTCTTATGTATGTCCTGGGTTCCACAGATGAACCTGACCGATGACATGCCAAACCCATGTGAGTCAAGCGCTTCCTTTGCGGCCTGGATCAGGTCGGGGTGATTGGACAGGCCCAGGTAATTGTTGGCACAAAAATTCAAAACCTTCTCTCCGCTATCCAGCTCGATCTCTGCCGTCTGGGAAGAGGTAATGATCCGCTCGGATTTAAATAGCCCGGCCTCCCGGATGTTTTCAAGTTCAGCCTGAAGGTGCTCTTTTATTTTTCCGTACATATTCTATGAATTAAGTTTGTTCTGTATCTCTTTCAACATGATCTCTGTCATTTTCTTCAGGTCGTAGGTCTGCTCAACTCCCCAGTCCACTCGTGCTATTGTATCATCCACACTGTGTGGCCATGAATCGGCGATGGCCTGTCTGAAATCGGGATTGTACCGGATGGTGAATCCGGGAATGTGCTTACGGATCTCCTGGTGTACCTGGTCAGGTGTAATGCTCATCCCACCCAGGTTGTAACTGCTGCGAATGGTTAACCGGGACCGTTCAGCCTCCATCAGCTGGATGGTGGCTTTAATGGCATCGGGCATAAAAAGCATGGGCAGCGTCGTCCCCTCACCCAGGAAACACTCATATTTGCCTTGGCGAATGGCCTCATAGAAGATCTCAACCGCGTAATCGGTGGTCCCTCCCCCGGGTTCGGTTTTATAACTGATGAGCCCGGGGTAGCGCAGACTCCTGACATCCACTCCGTATTTGTTAAAATAGTAATCACACCAGCGTTCCCCTGCCAGCTTGCTGATCCCATACACGGTAATGGGTTCCTGGATAGTCAGCTGGGGTGTGTTGATTCGAGGTGTGGTGGGACCGAAAACAGCAATGGAACTGGGCCAGAATATTTTTTTTACCTCATCAACCATTTTGGCTACCTCCAGGATATTCATCAGGCTGTCCATGTTGATTTTCCAGGCCTGGGTGGGAAGTTTTTCTGCATTCCCTGAAAGAACTGCAGCAAGGTGATATATCTGATTGATCTTGTTCCGGATGATGAAATGGATCAGTTGCTTGTCATCCATTACATCCAGGATCTGGAACGGCCCCCCCTCCATAATATCTGGCGGAGGCTGTTTGATATCCGTAGTAAATACATGATCGCTGCCATAAATCTTTCTGAGTTCCACCACCAGTTCAGATCCAATCTGTCCAGCGGCACCAATCACCATGATGTTGTCCATGAATTATAGATTTGATGTCTGATTGCGAAAATAGGAGTTTCTGCTGCGCTAAAAAAATGATAAACAACATAACAGATTTATGCGTAATTTTCATAATGGATAGATCATACACCTATGAAGCATTCGGTAAATATTGTGGGTGCCGGCATTGGAGGACTGGCTGCCTCCATTCGTCTTGCAAGCAGGGGTCACCATGTGACTGTATTTGAACAATCTGCTAAACCGGGAGGAAAGCTGGACAGTATAAGCTGGGAGGGTTTCAGATGGGATACCGGACCATCATTTTTTATGCTGCCTGACCTGATTGATGAACTATACATACTTGCGGGTGAAGAGATGAAAACTTCAATCCGAACCCGAAAGCTTGATGTGATCACGCGATATTTTTATGAAGATGGAAAGATCCTGAATGCTTTTGCCGATCATGAGCATTTTTTGGAGGAAGTAGAAAATGTGTTTGGGGAACCGGCCGACCGGATTCAACAGCACCTGGAGCGAAGTAAAAAGATATACGAACTGACCAGTGAACTTTTCATATTCAATACGTTTTATCATAGGGGCACCTTTATTTCTCAGAAATATTTGAAAGCGTTTTTGCAAGCATGGAAACTGGACTCCATGGTTACCATGCACGATGCAAATACAAAGCGGTTCGATTCAAAGCAACTGGTTCAGTTGTTTGACAGGTATGCCACCTACATTGGCTCCGATCCCTATCGGGCTCCGGGAACCCTGAATGTCATTTCCCATCTGGAACACAACCTTGGAGCCTGCTTTCCTGAAAAAGGAATGTATTCTCTTGCAGATGGGTTAAAGGAACTGGCGGATAAACTGGGAGTGATCTTTCATTTCAATCAACCCGTTGAAAAGGTGGTAATGGATAGGAGGAAAGCGAAAGGGGTGGTGGTTGAGGGTGGGATCTACCCTTCTGATATTGTGGTCAGCGACATTGATATTTTTTACCTTTACAGGGATTTACTTGAAGATATCCCTTTCCCGGTAAAGCATTTTAAAAAGGAGAAAAGTACTTCCGCTCTGATTTTTTACTGGGCCATAGACGGGGAATTTCCGCAACTGGATCTTCACAATATCCTGTTTTCTGCCAACTACAGGGAAGAATTCAGGTACCTGAGCCATAAAAGGGAGATTTATGATGATCCCACCGTACACCTGTTTATTACTTCAAAAATGGTAAGAAGTGATGCACCCGAGGGAAAGGAAAACTGGTATGTGATGATCAATGTACCTGAGAACCTTGGTCAGGATTGGGACGACCTCATCGAGCAGTCCAGGAAAAATATCCTTCAAAAAATATACAGGATGCTCGGAGTGAAGATTGAGTCATTCATCCTCAAGGAATTCGTGGCCGATCCACGATCCATTGAGGCCAGTACCTATTCTCATCGGGGAGCACTTTACGGCAATAGTTCCAACAGTCGAATCGCTGCATTTAGCCGGCATCCCAATTTCCTGAAGAAATATAAAGGACTTTTCTTTGTGGGTGGAAGTGTGCATCCGGGTGGGGGAATTCCACTTTGCCTTGCATCGGCGAAGATCGTTGACCAGCATATCAGTTAATTTGCCTTGTAATCTCTGCCGGTGAGCTTTATCCTCAATTCCTGGACAAGCATTCATTGAATTGATCCCCACAACAAAACCATTTTTCTATATTTGTCCAAACAGAGAAAAGGTATGAGTCAGAATATCAGGGTCAGATTTGCACCCAGTCCAACAGGACCACTTCACATAGGCGGCTTAAGAACGGCCTTATTTAATTATCTCTTTGCAAAGAGGCAGGGAGGTACTTTTATTTTGCGCATCGAGGATACCGATCAGTCCAGGTTTGTTTCCGGCGCGGAAGACTATATTATTGAATCCCTGGAATGGTGTGGATTGATACCGGATGAAGGTCCCCGGCAGGGTGGAAGTTTTGGTCCCTACAGACAGTCGGAGCGCAAGGAACGCTACAGTGGATATGCGCTGGAACTCATTAACAGGGGTCATGCTTACCATGCCTTTGATACGCCCGAAGAATTGGAAAACCTCAGGAAGAAGTACGAAGCGAAGGGTGAAACTTTTGTATATGATGCACGGGTAAGGGATTCATTAAAAAATTCCCTTACGATGGACCGACAAACTACAGAGGATCTGATAGCTGCAGGAACCCCCTATGTTATCCGGTTCAGGTTCGAGCCGGGTGTGGAGATAAATATGCATGACATGGTCCGGGGAGAGGTGGTGGTAAACAGTTCCACCCTGGATGATAAGATCCTCTTCAAGTCGGATGGGATGCCCACATACCATCTTGCCAATGTGGTGGATGATAACCTGATGGCAATTTCTCATGTGATTCGCGGAGAGGAATGGCTGCCCTCCCTGCCCCTTCATGTTTCTCTTTACAGGGCCTTTGGATGGGAGCACCTGATGCCTCAGTTTGCTCATCTTCCCCTGATCCTGAAGCCCACGGGCAAGGGAAAACTGAGCAAGAGGGATGGAGATAAGGGTGGATTCCCTGTGTTCCCACTGGAGTGGAAAGATCCAGGTACAGGAGACGTATCCCCTGGTTACAGGGAGGAAGGTTACCTGCCCGAGGCCTGCATTAACCTGCTTGCATTGCTTGGCTGGAACTCAGGAACAGAGCAGGAGTTGTTCTCACTGGAGGAGCTGGTTTCGGAATTTCAGCTGGATAAGGTGGGTAAATCGGGATCAAGATTTGACCCTGAAAAGGCTAAGTGGTTCAACCACCAGCACTTGCAGAGGGTACCTGACAATGAACTTATCCCGGCATTCTCTTCCACTCTGGAATCAAAAGGAGTAAGCTGCGACCAGGAGCAAATTCAAACACTTATTTCCATTATTAAGCCGCGCATCAATTTCATGCATGAAATGTGGGAGCAGTCATGGTTTTTCTTCACAGCCCCTTCGTCTTATGATCCGGGGGTGGTAAAAAAGCGATGGAAAGAGGACACCCCTGAAAAAATGACCATGCTGGCAGATGCGCTCGGACAGTGTGAACCATTTATAGCTGAATCTGTTGAAACAGTTGTAAAAAATCTGATCACAGATAACCAGTGGGGTATGGGAGCGATCATGAATGCATGGAGGTTGTTGCTGGTGGGGGCAGCTACGGGACCGGGATTGTTTGACCTGGCTGCTTTCCTGGGTAAGGAAGAGGTTATCAGCAGGATGAACAGTGGAATAGAGAAAATCAACAGACAGAAGAACTAATTACCACTTAAAGCCGGAAACCAATGCAAGAGGTAAATAAGATCTTTATCAATATTCACGGACACAGGCAGGCCAATAATATCCAGGAATGGGTAATGATGAACCTGATGGCAAAAGATTACCCACCGGAAGATATTGAATCGGGTTACTATTCTGTAGGATTGCATCCCTATAATGTGGGTAAGGTAGATGAGGAGGACACCCTGATGAAGGTGAGTCTGGCCACGGAGAATCAAAATATTTTCGCCATTGGCGAGATCGGACTGGACAAGTCCATTGAAGCACCCCTTGATCAACAGATGCGAATTTTTAAATCGCAGGTTGAAATAGCAGAATATGCTGAATTGCCAGTCATACTTCATGTGGTGAGGGCTTTCAATGAGATGGTGGAATTCATGAAGACCCATCAACCTGTGGTCCCCATGATCATTCACGGCTACAATGGTAGTGTACAAATGGCAGAAGAGCTTGTGAAAGCGGGATTCCTGCTATCATTTGGCGAGGCCATTGCAAATGATCATCGAAAGATCATTGAAGCCCTGAAATCAGTTCCGGTGGAGAAGCTTTTTCTTGAGACCGATGAAGGGGAACTGGACATCCGGGAAATTTATCACCTTACCGCTGAGTTAAAGGGGATTTCCATGGATCACTTAAGGGTGCAGATCTTTGAGAATGCAAAAACCCACATGGCCAGGTTTGCCGGCCTTTTTTGAATCAAATCTGCATGAATCTCCCAGGTCCCCATTCCGGATGGCAGGAGCGCACACTTCAGCTATATGGTGAAGCCAGGCTTTCCAGGCTTCAGAAGGCCAATATTCTGGTTGTCGGTTTGGGTGGTGTTGGCGCCATGGCTGCAGAAATGATCTGCAGAAGTGGAGTTGGGAAAATGACCATCGTTGACGGAGACACTGTCCAACCGGGAAACCTGAACCGGCAAATTCCGGCCACCCACAGCACCCTGAACAGGGATAAGGCAGTGGTCATGGGAGAGCGGTTATTGGATATCAATCCCGGCCTGATCCTGACCGTTCTGAATGAATTCATCAGCGATGAACGAATCCCCGGAATCCTGGCGGAACCATTTGATTACGTGATAGATGCCATTGATACCCTTTCTCCCAAGATATACCTGATCTACCATACCGTTCAGAAGGGTTTGCATCTGGCCAGTTCCATGGGTTCAGGAGGTAAGCTGGATCCATCCCAGGTAAGGGTGGCGGATTTCAGTGAGAGCTATAATTGCAGACTGGCATACTTGCTGCGCAAAAAACTCCGGAAGATGGCTGTACACTGGCATCCATCGTGGTCAGGGACCTGGTTGAAAAGGGCCAGTAATAGTTGATAAATTATATGTTTTTGCTGGATTCGTGAAACTATATAGGCTAATTTGCCGTTAAATAGCAATAGTAAAGAATTTCAACTTAAATCGAGATATTATGAAAAAGCTGTTTTTAGTTCTGGTGGCATCGTTTTTTATTTTCCAGGTGACTGATGCCCAGATGTTTAAATATGGGATTAAGGCCGGCATTGGTTTTTCCTCATTAAAAATTGAAGATATCACTGGCATCGATGATGGAAACAGTGTTTACGACCTGATAACCGGTGATGGTGTCACGGGATATCATGTGGGTGTGCAGACCCGCATTAAGATAGCCATGTTATATATACAGCCGGAGGTATATTTTAATGCCGGAGGAGGAACTGTTGACCAGGTTGTAGCGGGAGGTGCAACCGAAGTAATGAATATAAAGTTCAGCCGGATAGATGTACCGCTCCTGGTTGGGGTCAAGCTGGGACCAATCCGGTTGAATGCCGGACCGGTGGGATCATACGTATTAAGTGAAACCAATGACCTGACAGAGCTGTCCCCCGATTTTGAATTATTTACCAGCGCCATGACCTGGGGATTCCAGGCCGGTATAGGTGTGGGGCTGTCGAAGCTGTCACTGGATGCCAGGTATGAGGGTTCCCTGAGTGAACTTGGTGAATCACTCTCCATCGGTGGAAGTGACTTTGCTCTGGATGCTCGTCCAAGCCAATGGATCATTTCATTGGGTGTTTGGTTTTAGGCCGTTACCCTCAGGTTCAAAAAAAATGATTTTAAGAGGCTGTCAAAAGGGGCAGTCTCTTTTTCATTATTCAAAAATATCTGTTTTGTGTACTCCCCCTATGGTCCGCCTTTTGAGTATAAGGAACAAAGAAAAATGGAGGACAAGGAAACCACTCCAAATCAGCAGGGGAATGTGAATCATACGGATGGATTCATAGTTTGAGTGAAGTCCCAGCAGGAACCAGCCTTCAGAGACCAATCCCCATACAATGCCCGTGGTGAGGTTCCATCTGAATCCTGCGTCGAACAGGAAGTTTTCTTTCCCATCCCTCCGGCCGGTCATCCATGCAGTTACAAAGATCATGGCGCCGTAGATCACAGCAATTACTTTGACCCAGATCCACTTTTCAGCGGTTAGCAGGCTGCTCAGTCCAAAGCGGAATAAAAGAGTGTAGGCAAGCAATAGGGTTGCGTAAGTGATTAGATTTCGTGTAACTATTTTCATCATATTGGATTTATATGCTTTTATTAATTACTCCCGGTTCAGGATAACAACAAATCCTTCAGTGGTTCTTCGAAAAACAGAAGGATGTTCCTCTCCACAAAAGACTGTAGCAGGGATTGACCCAGCGGGGTCAGGTGGTAATACTTGCGGTCGGGTCCTTTATGTCCTTTCCCTGAACTGAAGTCAACCATCTTCAGGTGATAGAATTTCCTGAGTGTTCGGTACAGGCTCTGTTCTTCAGCCCGGATGGTACCCTTTGAAAAAAGGGCAATCGATTCCTGCAGCTGGGTAACATATTTTGGACCCTCTTTCAGCGACAGAAAGATCCACAGGGTAAGTTGTCCCTTTTTATAGGTCTCTTCCCATGCACCGAGCAGATCTTCATGGAATGTATCGTTGGTTGTCATGCTACACAAATAGTATTAAACAAGATGTATAGTACAAATGTAATACTAATATTGATAATGTCAAGTCGTTGGTGAAATTTTTTTAGCAGGGCTGGATTAATGCTCTGAAAAAAAGCAAATTAACGAATCCATTTCTTTTCAGAGGTGGTGTAATCCAGCACCTGGATATCCAGATGTTTGCCAAGCCTCAGGGCTTCCTCGATCATTTTTTCAAGGGAACCCCTGCAGATGCTTATATACCTTTCATCTCCTTCCACCACAAGGTTGACTTTGTATGACCTGGCCCGTTTTGTGTTTTCGGGGAGCACCAGGGGTGATGGCATACTTCTCTTGCTGCTCAGGTTGATCCGGACAATGGTTACATAGGAAGGTGTTGAAAGCGGTTGCCACTGACCGATCTTTATCCGGAGAAAACGGTCAAACTTAAGGTACTGTTGTTTCTCGGTATCGATCTTGATGCCCTGGTATGTAAATGAAAGAAGAATCCCCAGTACCAGTGAGACAGAAGCACCAATGAATTCGGAATGCACCAGGAAGATAAAGGTCATCAGGGCCATCAACAAAGGGAACATTCTGAAATTGTATCGTTCATAGATGTACATGGAGGGATAGGAAGTATAAATGACAAGTTATGAAACAAATTTGGATTATATTTAGGCATAGATCAACTTCTCGGCCATGAAACGAAACAAGCGGAAACAGGTATCATGAGCAAAACGGTGATCAACAGAACAAAAATCCTCAGCATACTGGAGTTCATTATTCTCTTTTTTGGGATTCCGCTGGTCATCTTTGTTGATAAAAACTTCATTCATCCCAGCATTATCCTCCTGCCGGTCCTGATGTTCATTTTTTTGATCCTCAGGTATACGACCGATTTTCGGTTCAGGGAACTGTTCAGGTGGAACATACCAAAAGCCAGTTTGATAAAGAACAGTCTGATTGTGCTGATGTTCCTGTTACTCATGCTAGGCTATATCCTGGTGTTCGAAAAGGAGAACCTGTTTAATCTGCCAAGGGCGAATCCATGGATCTTCCTGGCCATGTGCTTATTGTATCCCGTTTTTTCCGCATTTGGACAGGAAATTATTTACCGCACCTTCCTTTCCAGGCGATATAAACTGCTATTCCGGAAAGAGTGGCAATTTGTGGTGGCAAGCGGAACAACATTTTCCTTTCTGCACATCGTATATTACCATCCGGTTTCAATGATACTCACTTTCTTAGGTGGTATATACCTGGCCCGTGTATATTGGCAGACCAGGAGCGTGTTGTTTACTTCGGTTTTACACGGGTTGTTGGGGATCATTGTATTTGGGGTGGGACTGGGTCAGTATTTCTGGCTGGATATGCCGGTGCAGAAGTGATGGGTGACGATCCTCCGCGGGAGAGGATCGATTATGTATTTGTTTCCAAAGAGATCAGGGTGCTTCGGTACGGTGCACTGACCGATTCCAGGGACCGGACATTCTTTTCTGACCATTTGCCGTTACTTGTTACACTGGAATTGTAAAAGGAGGCTTCATATTGTTATTTTTGTCTTCATGAATTTCCTCAGAAGCGCTTACTATGCCCTTCCTCCTGTTGTACGCAGGATATCACGGCGGTTTTTTTATATGCCCATTGACCTGTACGAAACATTCACCGGGACAAGGGATCCAATGATTCCCCCCAGGGGAAAAATCTTCATTGGAAGCGGGGATTTTGCCAGCACAGGGGAATCCATCAGGGACCAGCTGGTTGAGCTGGGAGGACTGCAACCCCATAACAGGGTGCTGGATATAGGATGCGGTGTAGGAAGGGTGGCTGTTCCGCTCACCGGATATCTGGATGGTAAAGGTTCCTATGAAGGTTTTGATATTGTGAAGTCAGCCATACGCTGGTGCAGGAAAAGGATCCAGAGTCGCTTTCGCAATTTTCGGTTCACCCACATTGATCTGAAGAACGATCTCTATAACCTGCGAACCGACAGTGAAGCAAAGGACTTTGCATTTCCCTATTCCGATGAAGAATTCGACCTGGTGTTTCTGACTTCCGTTTTTACCCATATGGTACTGGATGATGTGGATAATTATCTGAAACAGATCTACAGGGTATTGAAACCCGGAGGAGTTTGTTTTGCCACTTTCTTTATCATGAACGAGGATTCACAGATATTCATGAAGAAGTCAGGAAAAAAGATGTTTGAAACCAGGCTCGATCATCACTACCTTTTTCACGCAAAGGTAAGGGAAGCCAATGTGGCTTACGATGAAAAATACCTTACTGAACAGATGATCGGATCGAAAAGATTTAATCTGGAGCAGGTCCATTATGGATTCTGGTCGGGCCGGCCGAAAACAAACCTGAATAATTTCCAGGACATCTATGTTTTTCGTAAATTCTAAATACAAATAAGAAAAAGTATGCCTTTAAAGATTCTGTTCATCGTCCTAACAGTCGTCCTTTCATGTGATGGTTACAATAAAGAGGAGGTGATCTGTTTGCCTGTAAATATGACCGCTACCATTGTTCAGGGCATTGAAACGAAAAAGATCATCGCGGATTTCCATTATATTCCTGAGACTGATATGCTGGACCATATCACCTGGAGTAACCATCAGACCCACTATTTTGAATATAATGAAGCAGGCAGGCTCATGGTTGTCCGGCAGATGAAGGTTAATATGAAAGTCCAGGAGGAGATGTGGTTTAATTGTGATGGATCACTGGTGGACAGGGTAGTGCTTGTAAAACGCAACCTGGATTATCGTTCCCTGGAGCCCATCGATTCAATATATACCGGGTACATTGAATTTGAGTATGAGGGTAAGAATATCATTAAGGAGAAAAGGTATAAAATGTCCGGGGGTGGAATGAAGAAAAAAGTTGTCGGGGAAGTGGAATATGAGTATGATGCACACGGGAACGTTTTAAGCAGAAGAGCCTCCGATCCGAGGACCGAATCAACCGAGTCGTTCACAATGACATATGATAACAACAAGCACCCCTTTTCAGGGCTGCAATACTATTTTTCAGGGGAGTCGTTCGTAAATAACCTGCTCAGCAAAAGTATTGAAGAGGATGATTTGAGTTATAGTTATGATTTGCGGCTCAATGATCATGGATACCCGGAGATTGTCTATGAGAAACTGGGTATTACCAATTCCCGTATTATCCGTTACTCCTATACGTGTAACTAAACAGGATTATTCCCTGGCCTCATACCCTTTCAGGCAATCGGAACAGAGACAATCGGAATAAAGCTCCAGGATCTCCTGCATCGGAGCCCTGTGAATGTTTACCGATTCGCACCAGCAGTCCTCATCCCCCTCACATCGAAAGGATGATCCGCATTTCGGGCATTTTTTGTTGCTCATCCTATCTGCTCATTGTTACACCCACCGATTTAATGGGGCCACCCATGGGTGGATACATTTTCCTGATCCTCACTGTGGCCTTATTTATACCGTCCATTTCATCATACAGTGCATCGAGGATGCGTTTACCGATATTCTCCAGCAGGTTTGATTTTTTTCGGCGCATCTCCTTTTTGATCAGCTGATAGGCTAGCTGGTAGTTTACGGCATGCTCGAGCCGATCTGACTCAGCAGGCGTTTTAAGGTTTGTTTCAAGCTCCAGGTCCACCAGGAACCGGTTTCCCACAATCTGTTCTTCCTGGTAATGGCCATGGAATGCATAAAATTCCATCTCTTCAATAACTATTTTACCCATATGCTTGAAGGTTTAATCAATAAGTATTTATAAAAATAATCATCTTATTCTATACGCATTTAGTAATTTCAGAACTCCGGATACAAATCAGCCTTAGCAAATATAATACTCTTTTCCAACGCTCTTATTTCATTGGAGCTTTTTCGGTAATGTGCAGCAAGCAAATTGGCAATGGCCGTTTCAGCTCTGTAACAGATTATCTTGATGATATTCTGCAATGGAGGACTTCATAAACCTATTTCTTTTATCATTTGATCTCCTGGATATTCAGGTTTCTCCACTGAACCTTTATGCCACTACCGGAGTGTATCTGAAGGGCGATTTTTCCAGTGGCCTTGCCGATTTTTTCATCCTCGAAGGTGATCATATTGATTCCGTTTAACCAGGTTTCTACCAGGTCGCCCTTCACAACAATTTTCATTTTGTTCCACTCACCGAATTTCAGATGCTTATCGAGTTCCGGGTCAGGCTTGATTAACCATCCCCTTCCGTAGGATTCGTAAATGCCCCCGGTGTTGCTGCCCGGAGGGGCCACTTCGGCTTGCCATCCTGTGATTCTGGTTCCTTCGATGGATGAGCGGAAGAATACCCCGCTGTTTCCGTCGGCACCCTGTTTGAATTCAAGGGTCAGTTCAAAATCTCTGTATTCCTTATCTGTCCCCAGGTATCCGTACTCTTTATCGGGACCACTCTCACACACCAGCAAGCCATCTTCCACATACCATTTTTCTGTTCCGTATATGGTCCAGCCCGCCAGGTCCTTTCCGTTAAAAATGGATTCCGATTGTGCAAAGATTACGCCTTGAAAGCAGAGAAGCAGCATGGCTGCGAGCAGGAATAGTATTTTCATTTTGAGTTGGCTTTTATATGAAGTTGTTATATGCGATCCGGGATATTATTCATATGTACACATTAAGATAGGGATTTTCAATAAAAGTATTGCTTACGACCCTCTTTCTAGGCCCGTTTGCGAAGCAAGAGGTCGTCAAATTTCGGGTGTTCGACTTCAAAGGAGGGTTTCTGATACAGTTTGTTCAAATACACAGGGATATGGAACAGTATTGTGGCCAGGGCCAGGGTAGTGAGGATCAACACTTCTCCATTTATACTTCTGAACAGGAAGGGCATGGCGATAAACAGCACATTGACCGATAAGATTATGAGGGTTACTTTAAGGTGGGACCCTCCCAAACGGAGCAACTGGTGATGAATATGTATCCGGTCAGCTACAAAAGGTGATCTCCCACGGAACATTCTAACCACCATAACCCTGGTCGTATCGAAAAGGGGGACAATAAATACGCAGAGCAACACTGCCGGGACTTGATGGTTTTGATGCAAGAACAGAGTACTGTTCTCCATGTTCAGAAACCTGATTGCAAAAACAGAGAGCAGTAAGCCAATGATCATGGAACCAGTGTCTCCCAGGAATATCTTATTCTTCATGCTGAAGACATTAAAATAGAAGAAGGCGAAGAGGGCAGCGGCCAGGATAAAACTCATGATGGCATAGGCCAGCGGTCCGTCCTGCAGGAAAACGATCCCAAAGAAAAGAGAAGCTAGTATACCAATCCCCGAAGCCAGTCCGTCGATCCCGTCAATCAGATTGAAGCTGTTGACCAGGGCCTGGAAAAGGATCCAGGTGATGGCGAGACTGAAAATGTACGGTAATTCTTGTATTCCAAAAAGACCATGGAGCGAAGTCAGGTAAAAATCGCCCGGCACCAGAATGATCAGTGCTGCAAGGGATTGCCCAATCAGCTTCTGATAGGCGGGAAGGGGCTGAAGATCATCCTTCAGTCCGACAAAAAAGAGAATGAGCATGCCGGCTATTATATATTTCAATTCATGGGCAGTGGTGATGCCTGTAAATACAACAGATGAGATAATCACTCCGGCAAAAATGGCGATTCCACCCAGATTCGGGGTTGGATGGAGATGTGAAGTCCGGTCATTGGGTTGGGCCATCAGCCTTTTTTCTTTAGCTATTCTCACAATACTGGGTATAGCCGAGAAGGTGACCAGAAAGGTCATCAGGGCCGAGATTCCAATCAGCAGAAAGGGAGGAATAAAAAGCTCGTATAATTCGGTATTAAATATCATATATTGCCTTTTTCTTAGATTGATTCAAACATATTGATTCTGATATGGTATCACATTGCGAATAATAAGATCATCTGCTCTTAACCAAAAACCGTACCAAATGGGAACTACCCTACATATATCAGGATGAAAACCAAGGTAAAAAGGTTGGGTGAACGGTTACATTTTCTTAATAGAAAGGAAAGGAAACAACGCTTTTTATCTGCGGAGGCATATCCATCCGGTTGATCTTGTGGGCTAGCCCGAGTTTCCGGGTTACTTAAAAATGACGGTGTAATATACTCATAAGTAATGACATACGATCATCATTTCATTCCCCTAAATTGCAATGTAGTCATTCATTTCAAAGAGATCGAATAGCTTTTCTTGGATCTCGTCCATCTTGGTTAGCGTCCGGGTCTTCCGTTCCTTTTTATTTCCCTGTCCTTTCTGCTTAGGATAAATAATGATCACCTGTTTGATACCCTTCAGTGATTCATGTAGCCGGCCCAGCGACAAGTTTATGTTTTCTTCCCTGATTTTCATAATCATCAGCGCCCTCATCAGTAGCGTGATTGTACATTATAAGCCATGGACTTTGATTTTCTGGTCAGTCCAGGATTAAACCAATAAAATATTAGTGATCTGCTTTTTAGTGATGAATTAAGTATGGTAAATAAGAGAGGAATCGCAGAGCAGTTTTTGGGTTTAGAGATATTGAAGAATGCTTCCTGTTACCATCAGACAGAACTTTTTTACTGGCACAGAGAAGCATTAAACAGCAATGCAGAAGTTGATTATTTAATCCAGTGAAACAATGAAATCCTGCCTGTTGAAGTGAAATCAGGATCAAAAGGCTCAATGACATGCTCTTATCATCAAAGGGATCCAGAAAATACGAGAAACCAACAGATATATTACAAAGGTTGGTTATTGAACTATGAAAAAGTCAAATGTAACTTATATAGCATACTTATCAGCAGTGTAGTCCTGATCAGTATATTAACATACGGAGTTATTTTTTTGTTAACTTGTAATTTATACATGGAGGATACAAAAATGACAAAGTACAGATGGAGTCTCCTGATTGTTGGAAGTAGTTTATTGTTGCTTTCATCCTTTTCATTGGGATCTCTCAGAAACAATAATAAGTTGTTAGTATATGAATACGTAAAACCATTTCTGTGGGGTGAGAATACATCTGGACGTCCTGGATATAAGGATTTTAGTTTTTTTTTAGATTCCACTAAGCTTCATCCACTGGGCCTGGGTAGTTATGCCTTTTTCAATCTTTGGCAAGGTACAGAGGATAATAATCCCGAATTGCTCAATATCGGTAGAAAGTATATTGATTATCTGGCCCAAGATTATCCATTTGTTCAAAGGAATGGGAATGCCACTCTATATAACTACCCATTCACCCATAAAGAGTATAAGGCTGGTGAATGGCATTCCGGAATGGCAAACAGCATAATCGCTCTCTCATTTTTACAGGCCTATATAATTTTTGATGAACCATCCTATTTGCGGTATGCTGAGCAAGCTATGATGGGCGTTACGGAAGAAATAAGTAAAGGCGGAAGCGCACTAAAAGTTGAATCTGGTAAATGGTTCCTTGAATACGCTAGCAAAACTATCGATCACGACAAAGCAAGATTCGTTCTTAATGGGTTTCTGTATCAATTGCTGGCTCTGAAATTGTATTGCGATATCACAGGAGATGAATATTTTATTAAGGAATACAAGTCAGGTCTGCTTGCTTATCAGGATTTGTACGAACAATTTCATTACGAATCAGGTGATTGGACCTATTATAGCCTGAATCCTAAAAGTGTTGAGACACCACATTATGTAATTTTTGATATTATCCTACTGGATGCTCTCTACGAGTTGACCAATGAAACGGTGTTTAATGTTGAATCCAGTTATCGCAGAAACATTCTTAGAAAGCATTATAACCTGGAATCCATACCTTTAAACAGAAGACAGGGTATTTACTGTTTTTCACAGGTAGGCCCACCACATCCATATTGGGTAGATATATATCCTACAACCATTAGGTTCCTATCAGAAAATGATTCCAAAGAAATTTACCTGAAGAATCCACGTGAGGTTGGAGTTCCAATTGAATCAAGGTGTTTCAGTATCGATACTCTGACCACTGATAAATACAGGATCGTGGAAGTCTGGGCAGTGTATCATTCCGATAGTGTACTTCTTTTCGAGAGTAAAATTGAAAATATTAAGCATGCTATCGAACCCGATATCTTTCCAGATTATGATCTTATGACCAATTTATTAGCTGAAAAAGAATCTTCAAAGCGGGCCATAATTCAAAACCCTGCCTCTGGAACGAATCTAAACAGGGGTGCGATAAGTGTTCAATTTGATCAGGTATTTATTGGGAATAAGGATAAATACCTTGGGATAGTTATTAATAGTCAAAAGAAATTTACTTCCCTAAGAATATTTCTTACCAATACCTTGAATGAGAGAGCATCTCGATATTATCTTAATACTCTGGATTCTGGAAAAGATAACTTGATTCTGATTTCCGTCAATGGTTTTGGAAATATTGAACAACTGACGAATACGAATTTTTCCTCATTGGAGCTTCATTTTTATAATGTCCCCCCTAAAGAAGATTCTCCGTATTCGATTGATATTAAGAATGTTGTATTCTTCCAAAGCAATTATAATCTCCTCCATTTTCTCAAAAGAAGACCAGCTGTCATATTCACGGAAAAGAAGACTCCAGGGTTTTTATATTAGTATGGTAGATGGTGAATATGTATTTACCAATACTCTTCCTTTCTTTGTTAGTGAAATACAGCACTAATAATATCATACATTTTTTTTGCCAGTCTTTTTCGGTCGTATGTTTTAGCTAATTCCTGGCAACCCTTTTTTATGCTCTCTGTATCTGCCGACTCTGAGAAAAGCTTTTCGGTCTTATCAATAAAATCGGAAACATTTTCCGGTTCGTAATAGTAACCCGCGCCGAATTTTTCTACAATCCTACGCGCTTCTCCATCCACCCCAATTAATAGTGGAATTTGCATAGCAGTTGCTTCAAAAATCTTGGAAGGAATAGCGCCTTTAAATAGATCACTTTTTCTTAAGTTAATTATGGCTGCATCAAGAACACTTAAGTAATCCATTACCTCTTTCTTTGCTACTGAATCAAGCATAGTTACGTTGTGGATTTTCTCAGATTCTACTTTTTGAACCAGCTTGTTCTTTTCAGCCCCGTTGCCAATGAACAAAAAATGAAATGAAGCGTCCTTTTTCTGCAATTGTCTGGCACAATCCAGAATGAAATCCAGTTTATGCGCCATTCCATGAGTTCCTAAATATCCCAAGACCTTTTTATTGTTCAGCTTAAGTTCCTTTACGATCTTCTCATTTTTGGATTGGGGTTGATATAAATCAAGATTGGCCCCATTATTTACAACATCAATTTTGTCAAATGGTATTCCTTTTTGATGGATTTTTTGTTTAAGGCCTTCAGTTACAGTTACTATCTTCTTTGAACTGCGGTAGCACCATTTCTCTTCTTTTTCAAAATACCTGATAATAATATTGTCTTTGATTGCCCCTACCGTTTTTATGGATTCGGGCCAGAGGTCCCGTACTTCCATGATCCAGGGTTTCCGTTTCCAAAAGGAGAGCGAACGACCCGCAAGTGCGGTAAAGAATTGTGGCGAAGTAGCTATAATTATATCTGCCTTTTCAAACAAACCGTGGATAAAAGCGGTCACTGAAAAAGAGATGAAGTCAAAGGTCCTTTTAAAAAAACCTTCATTTGCTGAGATGTAGCTCCAAACCCTGATGACTTTGATACCGTCAATCCATTCTGTTTTTTTCCAGCTGTTTTGATAACCATCATACACTTTCCCTTGAGGAAAATTTGGGAAACATGTAATAACCGTGATTTCAGCTCCGGCTTTCACCCATTCCTTGCAGTGTTCAATCGTCCGTGTCGCCGGGGCATTAACTTCAGGTGGAAAATTATCGGTTAAGAAAAGAATCTTCATTTAAAGAAGATTTATGAGATTGTTTTTTCGGTGGTCATTATATAATACTCTTATAGAGATTTAATAGCTCTTTCTTCTCATTCTCCCAACTGTATTTAGTCTGAATCAATTCAATACCATTTTTTCCTTTCGCTTCAAGTTCTGCCTGATTCAGATTGATAATCTTGATAATGGAATTAACGATCGAATTAATATCCTCAGGATCACATACAGATCCAACGTTGTTCTGGACGACTATCTTTTTCCATAGATCGAAATCAGAACAAAGTATTGGCAATCCTGCCGACATATATTCGAATATCTTATTTGGCAAAGCTTCTATATGATTTTTCATAGGTTTAAATATACAAATACCACACACAGCCTTGCTAAATTCCATAGCCATCCGGGATCTTGAGATAGTCCCTAGGTATTCAACGTATTTCCATCCGCCCAATGCTTCTAACTCTTCTTTATAAGAGACAGGATATATCGGACCAGCCAGTACCAGTTTAATCGGCTCTTTAGTATTAGCTATTTCAATGGCATTCACCAGATTTGTTATATTCCTGATTTCGGTTATGCCCCCCACATAAATAAAAGTAGTTGATTGAGCGGAACTACCTGGAGCCTGACCGGATAATAATTCCTGCCGGTAGGGATAGTTATAAATGACCTTTACGTTTTCAAATCTCCTGGTATCATAAGAAGTTTTTATCGATGGTGTTGCTGTGATAATCAAATCAAACCGCCTACAGAGTATATTCTCAATGTGTTTATAAAGGAATGATAATACCTTGCGTGCAAATCCGGATAAATACGGCTTTTCAGAAATGGTATCTACATAGTTTTCGTGAACATCGTAGATCACCTTCTTGCCTGTAATCTTTAAGAGAGCACCACAAACTATAAGGTCAGGATCATGAAAATGATAAACACTGCATCTCTTATTGATCCGGAAGAACATACCAAAGGAACGTATGAATCTTCCAATACGTCGTTCTATATTAAAACCCTCATTATACACAACTGTCAGGTTGGGATGAGTAGCTTTGTCCTTCCGTGGGTTCGCGTTGGATATATCCTGGCCATATTGATTAGTATAATACAATACCTTGTAACCTGCCTTCAGCAGGGTCATCACCTCTTTTCTGAAAATCCTGATATCATTTGCAGGATGAGTAGAGGTAAATACACATATGTCATATTCCATTTTTGATAACTTCACCTTTTTATGATTCTCATTGTTGGATCTACAAAGATAACCTCACCAGTAATACTGTCAGGTTCATTGGTGTGATGTTTTCCAAGTGTCAGAACGAGAAGTGCCCTTCCTTTAACTGTTGTAGTGTTTATCGACAGGAACTGCCATTGGTCTCTGATTTTCATGTTAGCGTAGTGATCATTGGGTTTTTGAATTTGTCCCCTGCCAGATATTCTGACTTGATCTCCATTGAAACTCTCCCCAATATAACAGTATACTGTTAAGACAACACTGTCTCCATTTCTTACATTACTCTCGTTAATGATGGACTGGGCAAACAGATTACCTTTCAATTGTTTCTCAAAACTATTTTTATTCAGAAGACATCCTTTGGTGTCAACCGAAATGTCATCCGGGATATCTCCAGGTAAATTCCGGTACTCTATTTCGCTATGATCCAGAGACATGTAGGTGGATGGGTCAGTTGAATCGAATTTAATTATTTGTTTGCTTAGGATTCCAAATAAGATCAGGAAACAGAGGGAGGCTATCAAGGTAGTATAGAATATCTTTATCTTATATGGAGAAATATGAATTTTGGTGGGAGGAAACAGAAAAAAAGTTGTAAAAAGAATTACCCCTGATAGTCTGTAGAGTATTACCTCAAAAAGCATTGTGAATGAGAAAAGGAGTGGGAGCCCAAACCTCATGAGATTTGGCATATTCTTATTGCTCAAAACATAAACAAGCATAATGCCCAGAACTATAATTGGACCTACTACTCCGCAATCGAGCCAACTCTGGATGAACTGATTATGTGCATCAGGTCTGAGCTGAAATTGAATAACTCTTTCCAGTTGCGCAGTGGATTCAATCAAAAGATATTGGCCATCTCCAAGTCCATATCCGAAAACCGGACTCTCTTTAATTAAGCCCCAGGCAGCTTTCCATAAATCATACCTGACGTTGGACATGATTACTTCAAACACAGTGGATTCGCTGGTGATGTAATTTGATAGCCTCGGGTGAAAGGAAAACAGAAGCGTATAACAAGTTATAAGAAGAAGAGAAATAAAAAATGACTTTCTGAATTCCCAGGATATATATACCTGCATTATTAATATTATGGAGTATACAAGAATAATTGATCTGGCTCCTAATAAGAATAGTATCGCCCAGATTAATATGGCATAGAGTATCCTTATCAAATAAAAATTTTTGAAACCAGCAGTGTTAAAAGCACTGTTGAAACTCAGATAGCCAGCTATAAGAGCTATCCCGATATATGTCCTGTGATTGTAATCATGAAGGAGATTGTGAAGAATCCTGATTGAATTAGACGAAACGAAATCAAGGTCGCTAAACAACAGGGGATAGACCAAGCCTGCAGCAATATAGATAATGATAAAAAGGTTCCCGGCGATGACGCCCTGATAGAAATGGGGTGATAAATCTCTAATACGCTCCTGGCCATAGATAATCACAACCATTGGTATTATTACTAGGACAAGCTGAGTAGTGCTTTTGGTTAATCCAAATTGTAGGTTCAAGGAATATATCAGACTAAGAAAGCCTGTAAGAAACAATGAAATAAATAAAAGAGCTAAAGCAATACCTTTTTTGGATATGCGGTATTGATTTGTTATTGCAATGATGATTTGTAGAGAAACGAATAGAAACACAATCTTCGATTGTATCCAGATGGGCAAGCTAAGAGAGATACCCAATACAATGAACGAATATTTTTGGATCAGCCTGTTATCTCTCATAATTCTTTAAACAGAAGAATGCAAAAATGATCAGAAAGGCATATCCATGTGTAAGCAGCAGCGTTCCAAGAGATGCCGAATTGAAATAGAAGATATATGAAAAAATGATACCAAAGAAAATGTGATTGATGTTCATTCTGTCCAATAGCAGAAAGGTGTAGGATATGATAGAGGAATTTATAATTACACCTATCCAGCCCATGCTTAGAAACCCATCCGGTACAACGCCTACATTTGCATTTAATCCTTCAATCCCAATGACTTTCTCTCCAACAAACCGAGATAGAGATAAACCATAGTCTGCCTCACCAATAAACGATAAGATTGAATGGGTGTAATAGGTCTTTTCGTGAATACGAAAGTAATTATAATATACCTCCTCCATTAGAGGAGGTATGAATAACACCCTGCGTATCAGGATGAACTGAATTGCAGAGAAATCGAATATCTTATACTCAAGAATCCCTAGAAATATAAGGAGTATCAATGTGATGGCAAAGAACTGAAGTTTATACTTATAGGTTGTTCCCAGGTAGAAAAACAGGGCAACAAAGATGCCGAAGTATATACTTTTCGAGGCTCCACTGGCCAGGTATAGATATGTAGTTAGCATTACAACTAACAGGAGTATCAACTTCTTGTTTTGCTGAATGCTCACGACAATTATTGCCGGTAACAAAACCCGGGAGAGAGGTAGAAGTAAATACGTTGAACCTTTAAAATGCTCAATCTCTCTGAATAAGAATCTGGTGGTGTATATATCTTTAAACCATAAATTCTTTATGTTGATATAGGGCAGGTAGTAAAGAAAGGGTAAGAACAGGGCAATTGCAATGGCCAGAATTATTGTTTGGTTTGGATCTTGCTCAATATTGATAACCTTGCTCTTCAAGTTGTGTACCCTTAGCTTAGAGAATAGGAAAAGGATAAAAAGGAAAACCATGTATCCAACGGATGCACGCAGGTCGCCGCTACTATATGTATAGAAAATGAGTTGAGGGAACAGGCAAATAATTAGTATTATATGCCAGACAGTATGTAGAAGCCCTGCATTTATCCACGAGCCCGCCTGAATGAAAAGCAGAACGAATAGCATCGAAATCAACAACCTGTGAAATCGAAAATCATTATGAAATCCCATATACTCAAAGGCAGGTGATACTACGACTACATAGGAGAGGATCAATAAGAAGAATACCATCAGTTCCAATATTTGGATACTAATAGTATTCGAAAATGATAGTTTTTTTTCTCTAATGGATAGTCTCATTTGCTTCTTTTTGATATTTAGCGATGCTTAATGAGATAATAATCAGGTAAATAGAGTACATGCCTATCAGACAGATATTGTAGTATTTAAGATATGACTCAATGGATTGGAATTGTAGAAAAAACAATGAGCCAATCACTAGAAATTTCATTAGTTGCCAGATCGAATTTAATTTAACCTTTTGAAGCGCAATTAGTATCTGACCAAATGGTGATATAACAAAAGTGAAGCAGGTACTTAAAATGAGGCTTTTAGCATACATGCCTGAAGTTCTCCATTCATCTCCAAAAACCCATCCAAAAATGTCTGTTCCCCAGAAATAGATTGTAATAAAAAAGGGTATGGTGATTAGAGCGCTGAATGCCAGTAAGCCGATGAAGAGTTTGCTTATTGAAGACCGGTTGTTATATGCAGTTGAGAAACGTTGTAAGATTACCTGTCCCAATGAAACCCCAATCAAGGCAGTTGGGATCGTAAGCATTCGTTGTGTTAATTCTGCATATCCTACCTCTTCAATGGAAAATTTGGCAAATATCTGAAATGTAAGAGCACTTAGAATGAATGTGTTTAACAGGTTAGAACCGAAGGCGTATTTTGGGAAATCTGAAAAATTTCTGGCGTTCTTTTTAATACCCAATAAAAGATCTGCAGGAAGGTGCGTACGCACCTCTTTTCTTAATCTAAGAAATCCAACCAGAGCAGCAGAAAAATTCCCTATTGCCTCACCAAGTGGTAAGCCCCAAAAAGATCCGGATAAACCAGATCCTGCCTGAACCAGACCTTCAGTACCCCGACGGTAAATTTTCAGGGTTGATGAAGCTATGAAGCGCTTCTGCCGGATGAACATAAACTGCGATGCTGTATTGATCATGAAGAATAGTGCTGAAAGAGGAACTAAATAAACGATTAAAGAGTATTTTTTTGGAATGTTCAGAAGTTCGATTCCCACAGAGTTAAGTATGATCAAAACCAGTTCTGTAACCAGAAACAGTCCAAACCCAAGAATAATAATACCTGTGTAGATCGTGGCAGAATCGCTTCTTTTTTTACAAAGAATGATAGCTCCCTCATATTTAAAAGAGAAAATAAGGGCCAATATACCCACAGATCTGAAATAGAGGTCAAATACTCCAAACTCTTCAACGGTAAATATCCTTTTAAGTAATGGTTGTAACAGGATAGGGATTAGCTGCGCAATAAATGTACCCCCCATCAGGAAGCTCAAATCTTTGAATATGTCCCTTTTTAAGAAGTGAAGCGGATTCATGAAAATGTGCTAGAACAAACAGCGCATAGCGGGGTTAGGGTTGACTCATTATCGATTTCAAGGAATCCAGATTTTTTTTCTGTATGTTACAATTACTGCGAGCAGTAGTGCTAGTCCCAGATAGTACCAGATCAATCTTTTAGCGTATCGAATGGTTCCGTTACCAGGTTCAACTGGTACTGTAAATCCTTCCAATATGGTAACTACATCATTATAGATGTTTAAATCTCTTTCACATTCCTGTTTCAATTCCAGCAGTTTAAACATATCATGATGATAGATCCTTACGATCTTTTCAGAAGTAAAAACGATCTGCCCCTCTTTCTGTCTTATATCATCCGTATTTGTATAATACTCTCTTTTCTGCAGACTGTCGAGTTTCTCAATTTCATATTGTGTCTGATTTAGCTGTGCTTCCAGATCCGATAGTCGCTGTTTGTTGAGGGCTTTGAAAAATGGGTTTGCTTCCAGGTAGTGTAACAGACCTCCCTCCATTTTCATAAGAATATTGGGATCATATACCGCTGCACGAACAACAAAGACAGAATCGATCTTCACTATAGAAGTGTCGGATAGAAATTTGCCTTCTGTATCAATGCCGTCAAAAATACCATCGCCACCAATATCATAATACCAGAAAGTTTCAAGTCCTTTAATTGCGCTAGCATCCTCCAAACTTAGATTAAGTTCGTTTGAAAGGGTGGCATAGTTGCGGGTGTTGGCATAATCCCCCAGTTTATCAAGGCTGAACATGATTGGCTGATTACGGGTAGCATTAGATCTCAGGATCAGATCGGAACAATAGTATGAATCTGAGATATTATTCAAGATCAGTGCTGATATCACCGTTAACAATGCTGCGACGACCAGATAGTACCACTTTCGAAGTAGAAATATCAGGACAGATCCAATGACATTGATAAGTTTCAGGATTGCTTTCTTCATAAACTCACCCATCTTTAGGAACAATTTATAGAGGTCAATCTCATCTTGATTTGGGCTATTTTTATTTGAATCAGTGGTCATATTGAAAGAATCGAAGTAAGATGCAAAAATAACTAATTAAAGGGAGTTCGAAAAGGTTTTTTCACTGCGTATTTGATTTCGCCTTTTTAGGTAAACAGGTATATAGGATGACGCAGCTGCTAATACCAGGATAATCACGATTAATAACTCTGTGTTAATATTCCTGAAAATGAGTGCAATGGCAATAAATATCACATTAACTGATAAAATAATGGCAGTTGCCTTTATATGGGACCCACTTAAATCAAGTAACCTGTGATGAATATGTGTTCTGTCTGCTTCAAATGGAGATTTACCTCTAAGAATACGTAGAATAAATACCCGTGCTGTATCAAAAACAGGAATAATAAGAACACTAAGTAAAATTGCGGGGGCAGATTGACTTTCATTAAAGAATAGACTACTATTCTCATAATTCAGAAACCTGACTACAAAAATGGCGAGAAGTAAACCAATTAACATTGCACCGGTATCTCCGAGAAATATCTTATTCTTCTCGCTGAAAACATTAAAATAGAAAAAGGTAAGCAGGGAGGATGAAAGTATAAAAGTCATGATTGCATATGCCAGGTGGTTATCCCTCAGGAACACGATACCAAAGAAAACTGAAGTTAAAATACCAATACCCGATGCAAGGCCGTCAATTCCGTCAATCAGATTGAAGCTGTTTATAAGTGCCAGAGCTATAATAAATGTTATTACAAGGCTTAAACCGTAGGATAGTTCATTTATTCCGAAAAGTCCATGTAGAGATGTAAGATGAAAATCACCCGGGACCAGAATAAATAGGATGGCAACTGTTTGACCGATAAACTTCTTATAAGCAATCATGGGGTAAAAATCATCCTTCAATCCAACAAAAAAGATGATGATCATTGCAGCGATAATGTATTTCAACTCATGTGCAGTGGCTATTCCGGTAAATAATATCGATGATATGATAACACCGGCAAAAATCGCTACTCCCCCAAGGTTTGGAGTTGGATTGGTATGAGATGTCCGGCCATTGGGATTGGCCATCAGGCCTCTTATTTTTGCCACCCTTACAATAGAAGGGATTGCAATAAATGTGACCATGAAAGAGAATAGAACTGATATTCCGATCAGGACATAAGGGGGCAGAAAAACCTCATAGAATTCAGTATTATATAGCATAATGGTTGATTTCCCGTATCGTTGGCTGCATAGAAGTAGTAGATATTTCAGTTCAGTTTTTTTATTCTATCAACTGATCTTGAAGATTAGTGTCGCAATACTGTTTACTCAACCTAAGTTTATATATCAGTTTTCCCATAATCATGATGTTCTTAATCATAGATGATTTCTTTGTAATATCGGTTGCGTTGAAGTATTTCCGCCTGCTGCGTGACCAAGGGACCGAGTTATACAGAGAGTTTGTTGCTCCTGTAGTAACGCTTGTAATGTGAAGCAAATTCTCTTTGCATAAATTTCAGTCGTTTGGACAGATACATGTCCAAGAATACCCCTTGTATATACCAGATTCACTCCAGCCTGCAGTAAATGCATTGATTTCGAATGGTAGACACCCTGGTAAATAATTACACAAATTTTACTAATATCAACATTTCGTTTGGTTTTACGATTTACTAAGAATACTGGTATATAGGAAAAAACCGATGCCATAACAAGAATAATAATTATGAGAATATCGTTTTTTACTCCATTAAAGATCAGTACAAAAATAATGAACAGGATATTTACAATTATAACTCTCAAAGCATCAAATACAGGTACTATTAAAATATAAAGCGCGATTGCTGAAGTTGAAGAAATACTCAATATCTCTGTTGTATTATTCTCAAATTCTATAAACTTTACAACAAAAACAGTCACAAAAAATCCTATTATCATAGATCCGGTATCACCAAGAAAAATCTTATTGCTTTTGCTAAATACAGCATATGCTATATGTTTTGACATTACAAACCAGATTCCGAATGACAATGAACAAATTATCCCGACTCCCGAAGCCAGACCATCAATTAGATTAAAACTATTGATCAGTGCCATAAACACTATTGAACTTAAGATTACGCTTGCTATATCCAATTTCTCCAATACCAAAAAAGCCGTGCATATTGGCAATCCGAATATCTCCAAACACGACAACAATGAGCGTAGCTAAAAATTGACCGGACAGTTTAGATATTGGCTTCACATATAAAATATCATCTTTAAGTCCCAAATAAAAGAGGACTATCATGCCAGCGATAATATACTTCAGTTCATGTGTTAATGCGATACCGGAAAATAAAACTGAAGATATAATTACACCTGAGAAGATAGCTACACCTCCAAGATTTGGTGTTGGCAGGTGATGAGATGTTCTTCCATTTGGATTATCATATAGTCCCTTCAGCTTGGAGATCCTGACTATTATTGGAATACTGAACAGTGTAATCAATAATGATACAAGAAACCCAGATATGATAAGAAGCCACTCAGGCACGAAAATTTCTATTATATCTACTGTGAAATTCAATATCTGATTTTTGTAGATTTTTCTTCGGACTATCTTATTAACACATACTTCACAAATTCATCCCAGTCAGGTGCAAATTCCCGTGTTTGTGAGCAGTCTGTTTGTAAAGATCGTCAAAAAGAACAGGTCAAAAGTTATCTGTTTTGTTAAGTGGTGTTTTGTTGAATTCCATAATTTAAAGATAGGTAATTATTGTAAATACGTAACTGTTTAGCTGCTACTCAAAAATAAGAGAAATTCGGTGGTTATCAACAAATAGTGAACTGGTTTTACTTTCTGTTTTACCAGGATCTCCAGAATCAAGTGGTATCAATATTTTCACGGTATATTCAGCCTCTCAGCAATGCTACAAAAGGCTTAAAGAGACAATAGAGATTATCAAATCAAAAATCATTGAGGCGATTACAGCCCATGCCGATGAAACCGGGATGCGGGTAGAGGAAAGACTACGCTGGCTGCATGTGGCAACTACAGAGTTGTACACCTACCTTTTCGTATATGAGAAACGAGGGAAACTGGCATTAGAAAGCGAGCAATCCATTCTGGATGAGCTTACCGGATGGCTGGTCCATGATTGCTGGAGCATCTATTTCAACTTCAAGGGAATGCATCATGCACTTTGCGGGGCACATATCCTCAGAGAGTTGGAAGGTCTGATAGAAAATGAACAAAGTAAGTGGGCCAGGGTTTTATAACCTTCCTGATGCATGTGTTTGAGATGCCCCTTGAGGAAAGGATCAGACGACGGCAGCAAATTGAAGCCAGGTATACCATGATCTGTGGTATGGGAGAAAGTTGCTGTACTTGCATTCGCTTTCAACGAAGAAGTGCCTTTTATCAATAAGCTGGCTGAAAGAGATCTCAGACCAGCTAAGGTCAAACTGAAAGTATCCAATTGCTTTCGTTCTTTCGAAGGAGCAGAAATATATGCCAGGATCGCAGGCTTTGTTTCAACGGCCCGCAAGAACAACCGGAACGTCTATTCCGAATTATACTCTACCTTTAGTGGACACAACTTCATTACACGGTAGCATACCCTGGTAAACAGTTACGTAAATACTACATAAACTGGCCCATAAAAATCGGCTCAATTGCAAGAATATGCATCTGATTGTGAATACGAGGGTATCATAAGTGAATCCTGTGAGCGCATTACTTGTGCCTTTATCTTGTTCAGTTCACTCTGAATATTGTCACCCAATTCATCAGCATTGACCATTTTAACCTCTGTTTTGGTCAATGTATAATTAGTTGGTATATTGAGAGTGCTACCCTGTAGGTAAAAGATTGAATAATGATTGAGAAAAAAGAAGATGCCAGAGAGAAGAGAAGCATGAACTTCATCGAATCCATCGTGGAGGAGGATTTGAGACAGGGAAGAGATGATGGCAGGGTGCATACGAGGTTCCCTCCGGAACCTAATGGCTACCTGCATATAGGGCATGCAAAAGCCATTTGTCTTGATTTTGGAATTGCTGAGAAATACAGGGGAAAGTGCAACCTCAGGTTCGATGATACCAATCCCACCAAAGAGGATGTGGAGTATGTGGATTCTATCAAAGAGGATATCAGGTGGCTTGGATTTGACTGGGAAGAGCGGGAGTACTATGCTTCCGACTATTTCGGACAGCTGTATGATTTTGCGGTTGATCTGATCAAAAAGGGACTGGCTTATGTGGATGACCAGTCATCAGAAGAGATAGCAAGTCAGAAAGGGACACCTACGGAGCCGGGAATACCCAGTCCTTTCAGAGACCGTCCTATAGATGAAAACCTGGATCTTTTTCAGAGGATGAATACCGGTGAATTCCCCGAAGGTTCAAGAGTGCTGAGGGCTAAAATCGATATGGCTTCCCCCAACATGCATATGCGTGATCCTGTGATCTACCGCATCCTGTATCATCCACACCACCGTACCGGTAGCACCTGGAAGGTGTATCCCATGTATGATTTTGCCCACGGGCAATCGGACTATTTTGAAGGAGTAACACACTCCCTCTGTACCCTTGAATTTGAGGTGCACCGACCGTTGTATGACTGGCTTGTGGAACACCTGAGGGCTGATGATTACAGGCCCAGGCAAACTGAATTCAACAGGCTGAATCTGAGTTATACAGTGCTGAGTAAACGCATGTTGCTGGAGCTGGTTGAAAAGGAACACGTAAATGGATGGGACGATCCGAGGATGCCTACCCTGACCGGATTACGCAGAAGGGGTTACACCCCGGAGTCCATCCGGAACTTCAATGACAGCATTGGGTATACCAAGGTCATGGCCAACAATGATGTTGGACTGCTTGAGTTTGCGGTCAGGGAAGACCTCAACAAAAGAGCCCCAAGGGTGATGGCCGTGCTGAATCCCCTGAAGTTGATCATTACCAATTACCCTGAGAATACAACAGAAGAGATGGAGACCATCAACAACCCGGAAGATGAATCGATGGGAAGCCGAAAAATTCCTTTTTCAAGGGAGATTTATATAGAAAGGGAGGATTTTATGGAAGATCCCCCCAGGAAATTCTTCCGCCTTGGTCCGGGCAGGGAGGTCAGATTGAAGTCAGCCTACATCATTAAGTGCGAGGATTATAAAAAGGATAAGGATGGGAACATCGTGGAGGTATGCTGTACTTACGATGAAACCACGCGCAGTGGGGGCCCGGAAGCAAACCGGAAGGTAAAGGGAACATTGCACTGGGTCTCGGCCAAGCATGCAGTTGAGGCCGAGGTGAGGCTTTATGACAGGCTGTTTAGCGATCCGGAGCCTGCCGGCCATAAGGATAAAAAACCAGCCGATTTTCTTAATCCCGGTTCCCTGAGGGTGATCACCGGGTATGTGGAGCCTTCCTTGAAAGAAGCCAAATCACTGGACCATTTTCAGTTTCAGCGACTGGGTTATTTTAATGTGGATCCCGATTCCAGCTCTGGAAAACTTGTTTTCAACAGGACCGTATCATTGCGGGACAACTGGGCGAAGAAAGGGTAAAAAAATCCCGCCGAAGCGGAAGAGTGATCTTACATGTCAGCATCAAACTGTTTCTTTACTTTTTCAGTTACATCATAGTAGAGTTCCCAGTAATCCTCCGACTTCACCCAGACCCTCAACTTCAGGTTCACAGAACTGAAAGTCAGTGATTCCACCATTACTTCAGGAGGATTATCCACCTTCAATACCCGCTCATTATCCTGGGCTATTTTTAACAGGATGCCTTTGGCTTTATCAATATCATCATTACTTCCGATCCCAAATGTGAAATCGATTCTGCGTGTGGGCTGAGTTGAATAATTTTTCAGCACTCCGGTGGCAAGTGGCGAGTTTGGAATAACCACGGTTGAATTGTCGGGAGTAGTAAGTATTGTCTGGAAAATCTGGATCTCTTTCACAGTGCCTGTATATCCCTTTGCCTCGATAAAGTGTCCCACTTCATATGGTTTAAAGAGAAGGATCATGACACCCCCGGCAAAATTCTGAAGTGTGCCCTGAAGCGCAAGTCCCACGGCCAGACTGGCTGCACCAAGTACTGCAATGAAAGAGGTCATTTGTATTCCGACCATACCCATCACACTGATTACCAGCATGATCTTCAGCAAAATGTTGGTCAGGGATCTGAGAAACGGGATCAATGACTCATTGACATTACTCCTTCGCATCATTTTTATCATGCCCCTTGTTATCCACCTGATCACAATAAGACCGAGGATAAGGACGACAAGGGCCAGAATGAATTTCATGCCATATTGAACTGCAAGATCATAGTTTTTTTGTAGTGTGTCTTGAAATTTTTCCATGTGTTATAATATTAGGGTTTACATCGATAACCAGTTCCCATGTTTTTTGTTGAGATTTCACTGTTTTTTTTAGTCAAAACAATTGGAATTGTGAACGAAACAGAGAAATCTCAAAAGAAAAAACCCCGACCAATTGGGATCGGGGCTTCCAAGAATAGAGTCGGGCTAATTATTCTTTGACAAACTTGGAACTTACCATTCCGTCAGCCGTTTCAAGTATGATGAAATAAAGACCTGTTTCAAGATCCGAAACTTCGATTACCTCATGGTCGGTTGTCTGAAATTCAAATGACCTCACGGTTTGTCCCAGCACATTTGAAATGGTTACACTGCTCATATCAGAATACCGAATTGTGATCAATTCAGTAGCCGGATTGGGATAAACACTGATATCGGCCACCTTCATAACTCCTACTGAAGTTGTACCGGCCCAACCAATGTTGTCGATGTAGCATGTGGATCCTGCTGTCCGGGGATCAGGGAAATCCGGGAAGAAAACCAAACGTGGGTGGGTAGTTCCTATTGCGGCTGTAAAGTCGAATGTTAGCAACTCCCATTCATTGGTTTTTGTATTCGGGACCTTCACTTCGACTGCATCACCACCACCTTCAACTTTCAAACCGCAGTCACTGATCACATCCTTATATACCATCATTTCCAGGGTATATTTCTCAGCAGTAAATCCTAAGGAGCCATACGCCTCTGACCAGGCTCCTGCCCATGGATCAGCATTGTCCAGAACAGTGAATTTCAGGCTGTTGTCTGAAGTGTTGATCCCGTCCTTAGCAGGATTTTCTGCCAGACCTAAATTTTCAGCTGAATCATCTGCATTTGCAAACTGAACCCAGGCAGTATCCTCCTCCGGAGTTTCAAAATCGGCAGGTAATTCGTACTGGGCGTATACACCCATGCTGAAAAAAGCGAGTAATAAAAGCGTAATAGTTGTTTTCATAATTTACATTTTAAGTTAATAATCAAATGGTTAATGATAGAATCCAATTCAGGATGTTAAATTTGACCTCCTTTTCTTATTTTACAGGTTAGTATTTATTGTACAATTAGCTTGATCGTTTTCAGCTCCTTATCATTCAGGGACAGTCTGGCTAAATAGAATCCGGGTCCCATCTCATTCCCTTTGATCTCATATGTATGACTTCCCGGATTTAATCTTTCCCGGTTGATCACATTTTGAACTTTTATGCCGGTCAGTGTATAGATGTCCAGTTGAACTTCAGAAACATCATTCGTTGTAAAGCTTAATTGAAATCCCGATGAAGACGGATTTGGAAAGACAGACAGCTCAATATCTACCGGGATCTCCTCTATAGAATTCGGAGAATAGAAAAACCCAATGGCATCCAGCATGGGTTGAATCTCCGGGTTCGACATAAACAGATCCCATAAAAGCTGACTCCTGTAATTTTCAATCATCAGGATTATAGGCCCCTGGTCGATGGCGAGATAAGAGCTTGCATACCAGTTACGCTGTTGATTAAAAGCATCCACAAATCCCATCCATCCCCAGATTTTATCCCCAAGCTCCCGGTAAAAATGTTTCAGTGCAAGCATTGATTCACCGGGTGTGTAGGGGAAGGATGACAATGCAGCAGAGGGAGTAATGGTACCGTTGTCCCTGGAAGAATTTGGCTCATGTGCCATGTATCCATCCGGATCATCACTGGCGGTCAGTCCCCAGCATTCGGCGCTGTACCCTGTAAATCCTTTAGGATTATCTGCACAATAGGCCTGTTGTACCAGGGAATGATTCCTGTTCTGATCAAAATAATTCGCATAATTGTCAGCCTTATCCCTGGGATCAAATCCCACAAAAGAGTAATGTGAGAAAAAGAGGGGGCCGCCAAAATCCGGACCCACGTAAAGGGTATGTCCATAAAAGCTTTTACCATTACGGTAGCTGGAATTAGCTGCCCATCCCGAGTTCCAGAGGCTGGCCGGTACACCGTGGGTGGGTGAAGCAATGGCAAGCAGGTATGTAATGGATGTCTCGTTCCATCCCGATACCTTCATATTCATTTTCCATTCGTAGTTTGGTGACCAGTGCCAGTATATGGAAGATGATCCATCCCGCCGGTACCAGTCCCATTCAATTCCTTCCCACAGTTCTGTTGCCAGTTGAACGATCTGTTGCTCTTCCGCGCTTTCACCATCGAAATATTTTCTGATCGTCAGGAGTCCCTGGGCGACATAAGCCGTCTCTACAATGTCACCCCCGTTGTCATACGTTGAAAAAGGGATGACCGTCCCCGTATTGCCGTTGATCCAGTGAGACCAGGCACCATGAAAGCGGTCTGCTGTAGAAAGGAAATTCAGGATCTTCAGGGTTCTTACCACCCCCTCCTCACGGGTAATATATCCCCTTTCTATCCCCACCGGTATGGTCATCATTCCAAAGCCGGAGCCTCCCGAGGCGACCGTGTTACCGGATGTATTTCTTTCACGGGTCATTCCGGAAGACGCATGGGCATGGTCCCAGAAATAGCGGAAGGTATATTCCTGTACCATCTCCATGAGCTCCTCATCGGTCATGCTATGCGTTGTGTCACTGGCTGCATCAGATGGACCTGAAGGTTCGGTTGCCTCATCCAGGGCTATCACCCTGTAGCTTGCTTCTACTGTATCTCCTAAGGTTTTCACCCAGTCTATATACAACCGCGTATTTTTATCTACCTGTGCCAGGGTTGTAAAATCCAGTTCACCATCGAGTAAACGTTCAATTTCATAACCTGAAAGGAAAGTCTCCGGATTTAGGTCCCAGGACACTTCAATATGATATTCGTATGCTGTTGCTGCAACACCCTGGGGAACAGTTACCGGCGGATAGGTTCCATCTCCCTTGTTTACCCTTATGTTGTCTATCAGCAGTGTGTGTTCAACTCCATCACCTGTATTCTGGGAAAAACCGATGGTTTTAATTTTTGTGTAGTCAGTTCCATCCCCGGAGGTCAGATATAATGACATCGGTATGGTAATTCGCATCCAGATACCGGCAGGCAGGTCTTCTGACCAGTCTGATACAGGAAGAAAAATGCTCTTCTTATTGGTAACATCTTCCATAAATACATTGGGAAGATCTTCGCTGGTGATCCCTTCCACACTCTGCAACCAGAAAACCAGTGTATCCGTATCGCTGATATCCTTCTCTTTCCATTGATTTCCTGCAGCAATGGCTAACCAGTCTCCGCCTGTAACAGAACGCCATTTCAGCCTTAATGAATTGACTCCCTGTTGTGCGGGTATTACAGATTCTACGGGAAATTTGCGCAGGTCTGGTTCCAGCTTTCTTTCCAGTTCACTGGGAGGGGTCAACTCCATCCAGCTGTAATCGTAATAGTCAGCATTGGGACTGTCCTGGAAATAGAGATAGGTCTGGGCCTGTAAAAACCCGGATCCGGTAAAAATCAAAGTGAAAAGTGTAACCGTAAACAAAGTATGCCGTCTATTGAATTTCATACATTTAATTTTTTAATGTAAACCCTGCTTCTTTGAGATTTTCTGAATCGGGGCCAATGAATACCTTAAAATCACCGGGTTCTGCTATATATTCAAGATCTCCACCGACAAATTTCAAATCTTCCCGGGTGAGGCTGAAATGCAGTTTGTGTTCTTCACCCCTGGGCACAGAGATTTTCTTGAAGGCTCTTAATTCCTTTACCGGCCGGGTCAGGCTTCCGACCATGTCCCGTACATAGAGTTGAACAACCTCTTCCCCATCATAGTCTCCTGTGTTTTTGACAGAAATTGAAACTTCAAGGGTATCATTCATTCCAATAATCGCATCGCTTAGCCGGACTTCACCATACTCAAATATGGTATAGCTTAATCCGTATCCAAACGGGTAGAGGGGATTGTTGGACACATCAAGGTATTTGCTGGTGTACTTATTGGATGGATCATCAGGCCGGCCCGTAGATTTAGAATTATAATAGACAGGGATCTGTCCTGTGTTTTCCGGAATGCTCATTACCAGTTTCCCTGAAGGATTACAGGCCCCGGATAAAACATCAGCAAGGGCATCACCGGCACGGGTACCCAGGTGCCAGGCGTATAATATGGCTGAGGCTTTTTCATTCAAAACAGGAAACGTTAAAGGACGCTCTGCCATGATGACTACAATTACCGGCGTACCGGTTTCAATCAGCGCAAGTGCCAGCTCTTCCTGGATCCCTGGAATATCTATATTAGATCGGCTGGCCGCTTCGCCGCTGTGTTCCTGGTTTTCACCGATGGCAAGAATTACTACATCAGATGTTTTTGCAAGATGCAGTGCTCTGGAAAATCCGGACCTCTCTTCAGCGTAGAAATCGCATCCCCTTGCATAACTTATTTCAGTGCTGGTATATTTCTTTTGTAATCCTTCCAGGAGTGTCACTACCCGGGTATGGTCGCCAGCAGCATGCCAGCTTCCAAGCATATCCAGCTGATTATCGGCCAGGGGGCCTATTAAAGCTATTTTTTTGGGAGCAGTCAGCGGCAGAATTTTTCTACCGTTTTCGGCTTCATTTTTAAGCAGAACAACCGATTCAAGGGCCGATTGCAAGGCATGATCCATCAATTCCTCAGAAAAAACAATCTCCGCTTCCCGGCTTTCATCAAAATACCTGTATGGATCATCGAAAAGGCCCAGCTGGAATTTCACCCGCAGAACCCTTTTTACTGCAGCATTAATATCATCCATGCTTACTTTTCCTTCTTCCAGTGAAAGAGCCGGGAAATCGACAAAAATGGCCGATTGCATATCCATATCAATTCCGGCTGTAAGGGCCAGTTCACCGGCATGCTGTTTATCTTCAGCCACGCCATGATCCCTTAACTGATCTATACCATCGTAATCAGACACTACAAATCCTTCAAAGCCCCACTCATCCCGCAGGATATCAGTCATCAGGTACTTGCTTGCGGTAGCCGGTACGCCAAACAGGTCATTAAAGGAAGCCATTGCTGTCACGGCTCCGGCTTCAATGCCTTTTTGATAAGGAAGAAGATAGTCCTGCCGGAGGGAAATCTCAGACATTTCAACGGTATTATAATCACGGCCGGCAACAGGCGCTCCATAGGCCGCAAAATGCTTTATGCAGGCTGCGATCGTATATGGATCTGACAAATCCCTGCCCTGGAAACCATGCACCCGGACTTCTGAAATGCAGGCACCTAAATAGGTATCCTCTCCATTTCCTTCAGATACCCGGCCCCATCTCGGGTCCCTGGAAATGTCCACCATCGGGGCAAATGTCCAGTTCAATCCTGAAGCAGCTGCCTCTTTGGCCGCAAGTTTTGCCGACTTTTTCATTAAACCGAGATTCCAGGAGCAGGCCTCAGCCAAAGGGATGGGGAAAATGGTCTTATGGCCGTGAATCACATCATAACCAAACATCAGGGGGATCCCTAACCTCGTTTCTTCAACCGCAATTCTTTGCAATTTTTTATTGTAGGCCACCGTATGGGCATTAAAGATATTTCCACATTTTCCTGAACGGATATCATCCATGTAATCCGGCCTTATTGTTGGTCCTGTCACATCCCAGTCACTTGTATACAGTGTAAGTTGTCCGAGTTTTTCATCAAGAGTCATTAATAAGAGGACAGAATCCACTTTTCGATCAAGTTGCATGTCTGTCTGCCGGTCACCATTCTCTGTCACACACCCTGATAAAAGGAGCACTGTCACAATGGTCGCGGATACAATATGGATCGGTTTCTTCATTCTTTCACATCAGATTAGGCACATCATTTATTATTGTACATCTGCCTGGTAACTAAATCCTAATTTTCTCAATCCTTCCTGAACCTCCTGGTTCTTCATAAATAATTTCCAGAGCAATCCACTTCTGTGATTTTCAATCATTACCACAATGGGACCCTGATCAATGGCCAGATACCTTTGTGGGAACCAGTCATATTCAAGGCTGAAAGCATCATAGAAGCCATAGGGTCCAAGAAGTCTTGTTCCAAGTGAATCATAAAAGAACCGGGCAGCCCTCAGGGATTCATCCGGTGTATAAGGGAAAGAAGAGAGTGCTGCGGTTGGAGAAATTACTCCAAGATCACTCGCAGGACTATGGGCTGAATATCCTTTCACAGAATAACTGGCAGAGAGCCCCCAGCAATTCTCTCCATAGCCTTTATAGTTGTTCGGATTTTCCACACAGTGTAGATAATCGATAAGTACATGATTTACATTATGTTGCCAGTAATCCGAATAGGCATCCTTTAACTTTCTGGGATCCAGCCCCAGATAAGAGTAATGAGACCAGAAAAGCGGGCCACCGTATTCGGTGTGGCCATTATGGTTCATATCCAGAAGCAGGTCATATCGATAGTTTTCCCCTCTAATCTTTCCATCACGGGCCCAGCCCTGGTGGTATGCTTTTTCAGATATGGAGTGTGTTTTCGATGAGGCTCCCAGGACGTAAGTGATCAAACACTCGTTGTAGCCCCTGATGTGGTGATTCATTTCCCACCCGTATTCGGGCGACCAGTGCCAGTAAAGCACCGCTTCTCCTCCTTTTTGGTACCAGTCCCATTCAACACCGTCACAAAGAGCTGTTATACGCTTTTGCAATTCAGCTTCTACAACATCCACCGGATCGAGGTACTGCCGGATTGTTAGCAATCCCGAAATAAGGTATGCCGTTTCCACCAGGTCTCCTCCATTGTCTTTAAGGCTGAATGGTTTTACCTTTCCGGTTTCACCGTTGAGCCAATGGGGCCATGCTCCATGAAAGCGATCACAGTCTTCCAGGTATCCAATGATCTTTGTGAACCGTTGAATTCCCTGTTCCCTGGATATAAATCCCCGCTCCATGCCCACAACGATAGCCATTAAGCCGAAACCGGACCCACCTGAAGTGACAATATTCTCATCGTTCTGAGGATAGACTCCATCTACATGAAACCGCTCCCTTGCCATCCCGGAAACCGGTTCAGCACCATCCCAGAAATAACGAAAAGTTGTCAGCTGGATGGTATCCAGTAATTGCTCGTCGGTTAAAGGGTGAGATTCCCCGGGCTCAGATTTATCGGCGGCTGTTCTGTTGCAGGAAATAAATGTAACAATTGTCAGCATGACGATTATCCCGGGAGTGATACTTATATATTTGAAACTTTCCATGGAAGAATATTCATAATTAATTACCAACCCGGATTCTGTTCCAGGTTGCCGCCACTCAAATCGACTTCCGATTGAGGAATGGGATACAATTCATGTTTTCCGGTCTGAAATCCATATTTTGCCAGTACCGTGGCAGCCTGTCCGGTCCGTAGCAGGTCCCAGTATCTGTCCTGTTCCCCGGCCAGTTCCAGTCGGCGTTCTTCCCAGACATCTTCAATACCCGGATTACTTACAGGAGAAAGGTTAGCACGGGTCCGTACCCTGTTCAGGGGAGTTGCTGCATCTCCACCGGTGTGAATTGCTGCTTCAGCATTGATTAACAAGATATCTGCAAAGCGCAGAATTCTTATGTTTTGATCGCTACCATAGGGTCCGGTCACCCTGTCAATCCTGGAAGGAACATAGGCTTTCCCATTGTAGCGGGGGATGTCAACTCCCTCCATCACATCAACACCTCCAATGATGTCTCCATCTTCCGTAACATCTCCTCTAAAAAGAATAGTTACTTTTTTTCTGATGGTATCACCTGCTGCATCAAATGCATCGGCCAACTCATCCGTGGGCACAAACCAGCCCCAGCCAAACTGCCCTCTGACAGCCTGCACTTCGGCGAACTGGCTGTTTGAAAGATCTCCCTCACCCGGAACCTGTGTGGCTACAATCTCAAATAAGGATTCCTGACAGAATTCCTGCTCAGGCCTGAATAACTGGTAGAAATCGGAATAGAGGTCGAACGGACCGTTGTTTATGATATCATCCGATACTGTTTTACATTCCGGCCAGTCCTCACGGTACATCAGCACTTTGGCCAGTAAACCCTTCGCGGCCCACTTTGTAGTGCGCCCTAATTCATTGGATGGAACCGTTTCCGGCAGGTCAGGTATGGCTGCTCTCAAATCTGATTCAATGAAACCCCAGGTCTCCTCAAGGGGGGTCCTGACCAATCCTTCCGGTCCGGCCGGCACCTCTTTAATCAGGGGAACGCCTCCATAGGCCCTGACCAGGTAATAATAGTGGAAGGCACGCATGAATGTGGCTTCAGCTATCATTCTGTTTTTCACCCCTTCATTCATTTCAATACCAGGTATATTGGTGATCACCTGGTTTGAAAGATTGATCCCTTCATAACGGCCGGTCCAAAAATCTTTAATCTGGGCCTGTGTCTTGGTATGCTGAAAATTCACATAATCATTGGCCCAGGATCCATCACCCGGACTGCTTCCTTTAAGTATTTCATCGGAAGGAAGTGATCCAAGTATGAGATAATTAAATGCTGAGATATTCCAGAATCTCAAATAGCCATACATTGCATTTACAGCCTGCCGGGCATCGTCCTGGGAATTAAAGAATTCAGTCTGAGGAATTTCTCCTTCTGGTGGGAATTCCAGGTAATCCTGACAGGAAACCAGCAATCCCAGAATAATTAATGGTATAACTATATGTTTTTTCATGGCTCTATATCTTTTAAGATGGTTCATTGATTAGAAATTAAGGGTTAGCCCGAAAGAGGTGATCCGGGAAAGTGGATATACTCCATAATCCATACCGGCTGTAGATGGTTCTCCTCCAGGAATTTCAGGTGAAAAACCGTTGTATGAGAACGTTGTAAATGGATTCTGTGCACTCACATATATCCTGATGGATTCACTTGAAATGCGATCCGTAAACCTTTTTGGGAGGGTATAACCTAACTGGATATTCCGAATGCGGAAATAGGCGCCGGATTCCACGAAGAAGGTATTGGGATAGGCATTCTTTCCTCCGGCCACATCAGCAGATGGATATGTATCGCCTGTGCCTTCTCCTTGCCACCTGTTCCCGGCAAAATCCGCATCATAATTTTCATTGCCATAGCGACCTATTCTTTTGGCATTATAAATTTTATTACCGCTTACCCCATGCATCTCTATTGAAAAATCGAACGAGCCATAGTTAATACCAAGATTAAAGGCATACAATATCTTTGGTGTATAGCTGCCATAGGGAATCCTATCAGCAGCATCAATAAAACCGTCACCGTTTTGATCCACATAGCGGAAATCGCCGGGTACGGCATCGGGCATGACCGGGTTCCCTTCGTCATTGGTATAATTGTTTACTTCATCAAAATTCTGGAAAATGCCGTCTACCTCCAGAACATAGAATTCACCAATGGGATGGCCCTCCTGGGTATAGGTTGCCAGTGCGCCGTTAAAAGCATCGGCATCATAGAATGGAAGTGTGCCGGGCTCGAGCCTGAAGACTTCATTGTGGTTGAATGAAAAGTTACCACCAACATTATATGAAAACCTTTCGTTTACGCTGTTGTTCCAATTCAGTGTAAGTTCAACGCCGGTGTTCAGGATATCCGCATTGTTATCGAGGTAACTGCTGCCGGAGGTCCCTGCAGTTCCGATGAGAGGAACCGGGAAAATTGCAGATTTTGTCATCCTGCGATAAAAGCCAAAATCCAGGTTCAGGTGATAGTCCATCATCACCGCCTCAATGCCTGCATCATACTCTTCAACAATTTCCCAGCGTAAAAGCGGTTCAACAAGGGAAGTGATGGATGCCCCCTGATGAACACCGGAACTGCCATATGGTCCGTATACAACGGAATACCCTCCCCAGTTATTGACGGTGACAGTATATGCATTTTGCGGGACCTGGTTATTCCCCAGGACCCCCCAGCTTGCTTTTACTTTCAGGAAATCGATAAATCCCATATTCTCCAGGAAATTCTCCTCGGATACTACCCATCCAAGGCCCAACGACGGGAAGTTCCCCCAGCGTTCCTCTTCTGGGAAGGTTGAAGAACCGTCACGCCGTAAAGTTGCAGTGAGCAGATAGCGGTCCTTATAAGAATAAAATAGCCGGCCAAAATAGGAATTGCTTCGAATCAATGATCCCCAGTCACCTGCGCTCAGATCCTCAATGGATCCGTTACTCAAATAGAGGGTGGACTCTGTAAAGTACGGAACACGGCTGGTGGATGCGGATAAACCCTGATTTTTAAACTGTACAAATGATAGTCCGGCCATCAGGTTCAGGCGATGATCACCCAAAACCTTATTGTAAGTGACTGTATTGTCAAAAGTGTAGTTAAACTGTTGCGAATTGGATTTCGAGAGATGAGAAAGGGTGTCATTCTGAGTAACCGAAACCCAGTATTCGGGTGTATATCCCCTGTTCTGGGAATAATTACCGTCAAGGGTAAATGAACTTCTTACAGAAAGGTTCTCTACGGGTTCAATTTCCGCATAGACATTTGCCAGTGTGTTTAAACTCTGTGTTACATTGTTATGGTATTCGATGGTAGCTGCAGGATTTGCGAAATTTCCAAAACCAAGAATAACCGGATCCGTATAAGTATCCTCATCGATCTTAGGTTTGAATGCAGGCGGTGCAATAAAGGCCTGACCAAGCACATTTGCTGCATTGTTGGATTTCCAACCGCTAACAGTAATTCCATAACCTGCTTTAAGAAATTTATTTACAGTGATGTCTGAAGTCCCTCGCAGGTTAACTCGGGTATAATCATTGTTTTTTACAAGACCTTCCTGGCTGGTGATCCCAATACCGTAGTAGTAGGTAGCATTCTCATTACCTCCTGTAATTCCTATATTATGATTCTGGATCCTGGCCGGGTTGAGGATTTCTTCAAACCAGTTGGTATTATCAGGATAGGCGTTGGGATCAAAAGGGGTGGAGGCGGTACCCCTGTCTTCACCCACAGCAATTTTTTCATTAACCAGAGCAATGTACTGGTCCTTATTTGCCAGGTCAAGAAGGTTTGATATCTGCTGGATACCTACATACCCGGAATAGTTGAATTTGGGGCTCTGGTATTTTCCGCTTTTAGTGGTGATGATAATGACCCCGTTTGCAGCCCGGACACCATATATGGCAGCTGATGAAGCATCTTTAAGAACAGTGATGGACTCAATCTGCTGAGGAGACAGGAAACTGATATCATTTACGAATACATCATCCACTACGTACAAAGGACTGGCATCTGAGCGGACAGTGCCAAGGCCCCTGATGCGAATAGTGGGCGCACTACCCGGGGCTCCATTATTGGATACCTGGACTCCTGCTATTTTACCCTGCAAAGCCTGTCCGATATTGGGAACGGGTTGTTTGGTGATCTCATCCGCTTTAATAACCGCAATTGTCCCGGTAACATCTTTCACTGCTGCGGTCCCATATCCGATAACCACCACCTCATCCATGTCATATGCTGTTTCAATGAGCCGGACATCGAGGATGGTCTGGCCTGACACTTCAATTTCCTCGGTTCTATAACCTATGAAACTGTATACAAGAACTGCGTCAGTAAAAGCGTTGACCTGGTATACTCCCTCCAGGTCAGTGATTGTCCCCTGCTGGGTTCCTTTAACCAAAACTGTCACTCCCGGGATCCCTGCATCATTCATGTCTGTCACCCGTCCTTTTACTTCCATTGTTTGTTGTGCCACGGCCAACATGACAGGAAGGGTGAAGAATGTTAGCAAAAACAGTTTTTTCATAGCCGATAGTATTATTGGATTATAGAAAGTATGAAATGCAAGTTCCGTAAAACAAAATGCCTGACCAAGTAAATGATTACACCTTTAATGCTCGTTTGAAAAAGTATAGCCCACAGCAATTCACATATTACTCACAATCGACAAATGGGAAAATTTATGTAATTGATAAACAATTAATTAAAATTAATGAAATGTGAAATATGATTTTTAAAAAAATTGTATTTTGCAATGTATTATTGTAGTCATTTTCATGAGGTTTGCATGTTTTTTCAATTTTTCTGACAGGATTATTTCCTTTCTCATTTGTCTGATTGTAACCAGCATCACTGTTTACAGTCAACAACGAGATCCTTATGTGATCCGGAACTTTACCAAACAGGAATACCATGCGGAAAGTCAGAACTGGTCAATAACCAGGGATCAGAAAGGTTATATCTATGGGGCCAATAATGTGGGTTTGATAGAATTTGACGGGGTCGAATGGAAATTTTATCCATCTCCAAACGGAACGGTGATACGATCTGTTGCTGTTGACCATAACAACAGGGTATTCACAAGCGGATACAGAGAAATAGGTTTCTGGGAAAGAGATCGGATGGGGAACCTGGCCTACCAATCGTTGAATCAAAAGGCGGAGCCGTTTTTTAGTCAGAACGAGGAATTCTGGAATACCGTAATTATTGGAGACAGGATATATTTTCACTCTTTTTCTTCGGTTTTTGTTTATGAGGATGAGGAATTCACGGTAATCAGGCCAGATGCCCTGATCAATTCAATATATGAAATCAACGGAAAATTGTGCATGCATATCGCAGGGAGAGGTTTATACATGGTGGAAGATACCATTCCAAAACCCTTCCTTATTTACCCTGAACTTAGCAATGACATTGTCCAATTCTGCACGCTGCTTCAGGATTCCAGCCTTCTTATAGGTACAGCTTCTGAAGGATTGTTCCTCTATAAGGAAAACCGGTTCACTCCATTCCTGGACGAGTGGAAAGACCATTTTTCTGAAAATAAGATTAACCGTGGTGCCATAGCGAATAATGGGAATATTATTATAGGAACCCTCCTGGATGGGATCATCGTTTTTGATCAATACGGGAAGTTACTGCATCACATTAATACTGCAGGGGGATTGCAGAACAACACCGTTCTTGGAATCTATAGTGACAATGATAATAATTTATGGCTTTCACTGGACAAGGGGGTGGATTACATATCGTTCCTGGTGGATCCTGCATATACCATGTATGAGTATGAAGAAGTAGGTGCGATATATTCATCAGCAGTATATATGGGAGATCTATACCTGTGTACAAACCAGGGTGTTTTTTACCGTGATTGGAAGAATGAAAGAGAGGAATTCCGGATCATTCCCGGAACCCAGGGGCAGGCCTGGAGTTGTGATGTATTTGATGAACAATTGATTGTTAGTCACAACGAAGGCACCTTCAGGATTAAAGACCATGTGGCAGAAAGGATTTCCACTGTTTCGGGGGGATTCAGTGTAATCCGGAATCCCCTTAAAAATGATATGCTGATACAATCAACCTATTCTGATATCGTATTCTATGAACTTCTGTATGGGAAATGGCAATATAAATATCGGCTGCCAGCTTTTAATGACCTGATCCGGTACATTGAATTTGATCATCTCAATAATTTGTGGGCCAGCCATATGCATCGGGGGATTTACCAGCTGAAGCTCAACGATACCCATGACTCCATTCTCCAGATGAAGTATTTCGGTGAATCGATTTTTGGAAAGGACTATGATATACAGGTATTCAAAATCGAGAACAGGATCGTTTTTACCACAGGGAAACAGATCTATACCTTTAACGATTTAAATGACAGCATCATACCGTACGATCAACTTAACCGGGAACTGGGAAACTTTGCTGAAGCTCATCGTGTTGTTACCGGTTATGATCATCACTACTGGTTTATTGGTAACAATGGTATCGGGCTATTCAGAATATTTGATTCCGGGATTACGAAAATCAAGGAATACCCGGTCGGATTGTATAAAGACCATTTAATTGCAGGATACGAAAATATATTTCCACTTAACACAACGGAAGGATTGCTCTGTCTTGATAACGGTTTTGCTATCCTTCGGACAGATCAGCCCGATATTTCTCATCGAATCGAGGATAAGCAATTGTCGTTGAAAAACATAGAAATCAGCGGGCGTTCAGGAAAATTCCAGAATTTGCCTGTCGATAACAGAACAATCCGGATTCCCTTTAATAAGAACAGCCTGACTCTGAGCTTTGCTTTTCCGTTGTTCTCAAATGAGCCCATTGCATTTCAATCTTATGTTGAAGGTCTGGATAATGAATGGAGCGAGCCTTTGGACAAGCCGGTCTTTAACTTTACCCGGATTCCTGCAGGAGAATACAGGGTCCATATCAGGGCATTTAATGAATGGAACAGAAAAAGTACTGAAGAACAGATCACCCTTACTGTTACACCACCATGGTACCTGAACAGGTTGAGTATCATCATTTATGCATTTATTCTCTTATTGTTTCTGATTATCGGGAGGCACATGCTTATTCGGAGGATTAGGATCCGGGAGCAGAAAATCAAAGACACCAAAGAAAAGGAGTTGATTAAATTAAGAAATGAAAAACTAAACGCGGATTTATCATTTAAAAGCCAGGAACTTGCCAATTCGACCATGGGCATTATAAAGAAGAATGAATTTCTTCTCGAGTTAAAAGAAATCATAAAGAGACAGAAAGAGGACCTGGGTACCCGGTTCCCGGAGAAGTACTATTCAAGCCTGGTTAAAAAAATTGATAACAACATTTCCAGCATGGATGACTGGAAAGTTTTTGAGTTCCATTTTGAAAAAGCCCATGAAAAATTCCTGCATAAACTGATGACCAAATACCCGCAACTGTCACACAGTGATCTCAGGTTATGTGCATACCTCAGGATGAATCTTTCATCAAAAGAGATAGCTCCACTGTTGCGAATTTCATACAGGGGAGTGGAGAACCACCGTTACAGACTGAGGCAAAAACTTCTCCTGAAAAAGGAAGTAAACCTGACGGATTTTATCCTGTCCATATAGTTCCCTGCATTGCAGACACCGTAATATTTACTATTTTTGCAGCAGAAAGCAAAAAACCTGGTCGGTTTGTCGAGTGGCTAGGCGCTGGTCTGCAAAACCAGTTACAGCGGTTCGAACCGAGCTCCTGAAAGGAGCGAGCTCGCTGAGCGAAGCGAGGCAATCCGCAGCGGATTTGATTTTGAAATATTTAATAATGGTCGGTTTGCCGAGTGGCTAGGCGCTGGTCTGCAAAACCAGTTACAGCGGTTCGAATCCGCTACCGACCTCAGAAGCAGTCAAGTAGTTCATTATAAGCTATTTGGTTGCTTTACTGCCCATCAACCTATCCTCTTCATGAGGTTTTATTTATTAGGATTGTAAACCTTAATTCATACTTTTTTTTGTTTTTTTTAGTATTGTTCAATATATTTGTTTGTCCACGTAACGTGTACATTCGTTAATTTTGAACAACATGAAAGATAATCTAATACACACGGCTATTAACGAAATACTCAAGGAACACAAAGTAGATGCTTTCTGGGAAGATCTGATTATGCAGGGAATCGATGGGATGATAAAGCTTAACTATAAAGGTCATACTCAGGAATTCTATGTTGAAGTCAAGAGGGAACTTCGAGAGTATCAACTTCCAAATATTTTTAAACTGAAAGAGGAGTATTATCCCATCATGGTAATAGCAGAGAAGTTATTTCCGAAAATTAAAAATACACTTGTAGAGCAAGGAATAGCTTATATTGAAATGGATGGGAACATAAATATTGAAGCTGACAATATTCTACTAAAAGTTGAAGGAAAACGAAAGAAATATCTTCAACAAGAAAAGTATGGAAGAGCGTTTACGAAAGCTGGTCTAAAGGCATTACTTCTGTTTTTGACAAATGAAAATGATATAAATGATACCTATCGTGAGATTGCGAAAAACGCAGGTATAGCACATGGAAACGTAAAACTTATACTCGCAGGACTAATCGAAGAGGGGTTTGCTTTACAACTTAATGAGAAGGAATTAAAACTAACAAATAAAGAACAGTTATTACAAAAATGGATTACTGCTTATAATGAGAAGCTTAAACCCGCTTTAAAGGTTGGCAATTTCAAATTCAACAATCCACATGATGTTCTGGAATGGAAGAATATCAACCTGAAAAAAAACCAAACCCATTGGGGTGGTGAACCGGCAGGTAATGTTTATACAAAATTTCTGCAACCGGAATATTTAACACTATATACAGATGAAAAAAAGGCAGATCTAATTAAAAATTACAGGCTTATTCCTGATCCGGACGGTAACGTGATTGTTTATAAAAAATTTTGGAAGGAAAGGGAGCCACATAAAAATGTTGTACCACCTGTAATTGCTTACGCAGATTTATTGGCCACTGGGAAAAAAAGATGTATAGAAACAGCACAGAAAATTTATGAGCAACTTATTGAAAATACCTTTTTACAAAATACGTGACGAGGGTAGTCACAAAGAAATATAACTGGCACTTGAACGTGGATTTATAAAATTTGGAATCAACTTCTACCTCGTTGGTGCTACTGCAAGGGATGTATGGATGAGAGGTGTTCATGACCTTCCACCAAAAAGAGCAACAAGCGACATTGATTTTGGCATAATGATTAAGGATACAAATACTTTTACTGATCTAAAAAGCTATTTAATTGATGACGAGGGATTCACAAGTTATAAAGAAAATGAATTTGTTATAATCTGGAAGGATAAAACCCAAGTGGACCTAATACCATTTGGTGATCTTGAGCGTGAAGGGATAGTAACCGTAAAGGGAACGGGTTTTACAAGTATGAATGTGGAAGGTTTTAGGGAAGTGTTTGAGCAAGCCTCAGAAGAGATTGAGACAGAAAACCAACGATTCAAAGTTTGTACATTACCTGGAATAGTCATTTTGAAATTGATTGCATGGGATGACAGACCGGAGGTGCGCAGAGATGATATTGATGACATTGCTGAGATAATAAAGAATTACTTCCATCTTAATGCTGAGATAATATTTGAGCATCACAGTGATTTATTTACAGATGAAATTGAGTTAGATGAAATTGCATCACGATTCTTAGGGAGGGAGATAGGAAAGATTATTTCGGGAAATCCCAAGCTGATTAAACGGATAAAAGGAATTCTCGAAAATGGACTTGCTGAAAGCAATAATCTGGCAGAATTGTTTGCCAGTGAATCATATGAAACAATTGACTATTCAAAAAGCTTAATTTCTCATATGCTTAAAGGTATTGCGGATATAACCACTTTGGATCAATAACAATATATTCTATTTTTAATTCTTATTCAAGAGAATCCGAGTACAACAGGAAAAATGAAAACGAAGCTTACAGTCGATAAAAATTTTACCCCATGTCCTGAATCAGACGAGGATGAATTCTATCGAAATGGTATATTCGTGTTCAATATTACCAAGATGAATGAGCATATATTAAAGAATCCTGATGTCTTTGTTCCTAAAGATGTATCTGTAAAGGAACTTCACAAATTCCTGTCATTAAATGAATCGCATGTGGATACTGTGGATATCTCCAAGCCAGTAATATTGGCTGAAATTGCTCCCTCACGGTTCAACCTGATTGATGGCCAGCACCGGGTGGAAAAGGCCCATAGGATGGGAATTGATACCCTGCAGGCATATAACTTGGATGTTTCTCAGCACATCAGATTTCTTACCAGCAGAAAAGCCTATAAAACCTATGTTGAATATTGGAACAGTCAAATAGGATTGTACAAATGATTGTCAGAGCAACCAAGAAACTTCTGAATACATCGGGCATAAAGCCTGTTAAGAATCTGAATGAATCAATTGCTCCATTACCCGGGGAATGGTATGCAGGATTGGTTTCTACTGGGAAACAGGGTAAGATGTTGATTCATTTCCTTCACACTTCAACAAAACTTTCGATACTATGCCCCGGCAAATCATTAAATAAGGCACTTCAGGTATTTCCAGGCCGCATTGAGCAGCTTCTCGGAAGGCTTAAATTTTCAAAACTGGTTTTCCAGTTTCAGCTGCATACTACCACTGAGATATACACCACCAACAGCCGAAGCATGCTGTCACATATGACCCAGTTGAAATACGCCATTGAATATAGTATTGCACTCGCTGAAACAATTGAGGATATCAACTATAACGAGATTGAAGATTCCCTCAGTGACATGCTCTTATCGTCAAAGGGATCCGGAAGATACGAGAAACCAACAGATATCTTACAGAGATTGGTTAATGAATGATGAAGAATCCGGCACCTGCATTCAGGAACCTGAATGGTAGTGTTTCTTTTTCCAGAACCGGATCATGAAGTCCAGGTTTTCCGTCAGTAGCTCCTTTCCCCCTTCTCCCGGGAAACCAAGAGCTGGCACTTCTTCGTGTTCCAAGATATATGCGAGGCACTCCTTGCTGATGTATTGAGAATACAGCAGGCGCATTGTATCATCGTCGGCATCCGGCCCCATGTACCAGGGATTATCCGGCCCGGGAATCAGCGCATTGAATCCGAAAGCAAGTTCAATCCCCGATGCCGGATTGAAAAAAACCAGCCCCGGCACCGTATCTGGCACTCCAGTCCCCTTTTCAAGCCTCTTCTGTTCCGAAATCATCAGTATCTTTTCACGGGCTTCCTTCCTCTGTTTATCGGAAATATCAAGCTGTTCGTTATGGAAGATCAGATATTCCTGAACAAAACGGCTTGCTTCCTCCTGGCTTCCCACAAATGCAATGGGATTCCCTTTGTTATATTTCAGGAATGAAACATTCTGTTCTTCCACAGCCTTCCTTAGCAAAACAGGATCAAGTCCGAAGAGCCGCCCGGCACTATCAGAAGCTTTTACGTTCTCAATGAGTCCACGGTCAAATCCCCATTTGGCATAGGTGCCCGAAAACCACCACTCTCCCTTCCACTTCACAAATCCGATCAGAAATATTGATTTCCCCGCCCTGCAATCATCACTCATTTCAAGTGACCGGGCAGTTACTCTCAGCTGCGTATCTGTTGTGATATGCTGAAACAGCAGGTCTTTGTCTTCATACCCCAGGAAAAGAAAGAAACCACGTATTTTTTCACTGATATCCAGGATCTCGTTAAACAGCGGGTGTCCGCTGCCCAGCGAATAAGCGAGCCAGTCCTTTCCTTTTACAGCCAACAGCGGGGTATAGCTGGTGAACAGATAAGTATCCGCTATTTCTGTGGCATATGTCTCCATATTGTCCTCTGACATCTGCCCGTACGCTCCCTCATCTAACTCATCCTCTATTATCTGCTCCAGATTAAAACGGCAGAAATGCAGCAACCAGGAATTCAGCAGGATCCATCTCAGCCTGTCCCTCACCCTGAAGAAGTCTTCCTCATCAGGAGCAACTTCCATCATCTGCTTCAGTTTCAGATTTTCAGGAGCCTGTTCATATTCACTGTCAAACAAATCGATAATATCAATTACCGGAGGTGCTTCCGCAAAGATCGCCGGGCTAAGCATTCTTTCTTCATACAGGACCATACTGGAATAATACCAGAGCAGAAACATAATATCCTCCGGATTGATCTCATCCTGATAGTATTCATCAGGGCTGAAAAAAGGGAGACAGGTATCATACAGCTCAATGTGCTGCTGGGTAAAGGCCTTCCACAGCCCGACCCCTGAGATCACATCTTCGAAATATGCAGTGAGAAAACATGCCAGGTCTTTGATTTCATCATCTGACAAATCCAATTCAATTTCGAAATAGTCATAACTGAACAGGATATTGGCAACATCGTTGCACAAGTGGAGATAATAAAAATCGCTCTGTGCAGGCTTGGTATAGGGACGCAGCGACATCCACCTTTTCATGTAAATCTTTTTCTTGCTTCCTGGCATAGTATAATCAGTAACAAGCAACACCCGGCCGACTATACCGGATATGCCTCCAGTCCGGCTTTCAAAGCTCCTTCGATGGTTCCGTCGAACAGACTGGACCCGGGGAAGAACCACTCATCAGGATCATACTGTTCCCTGGTCCATTTGAAAATGGCAAATTCCCACTCTTTCATGTCACCTGTATAAGTAAGCCTTGCAACAGGAGAGATTTTTCCAAACTCATGTCTTTTAAGGTAAAGGAAATTTCCTTTTGTCTCTGCAAAATAGGCAACTGAATCAGTTCTGCCCCGAAAGTGACTTCTGTTGAACTCTTCAATAATACCAACAGCCTCCTGCTGAATCTCTTTGGGAATTGCTTTTTTGGGCATCAATTTTTGAAATTTAGGGGTTAATTATTGCATTTCAAACATACCTACTATCGTTTAAGATAACAACAGACAGGTCAATAATATCATATTCGAAAAGAATCCCTTGCTAATCTCAGGAATAATCTCCACCATCATTTACTATCCGATGGGATATGTTCTATAATTGCAGCTATTTAGGTACGCTTAATGAACTATAAAAGAATACAGTAAATTTTTACACTGAAGCACCATTGAAAAAGTAAATAGATGCCTTTTAGGGCAAATGAAATATTTAAAAATTGGGAATCTTTGATTTATAAAGCCCATTAAATCAGTGTGATAACAAATTGCTATGTAATAGAATGCCTAAATAAGGTAATAGGTTACATTCCGCTACCGACCTCAATTATATATCCGAACCCCTCTGTATAACAAATGATTATAGAGGGGTTTATTCGTCCAGGGGCGGAATGAGGGGTTGAATGTGAATATTATTTTATGATTAAGCCCTCTTTCTTAAGCTCGTTTAGCAGGTCATAGGAATACCTGTCAAACCAGCTGTCCAGACTAGAGGGATTATAGGCTTCGGACTGGATTGACCATAAGAGCTGGTCCTGTTCAAGGTCATAGAAGTTACTCTCGATGTAATAGGTTTTGTCGTTGGAGTAGTAACCGGAAGAATATACCTGGGGATAGTAGTGGTTATAATATCCATAATAGCTGCCATACATGCCATAATTCATGGGATAGTATGCTCTTCCGGGTTGATAGTACTCTACGGTTTTTACATCGAGCAAGGCAATGACAAATACAGCATCGCACCCGGTTCTTTTGATGGCCTCGGCCATTTGCTCACGGGTGAAATTTTCGGAGATTGAAAGATTTGGTGGAAATACGGCACTGCTTAGTACGACCTTTTGACCCCTTGATGCAATTATAGCGGCCATCCGGTCTTCCACTGAAAAACTTGTTTCCTTGTTTGGCGATAGTACAATTACAAAAATTGACTCATATGGACTTTTAGAACCGGCCTCGGGATTGATCCAGGAGTTTGTGATCTTCTGGCTAGGCCCGCAACCTGAAAATGCCAAGGCGAACAACAGTATAATTAGATATTTCGATTTCATCTTTTAAGTTTAAGTATTGGTAGTGGTAAAGTAATCATTTTTCTCTACCAAACGGCATCTATCATTACCAGCGATTCCGCTTCGCTTCATTTTCTGATGGCCATTATTCCTGATTCATGGATGGGGCAAAGCTATTTTGTACAACATGGAAATATTTTACAGGGA
>JAGLOO010000016.1 GCA_023138875.1 Bacteroidales bacterium
TTTGGAAATATTACAAATTAAGTTTCCCACAAATTGGGATTGCACCCAACTAATGGCATTAAACCCCGGGGGAAAGGAGAATTGTTTTCTCGTGCTGGGAGAAAGCGAAAGTGGAGAAATTGCACTTGTTGAACAGAAGAAAGGTGATGGAAGAATAGTTGCGGTGGATTTAATCTCTTTGCAAGAACCGGAATATGGTTTAAACACAGAAAACAAATACTTTTTTATGGTGAATGCCATTGGCAACAGGGTAAAGTATGGGGAGTATTACCCTGAAAAGCATAAATATGCCGAATTTGTCGATCTATTGAAAGATTTGGGAGAAAAATACCCGTCAATTAAAATTGAAGAGGAAGGTGAAGCCACAGGGGAATTTAAAATTTATAGCATGAGCATGGGGAATCCCTCTAATCCGGGCATACTAATTTATTCGAATGTCCATGGAAACGAGTGGGAAAATAGTTACGGAACATATGTTTTCATTAAATACCTTGCAGAGCATAAAGATCAAAATATAATTGACCTGGATAAGTATTTTTTGAAAGTTGTCCCGATTGTCAACCCCTTTGGACATGAACACATGACACGGCAGAATAAAAACCTGGTTGACCTCAATAGGAACGGGGATTATTTTTGGGATAAATATATCGGTGCAGACCCCGGTAATTATAAACCCGGAGCCTACGACTGGAAAGGAACCTACCCTTTTTCCGAACCTGAATCAAAGATTTATAAAAATATATCAGAATCGGGTAACTTCCTTGCTTTGCTTGATCTTCATGGCAATCCTTCAGGGACAGGTTTTAACAAATGGATGGGTGTTGCAGCCAATACCAAACCCGATGCATTTGAAAAAGGAGTATTATTCAAAGAAGCATTTAACAACAGTATCAGAGGAAGGTATATTCTTATGCAGAAGAAAGAAAAAAAACCTGAACTCATGACAATTGAGAAAATACGAAAAAGCAAACTTTCACCAAATTTATACAATACAATTTCTAATGACAGGTATGGTTATATTGTTGAATTGTTATGTGGTTATGGTTCAACAGGATTCATCGTTATGCAGGATGATATTGTATGCGAACTTTGCGAAGCATTTTGCAAAGTATTTGCCCCGTAAAACAAGTGAACTGACTCCAAATCCTTTAAGAATCAGATGAGCCGAGCGGCTATCGGGATAGAAATCAGATGCGCGCACCAATCGATGGGACTATGATTCCCACCAAAAGCCCCGTTTCCTGAAGCCCCCCTACGATCCAAAGTGGCACTGCCGAGTGTCCAGAGCCCCCCTTTGAACACATAGTCTTTGCAGATTGTCGCCAGTCCCTGCTGGGAAATGGCCCTCAGACTGTCCCCACCAAGGTGTTTCAGTGTCCGCCAGGCAGCCAGGCCTTCTATATTTCAGGATTTGAAATAACAGAAAACTTATATTTGTCTCCTCTATAAAATGACTTTTCAATTTCTACAACTGCTCCATCTTTACAAAAAACAGCACTATCTAAAATAAAAACAGGCAGTGGTATTGCAGACTCGAAATAATTACCAGTTGTATCCGGATTAAATATTGTAGTGCTTAGCGTTTGTTTGATCCCTTCTAATTCCAAACTATAAACCTGTTCATAAATTGCAAAGAAAGACTTTGTTGACTCCAGCATATTAATTTTCGGACACTTGGTTAGCGAGATATACCTGGTTTCGTCTTTCATTAATATATCATCGGCATACCGCAGCCTGTGAATTCTAACAACTTTGCCTTCAATTATATAATGATGCCCGCTTATTTCAGCAGAAATGCCGGCATTTATGACTTCCTTTTCAAGTATTACATTCCTGGGCTTAAACCCTTCCATAATAAGTTTCTCATCAAACCCCTCACGGGTAGTGTATATCGAGCCTAATGTCCTCGTCAAATGTACGTCCTCTGATCGATTCAAGACAAATGTGCCTTTCCCTTTAATTCTAATAGCCCATCCTTTCAATTCAATCTCTAATAAACTTTTACGAGCTGTTGTATTGCTTACTTTATAAGTACTGATTATTTCAGTCTCCGAAGGAACTTTTTCTCCTGGCTGATACTCGCCAGACTCAATACTATTGATAATTTCTTCGCTAATAGAAATATATTTTGCGATTTTATTACTCATAAATTTTGATTCTAGTTATTTGCAGTACTGCAAAAAAAAAATACAAGTCTTTGTCAAATAGCCTAAATAGTGTCGACTAGAGACAAATTTACAATTTTATTATTACAAAAGTAAGAATAGCTAATTTTGAAAAGATATTTTGAAATATTATTTTCTTTGTTATATTTGCAATAAAACTTCCTAGTGCGTTAAGTTATATTTATGGACTTTAAAAATGTAAAAATACTTCCCTGGCTTATTGTTGGATTAGCATTTGGCGCCACAGCATTAAGCTTCCTGGACCGTCAGGTATTATCTGTTTCAATAATCAGAATAAAAGAAGATTTTCCAATCTCGGATATTGAATATGGCTTTATAAATACAGGTTTTTTAGTAAGCTATGCCATCATGTTTACAGTTGGGGGAATATTGCTGGACAAATATGGGAGTAGACTCGGACTCGCAATTTCCGTTGGCATATGGTCTTTTGCTACCGCACTACACAGCATAGCAAATAGCGCCTTCCATTTGGGGATTTACCGTTTTATGCTTGGACTTGGAGAAGGAGGCGCTTTTCCTGGCGCTATCAAAGCTGTTGTAGAATGGGTTCCTAAAAGGAAGCAAGCACTGGCTAACGGGATAGCCATTGGAGGCTCAGCATTGGGAGCAGTTGTGGCGCCTCCGCTTTGTGTTTACCTAATTAATATAATCGGGTGGAGAGGGATTTTTGTGGTTACCAGTATTTTTGGATTTATATGGGTTCTCGCATGGCTGTATATTACCAAGAAAAGTAAAAAGATAGCGACTACAGAAACTGCTGCAAAAGAAAAAGTAAAAATTGACTATAAAGAAATTTTTCTTCATAAAGAAGTTTGGGTATTCATATGTATCCGATTTTTACTCGATCCCATATTCTATTTTTTCATGTTTTGGATACCAAAATACCTAAATGAAATAAGGGGTGTTGAACTTGAGAGAGTAGGGAATCTTTTTTGGATTCCATTCCTGGCACTTGGTTTATCGAATATATTAGGAGGCTGGATTTCTGATGCCGTATATATAAAAACATCAAATCTGGATTTTGCCAGGAAAGTGGTTATGGGTGCTGCTGCATTATTAACACTGCCGGCCGCATTTATGAAAATAGCTCCTTCTCCCGAAATCGTAATAATGATAATGTCAATTGTATTTTTTGCTCATGGATTATGGATTACAAACTACATAACCTCGATAAGTGATATGTTCGGGCGCAAAGTGACTTCGTCTATTATCGGATTTTCAGGGACTGCCGGAGCAATCGCTGCATTTATTATCAACCCTGTTATTGGTCTGATTATCACAAAATTTTCGTACGACCCTATGTGGCTATATGCAGGAACAATGTATTCAGTAGCCTTTATTGGTTTTATTATTTTCATCCCCAGAATAAAAATGTTAAAAGCATATGCGTAATTATAGTCTTATAGAAAAACTCATGAAAGCATTAAAATGGATAAAATTGAAAAGGTAGATATACCTCAGAAGGACAGATCTTTTACACAAAGGATTGGAGTATTCGGGGTTGGTTACGAACGTTACTGGGACCAATTCCCTGGTTTATATGATGAATTATTAGAGAAACAAGCAGCCCTGATTAAGAAAATACCGATTGAAGAAGCAAAGGTTTTTGATTTTGGAATGGTAGATAATGCAACTAAAGCTTATGAGTTGGTGAAGGTTATGGAAGCCGCAAATCTTGATTTGGTTTTTTGCAACATGTTAACATATGCAACATCAGGAGTATTTGGGATTATTATCAAAACAATAAAAATCCCATTAGTTATGGTTGCCCTCCAGCCCCGTAAGGCATTAGATTACTCTCAAGCGTCAACATACATGCAGCTAATGAACGATGATATCTGTGCGTTGCCGGAGTTTGCTGCTGTAGCAGTAAGAATGGGGAAACCTGTACCTGATATGATAATCGGCACATTGTACGACGACCGCGAAGCTGACCGCCAAATTGAAGAGTATTGCAGAATTGCAAAGACACTGCATGCTTTGAAAAATGCCCAATTAGGGCATATTGGACATCCGCTAAATTCAATGATGGATATGCAAACCGACCCAACCATGCTAACTGCATTTTTTGGATGTCATATCATTGAATTCGAAGCTAACCAGATAATGGATTGTTACAATGCAGTTACTGAAGAAGAAATTGAAAAAAGTGAAAAAAAAATCCTGGATTTCTTTGACACTCCCGAACCTGTTTCAGACCCCATCTCCATGAAACTCAGAGAAGAGGATCTACGGATGGCTGCACAGGCAAGTGTTGCACTTAAGAAGTTCATGGAGGAAAATAACCTTGACGGTCTATCATACTATTATGATGGGCCAAAAGACAGCGAACTCAGGAAAGTAATGTCAAATTTAATTGTAGGAAATTCGCTGCTATCTGCCGAGGGTATTCCAATATGTGGCGAATCAGATCAAAAAACACTGATTGCCCTCCTGATAATGCAGACTCTTAATATCGGTGGCAGTTTTGCGGAATTCCACCCAATTGATTTTAATGATGGCTTTGTTCTGGTGGGTCATGATGGCCCGCATAATATCGCTATTGCCAATGGTAAACCGGTATTAAGAAGCCTGAAAAAATACCATGGCAAGCCAGGATTTGGAGCTGGAGTAGAGTTCAAAATAAAAGAAGGCCCTATCACAATGCTTTCAATCAATTCAACCTATGAAGGAAAATTCAAATTTATCATTGCTGAAGGAAATTCAGTAAGTGGAACAATCCCGCCAACAGGAAATACAAATACCCGTGGATTTTTCAAGCCTGACATTATAACATTCTTGTCACGATGGATAAAAGAAGGTCCGACACACCATTTTGCATTAGGTATTGGGCATCATGCAAAAACAATTAAGAAAATTACAGATTATCTAAATATTGAATCAACAATAATCTCGCAAGATTAATTGTTAAAAATAAAAAAATATTTTGAATTTACATTTTCTTTCTTATATTTGTTTTCAATATTTCTTAACGCGTTAAGTAACACATGGACCAGAATATGATTATTCAAAAAATTCAAATATGAAAAAATCGTTTATAGGTTTGAGCCTGGGGAAAAGCATAGCCGGATTATTCAGGATTATGAGAATTGAGCTGTTTTTATTGTGCTTTACTGGAATTTCTCTTTTTACCAATGCATATTCACAAAACCAACCTGACAAGATCATAACCGGAACGATAGTTGATGCCTCCGGGCAAACTTTGCCCGGAGTAACTATTCTGGTAAAAGGAACAAATATTGGTGCAATGACCAATCTGGATGGGTTTTTCACCCTTCCCATACCTGTAAATGCTCAAACACTAGTAATCTCATTTATCGGAATGGGCACAAAAGAAATTGATATAGGAACTCAAACACAATTCGATGTCACTCTTGAAGAAGAAAGAATTGGCTTGGATGAAGTTGTAGTAATTGGTTACGGACAACAGAAAAAAGAGAGTGTCGTTGGTGCTATCAGTCAGGTTTCCAGTGACATTCTGGAACGTACAGGAGGTGTGGCGAACCTTGCTCAGGCCCTGACAGGTCAATTGCCGGGAGTAACTACAATTCAATCATCAGGTGAGCCCGGGAACGATGATCCCAAGATCCTGATTCGTGGTATGTCGACATGGAATAATGCTGAACCACTGGTTTTGGTTGATGGTGTTGAACGAAAAATGAACGACATCGATATTAGTGAAGTTGAGAGTATATCAATCCTTAAAGATGCATCTGCCACAGCTGTATTTGGAGTGAAAGGCGCTGAAGGGGTAATTCTTATTCGTACAAAGCGCGGTAAACTTGGAAAAACACATCTAACATTTGAAGTAAATTCAGGAATTAAGGTCCTGTCGCGAACACCAGATAAATTCGACTCTTACAGAGGACTGCAATACCGTAATAATGCAATCGAATATGAACTCCCTGTAAAAGAACAAGGCTGGGGGGCATACACGCCTATTGAAATGCTGAACCGTTATCGCAAGCCACAAGCTCCAGGCGACGAATATATTTTCCCAAATGTAGACTGGAAAAACGAAATGTTAAAAGATTTTGCCTTTTCGCATCGCGTAAACCTTAACATTACTGGCGGTACTGCTTTTACAAAATATTTTGGATCAATAAGCTACATAAATGATAGTGATATCCTAAAATCAGGGCTTGACAATGGCAAAGGATACAAATCAAAATGGGCTTACCAACGTTTTAACTTTCGCAGTAATATTGACTTAAACCTAACATCAACGACTACACTTTCAGTTAATCTATCCGGATACCTTGGAGTAAAAAATGAAAGCTTTTTTGCGGAGAGTAATGACCATTTATTCGCAGCATTCTACCAGAAATCGCCCAATGTTTTTCCGGTTCGTTTTCCAGACGGAACGTGGGGCTACACTCCAAACTCAAATGATTCAAACCCGGTTTCGTATATAAATAACTGGGGACTTGAAAAGATTATTCGCAGCCAGGTGAATACTGATTTCAGATTGAAGCAACAACTTGATTTTATTACAGAAGGATTGAGTGCTCAGGCTTCATTGTCGTATGATAACAGATTTTACTCCAGTGGTGGAATTTTCGATCAGGCCAATATGCTTACCAAATATATATACCCCGATATAATAAATAAAGAACCCGGAGAGAGTGACAATGACTATATTTCTTATAGCCCTACTGTAGGAATAAATGACTTCGACTTTTACATGCAACCTCCTACTTATTTAGCTGAAAGTATGTTAGCGCAAGATCAATTTAACAAACGGCATGATTTAAACAATGCCTACCGCCGTATATTTTACCAATTCCAGATAAATTACACACGCACATTCAACAAACACGATGTAGGAGTAACCGCTTTAATGAACCGCGAAGAATATGCGAAAGGAAGTCGTTTCCCCACTTATCGTGAAGATTGGGTAGGCCGTGTCACATACAATTATGACCGGCGTTATCTTTTCGAATCGAATGCTGCATATAACGGCTCAGAAAAATTTGCAAAAGATTATCGTTTTGGTTTTTTCCCGTCTGTTGCAGTGGGTTGGTTAGCCTCAAATGAGAAATTTATGCAAAAAAGCTGGCTCAACACACTTAAATTCCGCTATTCAATTGGAAAAGTCGGGAATGATAGTTTCTCTTCTCCTCGCTGGGCTTATGAAACCATTTGGGCAATAGATTCCGACGCAACAAGGTTTGGCACACCTACATCTGCCAGAAGTCCATATACACAGTATATTGAAGCTGTTATTGGCAACCCATTTCTTCAATGGGAAGTATCAATCAAACAAAACTTAGGATTGGAACTTGCAGTTTTGAAAAACATGTTCAATCTGAATATTGACCTGTTCCGCGATGACCGCAGCAATATTTTCATGGATGCTTCACAAAGGAATATACCAAATTACTTCGGAGCTCAGCCTGTTGCTGCAAACATAGGTGAAACTGAAACCAAAGGATACGAAATTGAACTAAGATTTCACAATACAACAAGCAAAGGTTTCAATTACTGGTTTAATTGTAGTTATACACATGCAATAGACAAAATCATATATAGCGAAGACCCTGAGTTAATGCCTGATTATCAAAAGAAAGAAGGATTCCAAATCGGACAAAACAAAACACAGCTACATGACGGATACCTAAACAATTGGGACGAAGTATATGCTTCGGTATACTTGCAGTCAGACAACCAATACAAACTACCCGGAGACTTACGTATAATTGATTTTAATGGTGATGGTACAATTGACACCTATGACGATGCTCCAAATGGCTATCCCTTGCGTCCTCAAAGCACTTACAATTTCTCTTTGGGGTTTGAATACAAAGGGTTTAGCGCCAACTTACAATTCTATGGTGTCTATAATGTCAGCCGCCCAATATACTATCTGACACCATTTAGCGACAGGAATGAATCCATCGTGTTCAATATCCAACAAGATGTTTGGAGCCAGGATAATAACAATTCCGACTGGAAGGCAGAAAGATTTCAAAGTGCCAGTCCCAATGGCCAACTCTATATTTTCGACGGCTCATACCTTAGATTTAAAACAGCCGAAATTTCATATACCATCAATAGCAATCTGATCAAACAAGTTGGAATCAGTTCTGCCAGAGTTTTTCTCAACGGAAATAATCTTTTCTTCTGGTCTGATATGCCGGATGACCGTGAAGACAACTCTTCAATCAACAAGTACCCAACCATTAAGCGTTTTAACCTCGGGGTAAACATTAATTTTTAATCTAAAACCAATAGTCTATGAGAACTACATATAAAACCATTTCTAAACACCTTGGTATCGTATTGACAGCTCTTATTCTGATCACGTCGTGCGAAGAGTATCTGGATAAATCGCCGGATGCAGATATCAAGGAAGAAGATGTGTTTAAAAAATTCATCACATTCCAGGGGTTTGTGGAAGATATGTACCAATGTATAGTAGAAGAAACATTAGGCAGGTGGGCCGAAATGAATTGGAATTTTTCTGATGATGTGCTTTGTACTGATAAGAATATGCTTAGCCGCCATTTCGACCAGGGGAATTATTGGAGATGGGAAAACTCCTCCTACAGTGTATTTTGGGGAGATATATCTCAGGTAACCAATTATGCAAAAGGTTCGAAAGGTTATTGGCAAAACGGGTGGTATGGTATCAGGAAAGCCAATCTGGCCCTGTCTCACCTCAATGAGCTGGTTTCTTCTCAGGAAGAACACGACCTTATCGAAGGACAATCCTATTTTTTCCGTGGCTATTTTCATTTTGAGATTTTAAGATCATGGGGAGGGATTCCATATATAGACTCTGTATTCACACCCTCCGACATTTTAAGATTCCCTCGCCTCTCCTATGAAGAAACAGCAACAAAGGTATCAAATGACCTGCGCAAAGCGGCACAATTATTACCTGCAAGCTGGGATGAAACAGCCGTAGGAGAAGCTACCTCAGGCTTTAATGAAGGACGTGTAACCAAAGCTGCTGCTTACGGTTATCTGGGTAAAAATTTATTGTATGAAGCCAGTCCTCTAATGAATGGGATTTCAACCGGAACCTACACATACAATGAAGAGCTATGCAAAGAAGCGGCAGAATCATTTTTAGAAGTTTTTAAACTAGAAGAACAAGGCTATTGCGGGTTACAAGACTGGGAACACTATTCAGATAATTTTTACACTCTTAAGTCTGAATTTCCTATTGGGAAAGAGATTCTTTTTAATAATCCAGTATATAAAACAAGTAAGCGCTGGAGGTATGGTGATTTTAGCATGACCTACCTTGGTGCATGGGGCACCTATTCTTCTCCAACCGAGAACTATGTTGAAAACTTCGGCATGGCTAACGGATTACCAATAGACGAATCTGATTCGGGATACGACCCACAAAATCCGTGGGAAAACCGCGATCCAAGATTCTATTATAACATTTTGAAAGATGGGGACAGGATAATAATGACCGTAGAGAATGCAGATACCTATGCCAAATTATTCGTAGGAGGCCGCCACCGTGACTCAAAAAACAGCATTTCTGGTTACGGCTATTCTAAATTCCGGTCGGTTGGCTGTAACAAATACGATAATTGGTGGGATCAGGGCTACAATTGGGAGTGTCCTCAAATGCGCTTGGCTGATGTTTACTTAATGTATGCCGAGGCTGTAAACGAAGCTTATGGCCCAACAGGAAGTATTCCTGGCGGAATGTCAGCTGCCGAAGCGTTAAATATCATTCGCAACCGGGCAGGAGTACCTGATGTTGATGCAAGGTTTTTGTCCGGTAAAGAGGTATTTCGCGAAATAATTCGCAAAGAACGCGCGGTAGAACTAGCTTTCGAAAGCCACCGCTGGTATGATAACCGTCGCCAGTATATCTCACACCTTCCGGAATACCGTGAAAAATACACATTGGATTTCGATGAAGACCATACTTATTTCAATAAAACTCTTCATACAACTATAGTTTTTGACATGAAACACTATTGGCTTCCATTTCCAACCAATCAGGTTACTCTTTACCCTAAATTCAAACAAAACCCAGGATGGTAAAGAAAGGATTTTGTATAACCAAATTGCAGACAAAAATGTACACCAGATATATTCCACTACTCATCGCAGTGCTTTTCTTTGGACATACAGAGAGTGCACATGGGCAGAAAAAGCAAAACGAAAAACTCATAACAAGAAAATCAGTTGTTGTGGATAATGATGGCAATTCTATTCCCAATACAATTATCTCGGGAAAAGAAGGAGCCATAGAAGTACAAACCGATTCTGCCGGTATTTTCTCCATTTCAGTTCCGGAAAACAGTATTATTTTAATCGAAGCAAAAGGATATTACCAAAAGATGTTTTCTGCGTTGAAAATGCCTGAAATAGTCATATTATCAAAAGCTCCATTCCTGATGGAAGAGCATAATACCATCAATGTAGCCTTTGGACAGATTAAAGAAAAAGAGACTGTAGGCGCCATCAGTACGATCAATCCGAAAGATATATTGGTAACTGACAATACTCAATCGGTGGAAAAAGCAATTTCAGGTCGTTTAACTGGATTGCTAAACAGCTCAAATATTCGTGGACTTGGAAAATCCCTGGTAATTATTGATGGTGTTCCACGTGATCTTTCAAGTATAAACATGGAAGAAGTTGAACAGATTACAGTTCTGAAAGATGCCAATGCTTCAGTACTGTACGGGACTCAGGCAAAAAATGGAGTTATTCTTATAACCACAAAACGGGGAGAAGCCTACAAGCGTAAAATTAATTTCACAATGGAGAGAGGGTTATCAGATCCTGTTGTTCTTCCCAAATACCTCGGATCTGCTGATTATATGACACTGTATAACGAGGCATGTGCCAACGATGGACTTCCTGCTGTGTACTCGGACGAACTTATCTCCAATTATGCAAGTGGCGATAATCCGTACCGCTACCCGGATGTTGATTATTACTCCAATGAGTTTTTACGTAGTTCAAAATCATTTACAAAATTTCTGTCAGAATTTTCGGGAGGGAATGAATCAGCCCAATACTATGCCAACCTTGGATGGATCAATTCCGGGAGCCTGTTCAACCTGGGCGAAGGAAAACACGCCAGTGCAAACAGGATAAACCTTCGTGCCAATGTAGATTTGAGAATTAACGACTACATCAAAACTCATATGGATGCAATAGCTATTTTCGATTTTAACAAAGGTCCAAATGGTGATTTCTGGGGGAACAGCGCCGAATTGCACCCATACTATTTTGCACCTCTCATACCAATTTCAATGGTTGAAGATGAAGCCATAAAAGAGACAGCAAAACTTGTTAACGGCAAATATATTTTAGGGGGCACTTCGCAATACCAGGATAATGTCTATGGAAACATGATGTTCTCCGGATACAATCAGGCCATCAGGCGTACAGTTCAATTCAATAACGGGATTGATTTTGACCTAAGGAATATTACCGAAGGGTTGACTTTCAAAACCTATATTAGTTTTGATATTTATAACAAGTTTAACCAATCGGTAAATAATTCATATGCTATTTATCAGCCTGTCTGGGAAACCATTGATGGAGCTGATGTATTGACTGCTTTAACTAAAATTGGTAAAGATGAAAACTCAGGTGTTCAAAGCTTAAGTGAACCTGACTACTTCCGTAAAACAGGAGCTTATGCCATGTTCAACTACGAACGCACTTTTAAAGAGGTTCATTCGGTAACCGGTACTCTTCTGGGCTATTACAACAGCTTACGTATGAATGAGGTTATTGTGGATGACAAGAGTGCCCATATTGGATTAAGGATTACATATGACAATGCAAAAAAATATCTTGTGGATTTCAGCGCTGCATATGTAAACTCAATAAAGCTGGCAGAGGGAAATCGTGCTGCTCTTTCACCTACTCTTGGACTGGCATGGATTGTGAGCGAAGAAGATTTTCTGACCAACAATAAATCAATTGATTATCTGAAGGTCAGATTGTCAGCTGGTATTATAAATTCTGACATAGACCTGGAGAACGAGGGTGGCTCCAATTACAAGATGTATGAAAGCACTTTTTTAACAGGTTACACGTACCGTTGGGCTGACAGCTACCGGTCAAACAGATCGGTATACATTAACCGTTATGCTAATCCCAATTTAACCTACGAAAAAGTGAAAAACATAAACCTTGGTATTGAAGGGTATTTTTTTAACCGCTCAATATATATCGAAGCGGACGTTTTTCACACCATTAATTCCGGAAAAGTTATCCAAAGAGTTACATATCCTGGATATCTATCGAGGTATATCCCTTACGAAAACTATGATGCAAACACCTATTCCGGTGCAGAGTTAGGGGCTGTCTGGTTTAAGGAAATTGGGGATTTCTCATTCAACCTGGGAGGTAATTTACTATATGCTACCTCAAGTGTTATCACTAAAGACGAAATATGGCAAAATGAATACCAGCACCGGGAAGGCCGTCCTGCTGATGCGTTATTCGGGCTTGAATCCCTGGGATTCTTCCAGGATGAAGCAGATATTGCCGGCAGTCCGCGACAGGTATTTGGAGAGGTCCGTCCCGGAGACATTAAGTATAAAGACCAAAACAATGATGGTATAGTTGACCAAAACGATGCCATAGAAATAGGAAACTGGCAAGCCAGGATTTCTTATGCTTTGCACCTCACTCTAAAATACAAAAGCTTTAGTCTGTTTGCACTTGGCAACGGGCAAAATGGTGGAAATTCATATTATAGCGGAAACTATTTTTGGGTAGATGGAAACAGCAAATATTCTGAAGAAGTCTTAAACAGGTGGACTTCTGAAACCTCTGAAACAGCAACTTATCCCAGATTGACAACTCATAGCAGTTCGAATAATTACCGTAATTCAACCTTTTGGATATATGATGCCAACTATTTCACATTAAGCCGTGTACAGTTGACCTATGAGTTACCACACAGCCTTATAAGCAATTGGGCTGTGAAAGAATTAAGTGTATACCTGCGTGGGGCTAATCTGGTTACATTTGAAACAGAGACAGAAAAAAGGCAATTAAGGATTGGTTCTGAGCCTCGTTACCGGAACTATTCACTGGGATTAAGGATCTTGTTTTAATAAAAAAAAGAAAAATGAATTCCATAAAGACATTCATACCAATACTGCTGCTGGGGGTTACCTTGGGAGCATGCGAAGATCTGCTCGAACCTGATAAGGATAATCAATATAGCATTGACCGGGTTATGAACGACCCTGCATTTGCGGAAGGCATCCTGCTATCTGCTTACCTGAAACTGCCAACTGAGTATTCTCAGGAGGATGTTGCAACAGACAATGCTGTGTCAAATAACAAAAACAGCGAATACTTACGCATGGCAACCGGTGAATGGTCTGCACTATTCAACCCACTCAATGTATGGACAAACAGTTACGATGCAATCTTTAATATTAACTATTTCCTCTCTGTGGTTAACGATGTTAACTGGAGTTGGCAAAGTGATGACCGCAAACAGATGTTTGCAGACCGTTTCAAAGGCGAAGCTTTGGCACTTAGAGGTTATTTCCATTTCACTCTTTTGCTCAACCATGGAGGAGTAGCATCAGATGGTAACTTGCTTGGCATTCCGCTTGTTACAGAAGTAATTAATTCTGACGGCAATTGGAAGCTACCCAGAAATACTTATCAACAGTGTATTGACCGGATTAACGCTGATTTTGATACAGCATTAGCACTACTCCCTTATAAATGGGAAGATTCTGCTGAAGATCTGGACTATAACAGAGTCTTTGGATCTCAGAACCAGAATCGCATTCAGGGGCAAATCATCAAAGCACTGAAAGCAAAAGTGGCAATGCATACAGCAAGTCCTGCTTTTAACAATGATGCTTATGATAATGACAAATGTCGTATTGCTATAGAAAATGCAGGAGAACTGCTGACAGAAATAGGTGGTGTGAGCGGGCTAGACCCTCAAGGGAACATCTTTTATGACAATGATAATGATGAATCAAGACCTGAAATTTTATGGAGAAATGACTATGACAACAGCAATAGCAGGGAGAAACTCAATTTCCCTCCTTCATTGTTTGGTGAGGGACATATCAATCCTACCCAAAACCTGGTAGATGCATTCCCAATGGAAAATGGTTATCCTATAAATGCAGGCGAAAGTGGCTACGACCCTGCTGCTCCCTACGACAACAGAGATTCCAGACTAAAAGCCTATATCATATATAACGGAAACAATTTGGGAGGAAGTGTAATAAACACAGATATAAACAATCCGGTTGACGGACTCAACAATACTACAGCTTCAACACGAACAGGTTACTACTTGTTGAAATTACTGCGTACAGATGTAAATATAGATCCAAATGTCGATAGCAAAACACGGCATTTCTATACCTACATTCGCTATACCGAAGTATTCCTGATTTATGCAGAGGCTGCGAATGAAATCTGGGGACCAGATGCTGATCCAAATCTATATGGTTTTACCGCACGCGATATAATTGCAGCAATCCGCCAACGAGCAGATATTTCAGCCGGTGATCCTTTCCTGGCTTCTATTTCTTCAAAAGAAGAGATGCGTGAACTTATCCGCAATGAACGCCGGCTGGAACTTTGTTTCGAAGGATTCCGTTTCTGGGATATGAGGAGATGGAAACAAACCCTTACAGAAACAGCTAAAGGGGTGGCTATTAACGAAAGCACCATTACTCCTATAGATGTTGAAAACAGGAATTACCAGTCATATATGTACTTCGGACCAATTCCTAACCGGGAAATTACTAAATACGACGGTTTATTTCAAAACCAGGGATGGTAGTGATTACAAATAATTCAAATAAGATTAGCGATATGAGACGAATAATAGCACTTTCATGTACGATAATACTGACTCTATGTTTTTTTTCCTGTGAAAACGAAAAGTGGAGTTTCTCTGATTTTGATTACACAACAGCCTATTTCCCCTACCAATTTCCTGTAAGGACACTAGTGCTGGGAGAATATATATTTGATAACAGCAGAGACAATGAACACAAATTCCTGATAAGCGCTAACATGGGAGGTGTCTATCAAAACAAAGAAACGGTTCTTGTAGAATTTGTTATTGACAACAGCCTGACGAGTCACTTGACCAATTTCAATGGTGGGACCTCAATTCTACCTTTGCCAACAAAGTATTATACTTTGAGTAACAATGAAACAATAACAATTCCTGCCGGAAAATTCTTTGGAAGCGTTGAGGTACAGCTTACCGAGGATTTCCTGAATGACTCACTTGCAATTGGAATAAATTATGTAATTCCAATGCGTATAGTAAGTGCAAGTACTGATTCTGTTTTGCAAGGGAAATCAAACTCAAGCGACCCTGATCCGAGGATTGCAGGAGAATGGTCTGTACCTCCCAAAAATTTCACTCTGTTTGGAATAAAATTCGTAAATGAATACCATGGTAAATATCTACTCAGAGGCGAATCTATAGTAAAAAATGCCGATGGAGATGCTGTTGATACGATTACATACCACCAAAACTATGTAGTTCACGATGAAGTAGTACTGGTTAATACAGCATCTTCAAATGCAGTGACATATAACAATTCCATCCGATTAACCGATGGAAGTCCTGGTGAATTTGAAATGATAATGACCTTTGATAATGATGGAAACTGCACCATTATCAATACTGACACATATTCCTTTGAAGTTACCGGCAGTGGGAAATTTGTTAAAAACGGGGATGAGTGGGGTGATAAAAAACGGCATGTAATCCAGATTAATTACCAAATTAATGATGGAACCTATATCCATCATGTTTCTGACACACTTGTTTTCCGTGATAAAAATGTACAATTCGAAGAATTTGAGCCACTTGTTACAGATGGCTAGAAGTTAGATTTAGTTAGATTAGCAAAAAAGGGGATGGCAGTAAAAAGTCGCCTCTTTTTTATAAAATAATGAGTTACATGAAAATAATTCATCTAAGCATTATTTTGATATTTACTATTTTCTTGAATAATAGTTGTATTAATCAAACTTTAACGGGTGAAATTATTGTTTTAAAAGATAATTGGTCTATCCGATCTTCCAAAGATATTAATGAAGAAGGGGAAATAATTTCTACACCGATGTACAATGCTGAAGAATGGCATCAAACTACTTTCCCCACAACTGTCCTCGGAGCATTGGTTGAGAATGAAGTATACCCTGATCCCTATTATGGGACAAATATTAAGTCAATACCCGGTTATACACAGGGCAAATTTTTAGAAATACCCGAAGAAAGCCCGTTTAATGTTCCTTGGTGGTATCGTACCGTATTCAAACTACCTGCTGACTATAAAAACAGACACACATGGATAAAATTTCATAGTATTAATTACCGGGCAAATATTTGGCTAAACGGGCAGTTAATTGCAGACACAACAGAGATTGAAGGAGCGTATAGACTGTATGAGCTTGATATTACCCGATTTTCTAAGCCTGGAGGTGACAATTGCCTCGCATTGGAAATATTTCCTCCAAGAAAAATGGATCTTACCATAAGCTGGGTTGACTGGAACCCGATACCCCCTGATGCAGGGATGGGAATATGGTATGATGTAACAATCCACTCTACAGGTTCTGTAGCAATTAAAAACCACCATGTTGTTAACGACCTCGATTTACCTTCGTTAAGCACTGCAAAACTTACCATTTCTGCTAATATAAAAAACACCGGGAAAAAACAGGTGGCAGGTATCCTAAAAGGTAAAATTGAAAATATTGAATTCTCACAAAGGGTATTTCTTGAGCCCAAAGAAAATAAATTGGTAACCTTTTCCCCTAGTCAATTCAAACAACTTGAGATTTCTAACCCCAGGTTATGGTGGCCACATACCATGGGGCCTCAGAATTTATATGGACTGAACCTTACCTTTGAAACCAAAGGGGTAATTACTGATTCTAAAAAAACCCGTTTTGGAATTCGTGAGGTTTCTTCATGGATGAATAAGTTCGATGGAAAACGTACCAGGGTATTTCAGGTAAACGGGAGAAATGTTGTGATACGAGGTGGAGGATATGTAGAGGATATGATGTTACGACCATCAAAAGAAAGGATAGACAACGATTTGGCGTATGCAAAACACATGAACCTAAATACACTGAGGATGGAAGCCCCTCGTGGTGGAAATTATATTTTCGACAGGTGTGATGAAGAGGGAATTTTGCTCATTGTTGGATGGTGTTGTTGCAGCCCATGGGAACGTTGGAAAAACTGGACTCCACACACAGCTGATATTGCTGAAAAAAGCTGGAAGGATCAAATTGTCCATTTAAGAAATCACCCGTCTGTATTCAACTGGGTATATGGAAGCGATTACTTTCCTCCCAAAGATGTTGAGAAAATGTATATCAATATCATTGAAGAATACGACAATACCCGTCCGTATCAATCATCCGCGACGAGGGACTCAAGTGCAATTGCAGGATTCACCGGGTTGGAGATGGGGCCTTACCGAAGAGGATACGCCTATATGACTCCTACCTATTGGTATGGTAAAAAGGAATTCAACACAGAAGCAGGCCCTGGCGGAGAACAAATCCCCCCGATTGAAACCCTGCGCAAAATGATGCCTGAAGAAGACCTATGGCCCATCAGCGATTCCTGGGATATCCGTCTACATAAGGCGTTCTACCCCGATGCGAGGGAAGCTCTTTATTCACGTTACGGCGAACCTAACAGCGTGGAAGAGTATTGTCTGAAATCACAGGTTCTTCAACTGGAAGCCATAAAAGGAATGTTTGAAGCTTATGCAGGTAATAAATACCGTTCAAGCGGTATTATATACTGGATGTACAACTCTGCCTGGCCTTCCATGTTTTGGCAGTTATATGATTACTATCACAATCCTAATGGCGCTTTCTATGGCGCAAAAAGTGCCTGTGAACCTCTCCACATTCAATATGCTTACGATGATCATTCAATTTACATAGTGAATGGATTCTATAAAGACTTCAACAATTTAAAAGCATCTGTAAAAGTGTACAATTTTGATATGGAAGAAAAATTTGCAAAAGAGATTAAAACAAATATTGCTTCAGATGAGAGTAAGAGTATTTTAACTCTTGATTGGCCACAAGGTTTAAGCAACGTATTCTTCCTGAAACTTGATTTGAATGATTCTTCGGGTAAAGAACTTACCTCAAATTTCTATTGGTTATCAACAAAAGGCGATGAAAACGCTGATTTTACAGACTTAAATAAGCTTCCTGATGTAAAACTCGAATATTCTGTTTCCATTTTAGAAAAAAACGACAATAAACATATTTTTATGTTAGAAATAGAAAATCCATCTTCTTCTCTTGCATTCTCAATCAATCCTAAAATCCTTGGCAAGGATTCAGGAGACCCAATACTACCAATTTACTGGGAAGACAATTATTTCTCGTTACTCCCAAAAGAAAAACGAAAAGTTAAAGTTGAGTTCAACCCAAATAACCTGAATGGAGAAATACCTATCTTAAAGATAGATGGATGGAATATTATTTCAGTAGAAAAGGAGATAAATCATGAGTAATGTTACACGCCGTGATATGTTATTCTCAGGCTTCAAAGGAAAACTAAAAATGAAAACTATATCAAAATATTTATTCATCCCAATTTTATTCTTATTTATTAGTTTATCATCTTGTGCCGTGGCAACAAACCTGCCGGAACTGAAGCCATATTTAAGAAAATCAATATTGTGGAAATGCACAACTTTAAACAAAGAAGTACCTCTCAACATATATTTCCTTAACGACTCTACCGGGAATGATGGAGCTGAGGTTATAGTATATGTCAAGAACCAGGCATGGGAAAGAATCGGGAAAGAATCAGACCTGTCTATATTGAGTGATTATATTCATAAAAAATTTATCGTTATAACTGTTGATTTCGGGAACGACCCACGAGCTGTATCCACTCATTTTGACAAGGACATACATGATATCTTTAAAGCTGTTTATGGGTACAAAACAGAATCACTATTAATTGAGATTAACCTGGTCCCGGCAAATTACAGGTGTTTTTTCTTGCCCGAAGGATACCGTGTAGCAACAGACCTTGTTTACTGGGAGATTGACAAACATGCTGTCTTTGGTACAATGGAATTTATAATGGAGTCCTATAACGAAGACATCGTTCCCCAAGTACCGGGATTAAAACCTGTTTCGTCGCCTATGGAAATGGTCGATAGTAAAGGAAAGCCATTTGACTACACTGTAAAAATGGACATTGTATATCCTTCCCGGGCAAAAAAAACACTTCCTGCTTTTTTTTATTCTGCAACCCTCTCAAAAAGAAATCCGAATGGCAAACCAAGTGCATACCGCCCTCACATGGCTGGCATTACTATGCGGGGATATGTTTACATTCTTATGGGGCACTGCTTCAATCCTTGCGTAAACCATTTTTTCCACTTCAATAAATTTGAACTTGACCATTGGAATGGGCTTGCTTGTTACACGGCAGCAATGAGATACATTCATGCCAATGCAAGCAAATACAGCATTAATACAGAATATATTGGCGGCTTAGGGCATTCTAAAGGGCAATATGCAATTACCCGCCTTTCAGTCCCAAACCATGCCGGCGGGGATGAAAGCATGAAATACAAAGGATTTCCTGAAGGGACTCCCGAACCTCAGCCCTGGCAAGGTTATCCTTCAAACATAAAAGTTGGTTACCAATCTATGGGAATGGGGACTTTTGAACCTGAATATATTACGCCTGATTATGTACCAACAATTATTGCCTGCGGAGAGAAAGAACGCGATGTGATAAGCAAAGAAGGGCATCCCAAATTCGTGAAAAGACTGGAAGAACTTGATGTTAATTTTGTCGAACTCTTTATGCAGGGACTGGGACACGAACTCCCTTATGGTTACGATGAAAAAATGGGGGTTGACAGGTATGAGCTGGTACACGACTTTTTTGACAGGTACCTTAAAGTAGAAGAAAAACTTCCGCCGGTTGCCCTCCTTATTTCTCCTCGTGACAATAAAGAAGGCGTCTCCCCTACCGAAAAAATATCTGTTCAGTTCGCTCCCGTAATCGATGAAGAAAGCATTCTTAAAGATAATGGTATCAGGGTTATCCAAACAAAGGTTAGCAAAGAAATAGAAGGAAGCTGGATGATATCAAGAGGTGGTACAAAATTTACATTTACTCCTAAAAAGGCATTAGTTATTGATGAGCAATATAAAATATTTGTCACATCAAAAGTTAAAAATAAAGCAGGGACTTTCCTCAAAAATGAGAAAATAACACATTTTAAAGTTGCAGCGAAAACAGAATTGCTTCTGGGTGTCAGGTTATGGACAAACCAACACAAAAGAAAGTAATTGCTTATGCAAGGTTTAAATCATGGCCAGTGTAGTAGTTAACTGCAAAAATGAAGCCAAATGGAAACCACAAATGTTCCTTAATGCAGTAAAGGGACTTAGCGGCCGCATAGGCGCCTGTGCCGATGTTGGGCATTGGAAACGGATGGGTATAGACCCTGTAGAGGCTCTTAAAAAATACGAAGGCAGGTTGAAATCGTTTCATTCTAAGGATGTAAAAGCAAAGGAAGAGGGTGAGGCCGAACAACACGATGTCATTTGGGAAACCGGTGTTTGTAATATCGATGTAATTCTGAAAGAGTTAAACCAACAGGGCTTTAAAGGTTTGTTATCAATCGAATATGAGTACAACTGGGAAAATTCTGTTCCGGATATTAAGGAGTGTAGTAACAAATAATATAACCTTAAATAATCAAACAATGAATGAAACAGTCAGACCTGACCCAAACAGCCTTAGAAAAATACTATCAAAAGATCAAAAACGAGGTAGTTGGGAATGCATAAATTTGTACCATATGCCAAAATTAGCATTGGTAGTAATGATAATGTTAATTGGCACAATGTCAATGACACAGCTGGTTAGTTGTAAGAACAATGAATCAGAAGAAGCATTATCTGAAAAAACTGAACCGGAAATTGTGCAGGAACGTGTTGAACCAATACAAACTGTTGCGACAGGTAATAACCGTGAATTTATTATCAACGGTAAACCCTTTTTTCCAATTATGTCCTGGTTGCAATCTCCTGAAAACTACGACTTGCTCCGGAGCATAGGGATGAATACACATGCCGGAAGTTCGCATCCTGTGGCAGCTAAGGAGGCTGGATGCTACGCTGTTATGAATTTCGAAACCGGACTTACCGGGAATGATCACATTTTGGCATGGGTTTATGATGATGAGCCGGATATGCCCAATGGAAAAGGCGCTGATGCCAAACCCAGACAAACCCCTGAAGAGGTTGCAGAAAAGTGTTCAACATTTAGAGAGGAAACCCCCAACAGGCTACTTTTTATGACACTAACAGGGCATTTCACCAAAGAACAAAGCACCTATCCTGAAGAGGTAAGGCAGACAATTTACCCCGAATATGTAAAGAGCCCCGATGTTGTTGGTTTTGATATCTATCCCATCTACGGGTCAGGTTATGCGTCGCACCTCGACTGGGTTGGCAAAGGTGTTTCACAGTTGTGCGATTTAGCAGGACAAAAACCCGTTTATGCGTGGATTGAAACCAGCAAAGGCAGCAAATGGATGACCTACGAATTGCAGCCTGACGTATTGCCAATACATACCCGCAACGAAGTATGGCAGGCAATTACCCATGGCGCTACAGCCATTGGCTACTTCACACATGCATGGAGGCCAGAGTTCAAAGAATTTGCACCAACAAAGGAGATGCAAACAGAGCTTAAACGGCTGAACACCCAGATTTCACGCCTGTCTCCTGCTATTTTGGCTGCACCTGCCAATAAAAATATTTCCATGACACTTGGCAACGGATTGAACTGCAATTTTAAAGCGACTAACTACAATAGCGGATTATACATTTTTGCATTAAACATGGATTTAGGAGAAGGTGCGAAAGATGCAAAACAATTCGACCCGATTTACCCACGCGGAGGAAAGGCTACTTTTAACGTAACAGGGCTTAAAGCAGGGACTAAAATTGAAGTAGTTGATGAACAACGGGAGATTATAGCAGAGGAAGGTAAATATACTGATGATTTCGCACCTTTAGCAGAACATATTTATCGGATGATACTTTAGAACTTTAGGAGCGCAATACTGCTTTTTCATGGAAGACTTGATCTTTACCCACATAAACGGTAGTAGAAACCTCTTTTTTTGTATTTTTAAATTGGAAATAGGGATATTCTTTTGCAAGTGTCATGTCAAGCATACTGTATCGGGTAAGTCGCTGAAGTACTAAACACCATAACAATAATGAATTACTATAACTATTTACTGAAAAGAAAACACTTTACTTACCTGTTTCTGGGGACACTATTCTCCATTTTTCTTTTGCAAAGTTCTTGTACGGGCACTGGTAAACCAGACAAGGATGAGGTAAGAATGAAAGTTGGCCAGCTATTTCTTTTGGCATTTTCGGGAGAAGAAGCTGACATTGTTCTTCCCTTTATTACCGAAAGGGGGATCGGAGGACTTTACCTGAGCAATGAAAACCTAAGGGAACCCACGCAATCTGCTCATTTGTTGAATGAGTTGCAGGCTGCCGCCATAAGCGGGATTTCCAGGCAACCGCTTCTCACGGCTTGTGACCAGGAAGGTGCATGGGGTATCATGGTTCCTTACTCCACTACAGGTCCGGGCAACATGGCCCTTGGTGCTTCTCCTGTGATCCATACGAAGGAGATGTATTCCATTTTTGCCAGAGAGTTAACGGCCATTGGTGTTGTTTGCAATCTCTGTCCGGTAGCAGATGTCAATTCAAATGCACAGAATCCCATCATTGGAACGCGATCCTTTGGAGAAGATCCACAGGAAGTTGCCGACAGGGTTAAAGCAGCCATTGAAGGGCTTCATAAAAATGGCATCATCGCCACTGCCAAGCACTTTCCGGGACACGGAAACACCAGCACAGACTCCCACCGGGGAATTCCCAGGGTTAGTCGCTCTCTGAGGGAGATTGAATCGATCGATTTGCTACCTTTCAAAACGGCCATTGACGCTGGAGTGGACCTTGTGATGACGTCACACATCATTTTTGACGCACTGGATTCTGAACATCCTGCTACCCTTTCTTCGAAAATCCTCATCGATTACCTGAGGAATAAGCTGGGATTTAAAGGGGTGGTGATAACAGATTCGTTCAACATGGGTTCGATTCAAAATAGTTACGATCCTTCTGAAGCTGCCATCGCTGCGATCCTGGCTGGAGCTGATATGATCATGCTTGCCGAAGAGCGCTATGGCGAAGACGTGGGTGATTATATTAAATCCCAGCTTGAGATGCTCGACAGGGTTGAGCAGGCTGTACTGGAGGGAAGGATACCTATGGAGCGTATCAATGAAGCCTATAATCGCATTGTTGCACTGAAAGAGAGATACAAACTTGCTGATAAAGTAGCTGTAGATGCCGATCTGGCTTTTACTGTAGTTGGTAATCCAGAACACAAGAAGGTTGCACTGAGAATAGCAGAATCATCAATATACATGGCATATGACAAGCAGTCATCGATTCCCCTTAAGCCGGGGAGTTCTGTGTCAGTCATTAGACTTACAAAGGAGAATGTGGAGGAGATTATCAGGATCGCAGCCGGAATCGGTCCTAATTATTACACCGCTTATGCAGATTTTGTGACCGAAATGACAGCGGCCGGATTTGATGTGACAGAATTCAGCTATGAAGAGGTGATTCCGGGTGAGGATGTCATTATTTGCGTCAGTGAAAACTATCCGTTTCCCGGCACCTCACTTGATCTGGAAGAGCAACGAAAAAGACTGGCAATCGTAAAAGAGAAGAATCAGGCACCCATTATCAATGTGGCCCTGAAGGATCCTTATGATGCCAGGATTGTACAGCCTGATACTTATATAAGCGCCATTGGATCAAATATTTCCAATGTGAAAGCGACGGTGAACCTGTTGTCGGGTAAGGTTGAAGCCATGGGAAAACTTCCAGTCACTCCGATCACTCCCTGAGAATACCTGATCTGACGCTTTGCATCAGAGCCGGAGGATGATTTTCCTCCGTGTACACAGCGCGGCAATTCCCAGGATAAACAGGGAGAACAGAACCGAACGAAGGATGCCCGGGAGACCATTATTGAGTACGCCACCAAGGTAGGTTATACCAAATACGGCATAGAACATATATGGCAGAATATATGTGAGCAGGGGATTGGTCCCTGCCGGCTTCAAAAAGTTTGCCCAGCGGGAATAGCTCTTCACATCGACCAACCAATATATAATGGGGAACAGGAAGCAACAGATGGCTACACTATAGAGTGCCCAGGATGGGGTGGCATAAATCTTGGAAATGCCGCCCACCGGTGCCAGAAAAAAGCCAGCTGCCAGGAAGAACAACCCGGTGATTAGCATACCACCCATTCTTTGTTTATGGGTCCTGGTGAAGCTCTTCTGAAGGAACAACATGGTGAAAACAATGCCAGCAAGGGTAATTGAGGCATGGGTCAGGTGAAATACCTGGGAATCGAACCAGGCGAGGAAAGGAGGCAGATGAAAGGCTTTGCTCTGCAAACCCGTTACCATAATGACAAACAGAGCAAGCATACCGATTAGGGCTCCGACATTGTCTTTGAAAAGAAGAAAGGCCACCACGGAAAGAAGATAGGCCCAGCCAATAAGCCCCAGAATGCCCCAGTAACTTATCTTCATTCCGATAATTATATCTCCCTCGCCTTTGGGATAAAGCAGTGCCAGTGCCGCCAGGAAAACCATTCCAACAACCTGCAATCCAACAAAGAGCCGGAGCCTGGCACCTTCAGCCCTGGGATACCTGTTCCATACCAATATGGCACTAAAGTACAACAACAGATCCCACCATGACCTTGAAATGAGCATCGGATCACCCTCCATCTCCCAGGAATTGACCATAAACAGGCCCAGGATAATCAGCCCCGCAGTTCGGAAAAAAATATGTTTCCCAATTTTCAAAGAGCGCTCACCTCTGGCCAGGCGAACGACCATGGACAGGGGTATGGATATACCTACAATGAACAGGAAGGCAGGAAACACCACATCCACAAAAGTCATGGTATTGGCATCGGCACTTGCGTGTTTCAACCATGTGGGAATTCCTGTCACCGGCATCAGGTCATTCACAAATACCATGAGGAAGATGGTAAGTCCGCGGAAAACATCAATCGATAGGATTCTTTTAGCATCCATGAATCATGAAAGATTTGCTAGCAATTATTTTAGTTATTACACATCAATGTAGCGCAAATAATTATCTTTTTACTATATGTGGGCCTGGAAATCATGGGATTGCCTGACTAAAGTATGATTGATATAACGCTGGTAGGGTAAAGCCCTTTACTACTGTTTTTTAGTTAGTAAGAGTATAAACGAAATGAAACTAACCATGAGACCTTTCCTCTATACTGTAGCTCTTTCACTCATAGTATTTACATGTCATCAGAATAGAAAATGTATCGAAAAAGATAACCGTTATGAAACTTCAATCAATCCTGTCTGCTTTTCAGGAATAAAAGGCAATGTTGCTGATGCAGAAACAGGAGAACCACTATCTGCCAGAATTGTAATCTATGATGAATCGGGAGAAATAGCAAACTCATATTACAAACATCTTTCCGGTTTCTTTACAAATGAAGATGGCTCTTTTGAGCACATATTAGAACCTGGAAAATACAGCATCTCAATTTATCACGGGATAGATTTCGAATCGCAGGAGATCCAAATAGAGGTCAGTCCTGAGCAGGGATTTAAAACAGATATATTTCTTAAACCATGGTATCCGCTTAGAAACGAAGGTTGGGTAACTGGCGGAGGACATTGTCATCTATATACGGAACATGATCAAGATAATGAGATGTTAGAAAAAGTGCGCAAAATATGCCTGGCTCAGGGTGTTGATTTTGTATGTGCAGCACAAGGTTGGGCAGGCTATAAGGACAGTACCTGGCAGGAAGGATATGCCTGCTATAACGATGATCGTTTCATCATTCATTACGGATCGGAGATGCCAAAATATCGTACAGGTCATACATGGTGGATAGGACAAACCAGTACAAGGGACTATTTCTGGAATACCATGGACGAAACCTACGAACAAAAATATTTCCACTCTGAAACAGGAACAGAATGGAGTTATGATGATATTGATTTTCCATATATTCCAAATATTGAAGTAGTACAGCGATTCAAAAAAGCAGATAATGCTGTAGCCATTATGGCACATCCAACCTCGTGGTGGTGGCAAAAAAGAGGAGATATTAGGAAGTATACAACAAACGTATCTTCCTATTTAACTTTCGGCCTTTTGGCTGGTAAGATATGGGATGGATTTGTTGTTATGGGGTACAATCATGATCATTATCAATATCAGAATATATGGTTTCATATTCTGAACTTGGGATACAGAATGCCGGCAATTTCAGAACTGGACGGTGGATTTGAAAAAAACGACCGGTTCTATTACGGTTCTATGCGTACATATTTTCATGTTAATGGTGAATTTTCTATACCAAACATTGCAGATGCCGTACGTCGAGGAGAAACCTTTGTTACTTCCGGACCCATTATAAAGGTAAACATTGATGAAAAGTATAGAATCGGAGATATCATTAGAATTGATAAGAATAAGCACAGCTTGAATATCGAAGTCTTTGCCTCTGGTGATAAAGAAGACTATCTGTCCTATATTATTGTTTACAGAAAAGGCGAAATATATAAACTTTGGGATATCCGGGAAGAAAAATTAAGAACGTTTAAAGGATCTCTTGAGTTTACAGAAAAAGAACAGGCTTGGTACGTTGTTAAAGCCTATGGCAGGAAGGCCTGGGAAAATCCTGAACATCTTGATGTCTTAAAGGTTTGTGACAAATCGTTGAAAATAGAACCACCGCCATATAATGGTAATATTCATGATGTATGTATTACCAGCCCCTTCTATTTTTGGCCAAAAGGCCAAAATGATCCTGAAGCCATGAGTTCAGAAGTGAATCTGACACTTCTCTCGCCTGGAGGTGAAAACATTAAGAATGCATCCATTGACATTCTCGTTAATGGCTCATTGTATAACAAGATTAGTCTTATTGACGGAACCGCCAGATTTATAATGCCAGTACATGGTTTACTGAAAATTAGTATTGCGGATAACAATTCAATTTTCAGAGGATTGTTCCTGGACTATAAACCTCATTTAAAGCTTTTGGAAAAGCTAGTCTCCGGAAAATGGATGGATGACCATGCCGCAGATATTTCATATACTGCAGGTGAAGTGCCATGGGAAGCATTTCAATTCAAAGAAACAAAAGAAATACTTACTAAAGTAAATTGGGAAATTGAGTTTATCCAAAATGAAAGAGATACACTTTGGCAAGAATTTGAAGACAGGTTCAAAAAGACCAATTAATTCTACAAGTAGCTTTCCTATCGTACCACTTCAACTTTGTCAGTTTTTATTGCTGATCCGGAATGTATAGAGATTAAATAGATCCCTGCAGGAACCGGCTCGCCGTCTGAATCATTCAGATCCCAAGCAACACTGAGCTCTCCTGCCGGTACGTAGCTGTTATAAATCGTCTCTACCCTTTTACCAGTCCGATCTTTACTACGTTGTTCGATGAGATAAAAACGAAGCTGAGCATGGATGGAAAAGGAAGGTGGATTGACAATGTTTTTATCGAGCGATTCTGGCGGAGTATCAAGTACGAAAAGATCTATTTGGAGCCATCAGAGGATGGGAACGAGCTATACGGGAAAATCAAGTGGTATATGGAATTTTACAATGCCCGCAGACCGCATCAATCCTTGGAGTATAACATACCTGAACAGGTGTATGGCAGGGCCGCATGCATGGATATCCTGCCCGTTGGGGTTTGGGGATTACCCGGATCAGGAACCATGCCGTTGAAATAATGCCCATCACGATGAAGATCAATTTTGCCGGAACAGATACCTTCTGCAACCTGCGATAAACAGTACGCACTCTTTTATGATACCGGATCTTCATGTTTTTTGTTTTTGTTCTGCTAATGAATAGTTGATTTTACAAACTTCCTGATAAATGTCTGATCTGCTACTTCTATCTCCATCAGGTATATTCCGGATCCAATACCCTCCAGGGCTATTTGCTGCGTAAAATGAATCTGGTATTTTTCAAAAGCCTCCATATATAGTACCTGGCTGTTCATTGAGAGTATCCTGACCACTACCCGGTTTCCCGGCAGATCACTGCGGAACGAGATACGAACAGCTTGATTAATCACCGGATTTGGAAATAGAATAAAGTGCGGTTGAACATCATTCTCTACAATAATACCATTGGGCTTTTCAGCTACTTTAAAATCAATCCAGTTTATATTAAAGGGATTACCTGAATTCTTTATAATGATGCTTTGTTGTCCCTCTTCCAGGTAAACATCCGCACTCACATTGATCCACTCTATCCACCCTCCCGTGTTAGGTACACTGATGGTATCAAGTACACTTGTTCCGCTGATTAATTCAAATTCGCCGGCATTCATTCCCCTTGCGACCCTGAATGTAGCCAGGTAATCGTCTGAATGATCAACATCAACCGCATACTCAAGTGATTCACCTTCGTCGAACCATCCCACATAATCAGTACCATCGGTATCCTGTGCATCATCAATCTGAACTTCCCCCACAACATTATCATAATCTTCGGCCTCTATTCTTCCCGGGATTGTTTTTCCCGAAAGCGTAAGCGTATCAACAACATTGCTGGCGCCGGAAGCATAACCTGCATAATCAATGGCTTTTACATAAATTGCATATCTGCTATTGGCCTCAAGATGTTCGACAGTACAATAGTTTAGAATCGATGTTAACCATAAGGAATCGTTGACATAGACTTCATATTCTTTTACTTCAGCATCATCGGTTGATGGATCCCAGGCTATACCAATAGTTAGTTGCTTAGTTTTCGTGACATGAAGATCTAATGGGTTCGTTGGGTTTTCATCATCTACAATAAGCAGAATTGGTTTTGATTTTTTACGCTCACCATCAGAATATGCAATTGCTCTTATGTTGTAAATTCCGGCCGATAAACTCTCCAGTGAATATTCATATGGAGATGCAAACTCTTCTCCTGATTTTACAGTTCCTGAGTAGAGTTCAACTTTTGAGACAGCACCCTCAGAAACAGATGCTGAAACTTTTACGATTACATCAGATCCGGGAATCAATACAGTATCTTTTCCAGGTGAATCAATTTGAACAACCATCTGTTTACCAGATGATAATGCTTTCAGATAGGAGAATAGCGAAGCCATTGGAGAGATAGTTTCATATACAGTGTATTCCCCAGCTTCAATATAATAACGTATATCATTGCATTGTTCCATCAATGGCCAATCCAACGGATTTGCAGGTTCTATAAAATAACCAGGATGATAAACTGAGGTTGCGTGTTTAAAAGGGGGAATTCCAGGTATCCAACCGGAAACACCATCGTAAGGGGAGTCAAGATTAAGCAGATCCCTGCATGTTCTCTCGGCATTAACAGATTCGGCTCCACTTACAGAAACTTGTTGGTCATTGTTAACGCCAAGATAGAGATCGGCGGTTGTAAACAGATAATCCAACACTTCATCGTTGTCAGAAATATGATGAAACACCATTTGTAGCATCACATGTGGGTAATACCCCCCCCAACTAATTCCAGGATTCGATCTGTTAATATAACGCAATGCCCGTTCACTGGCTTGGTTTAATCCATTTAAACAGGCCGCACTCTCTATAGACGATTTTAGACTGTTTTGAAGGTTTTTGTCTTCTATGGTAAAATTGTCCCACCTGTCATATGGCGTAAGACAATAAACAAAAGAACCGCCATTTGTTTGTAAATCATTATACCATGATATACACTCGTTAAAATCATCAATATATGTATGGTCACCGGTTATCCTGTATAAACAGGCTGCAGCATAGTACTTCTGCTCAATGTACTCTTTTCCTTGATTTCCCGGACTTTCAGTCCCAGCCCAGGAATAGGCCTCTTCTGCCTCCTGAATCCAATCATTTATTACAGCTTGTTCAGCTCCGGAAACCTCAAGACAATAGGCAAGGTGAGCTGCCAATCCGGAATACTTCCATGATGTGATTGCTTCCTCTCCATAGGCGTACCACATATGATTATCTTCCCATGACGGATGATAATACCCCGTAGTTTCTAATCCTCCACAAATTCCACCAGTAGGACCTTTCAGTCTGCGGTAAAAATCAATACCCCATTTTGCTTCATCCAGGATATCGGGATAGCCATTGCCACTTTCAGGGATATTTAACTCCTCATCCTTAAATTTTGTTGGATTCATTTCGTATACCAACAACAAATCTCTGCTCACACGCAGATGCTTTCGTCTTTTATCACAGTCCGCAGCATCAAAATATCCTCCCCACCCCCATCCATCCGGTTCATCATTCATATGTGGATGTGGATTATCGGGCCAAACCCATTCGGTAGCAGTTGCCGGCAATTGTTCAAAATTGGTTGCATCATCTCCTACATAAAGGTGAGTGGAATAGGTTACCTTAAAATTATTTACACCTGGGGTATGGTCTATTGGTTTCACAAAAGGAGTATGCTCTATTTTTCTTGCCGGACCACTTCTCTGATGGAAAAGTCCCCTTGTCAGAAGATATGCCAGATCGGTATAAACTTCTTTATCTATTCTGAAAGGGAATGAACAACCAATTCCTTCAACAGCAATCCTGTATTCACCGGGAGCTACGTATACCGTATTACCAATATCTGAAAAGTCACATTCCCAAACATCACATCCGTGCCAGCCGATTCTTGACGAATTTGTGTTTTCAAGTTGTATTTTGCTTCTTAGTTGCACACTCTCTCCATAGTCAGCACTGGAATACACCACGCTACTGTCAGAATTTCGAAGCAGATAAAAGCTATTTCCTTCACAGGAAGAGAAATCAACTCCGCCACCCGTACCCATCCACTGATAGATATATGCATGCTTCATTCCTGAGTTGGGGGCATAACCTACCTGATTAATATGAATAGATTCTGACCGAATATTCTTTGTATTGAAAGTGAAAGTCTCAGAAGTCCTGTTTGCGGCAAGCCCTCCCCAGTAAACAGTATATGTTTTGTTCTCTGTTAACTCATCAGGTAATTCCAGATATATCCAGTATGACATCAGGGAGCCTTCAATTTTGGCTTTATAACCAATACTAACCGGATTTCTTACTGTTGAATAACCGGGATCATCTGTACTTGTTATGGTATAAGTTGCTATGCTTTTTGCCAGCACCTCATTGATCGGGCCTGTATTCCAAATATCCGGGCAATTTGAAGAATTGAATTCGTGACATTCAGCAAAGCTTTTCTCTCCCTCCCGAAAATGCAACAACAAATAATCTCCCTTCACAGGCGACACAAATATTATATCAGCTGCATATAAGCCATTAAATACGGAAGCAATAATGCAAAGCAATATGGTAGTATATTTAGTTTTCATCCCTATTTCATTTCAGATTTGGAGAAGTCTTACATCTTAAAAGCAGGTTCTTTTGATTTTGCCCTACCTCCTCCTTATGAAAACTAAGTCCGCCTTTACTAATTTGCAATATTTGGGTTCAGATTCGGATTGGTATCCAAATCGCCTTGATAGAAAGGCAGTATTTCGCTTACTCCAACACGAAAACCCGGAGCTGTGATTATTTCAGAGGCAATTCCCCACCGTACAAGATCGTCCCATCGATGAGATTCGCCGGCAAGTTCAACAAATCGCTCATGACGTATAGCGGTTGTCAGGTCAAAAATTCGAATGCCATTTATAACCGGAGCCTGAGCTATAAGCTCCTGAACTGTCGGTATTGAGCCACCTTCAGGAAATTCATCTGTAGGCAGGTTTGACCTTGCTCTTACCATATTTATATATTGTGCGGGATCGCCTGTATTTAATACAATAAGTGCCTCTGCATACATAAGAAGAACATCAGCATAGCGCATCACTCTTATATTAATGTCAGAATCGGTGGTTTCACCAAATACATCATCACTGTATTTTCTCCAGCCATATTGTCCGGAATCATATAATTCCTCATACGTTTTCCAAATCCCTGCTTCATTTTTATACAAAGCTCCGTTCGGAACATAACATGAATAATATTTTCTTAAATCACCTTCTTCAAATTCATCTATAGTCTTTTGTGTTGGCATAGCATTCCACCAATGTAGTATACTGGTCATTCCTCTCTCACGATTATGAGATTCTCCACCCCATGAAATATCAGTTCCATATCCCCAGACATTACCATAACCCAGGGAAAACTGTATCTCAAAGATTGATTCTATATTGTTTTCATTGAATGAAGTGTGATTGTCGCGATAATTGCTACAAAGGGAATAGTTACCATACTCCTTATCAATGATCCGTTTTAACACCGTGGCTGCTTCTTCCCACTCTTTCTGAAACAGATACACTTTTCCGAGATATGCGGCAGCGGCGCCTTTGGTTGCTCTCCCTAAGTCTTTGGTATCAAGTTCCTGCTTATTTAGCAACAGCCTTTCTGCTTCCTGAAAATCCTCAATTATTTGATTGTATATCTCTCCTTCATTTGCGTTTGAAGGAAAAAAATCATCTGAATTAGCAGGGGGTTCAAGAATTAAAGGTATTTCATCTCCAAATAATAAAACTAGATGAAAATAGTAAAATGCCCGCAAGAATTTAGCTTCACCTAAAAGTCTGTCTTTTAGCAGTTGATCCTCAAATTCAATATTTGGGATGGCATATATAGCCAGATTAGATTTCCAGACTCCATTCCACATATCTCTCCAATGCACTGCAACAGTTTCATTGTCTCCGGTTGCTGTAAAAGAGTTTATTGGAATTAGTTCACTTGCACCAACAGTTTTACTTGTCAACTGGGCTTCATCAGAACGAATGGTTTGTGTAAAGGCGAAATAATATCCATGAAAACCTTCTCTTTGTATAGCCGAATAGGCTGCATTTGCAGCATGGACTGCATCCTCCTCGGTTTGGTAAAAGGAAGTTGTTATTAAAGAGTTCGGATTACTCATTTCGAGCAAGTCTTTTTCGCAAGATGCAATAAACAAAAGCAGCAGAAGGATTGTACTTGTGAACGAAGCCGGATATACTATGCTATTTGTCATTTTTGTCTACCATTATACTGGTTAGAATCGTATTTGTATCCCTGTCAGAATGGTTCTGCTTTGAGGGTAATATCCATTATCAATACCTTTTGAAAGATTTGCCCTGTCCAATCCTCTCTCTCCCTGTCCAAAACCATAAGATCCTATTTCCGGATCCCATCCGGGATATTTAGTAAAAGTGAGCAAGTTTTGTCCCTGAATATAGAACCTTAGGTTTGAAATATTCAGTCTATTTAAAAACTTGGAATTCAATGAATATCCAATTACAATATTTTTTAACCGGGCATATGAACCATCTTTGATGTATCTGTCCGAAATAGCCAAATTATTATTCGGATCGCCTGCAATAGGCCTTGGGATATTTGTATTGGTATTTGTGGGAGTCCAGTAATCTAGCGCTGAAACTCCGGCATTTGAATTACTATGGATTCCTTCAAGCCATTTTGTGGTCGCCATAAATATTTCATTCCCATAAACACCATAAATATGAAGATAAAAATCAAAACCTTTGTATTTGACATAAAGATTCAGGCCGGATGTGAAATCCGGAAACGGAGTACCTAAATAGTCTCTGTCTTCCTCTGTCAATAAACCATCCCCATTAAGATCCTTAAATCGTATATCACCAGGTTCGGCATTGGGTGCAAACTGGTTAAAAACCCGGTTTCCGTTTTCATCATCAATGTATTTATTCATGGCATTTATTTCTTCTTCCGAATTATATATTCCATCGGTAATATAGCCATAAAATTGTGCGACAGGATATCCTTCCGCAGTGCGTGTAATAAAAGAACCATCAAAGTTACCTCCCCAAACCGGTGCACCAATAGTCCCCAATTTGGTAATTTCATTCTTTGAAGTAGCAAGATGGAAACCAATGGAATAATTGAAATTTTTATTCCTGCGGTTATAAATGCCGGAAACTTCAATTCCTTGACTCTTTAAGCTGCCTGCATTGGTAAAAGGAGGAGGATTAGCATTTCCGGTTGTAAAAGGAATTGGCTCCTGAATCAGCATATCTTCGGTATTCTTCACATAGTAATCTGCCGTTACTTGTAAACGATAGTTAAACATATGCAAATCAAATCCTATATCCATCTGTTTTGTTGTTTCCCATTTTATCTCTTCATTGCCAAAATAAGAAGGAATAGTTCCCGGAACCTTAGCCTGATCCGGACCGAATATGTATCCTGCATAATAGTTTAACCCCGTTTCATATTGATAGTCTCCTATTGCCTGATTTCCTATTATACCATAGCTGCCTCTGATTTTAAGGATATTGATTACCGGACCGGCATGAAAGAAATTTTCTTTGGTAACTATCCATGCTGCTGATATGGAAGGAAATGTACTCCATCTATGCTTTTTACTAAATTTAGATGATCCGTCTTTTCTGATATTTGCAGTTAATAAGTATTTTCCTGCAAAACTATAATTCATTCTGCCCAGGAAAGATCTTATTGCAAATTCACTCCAGTTTCCCAGGGTCTCTTTATCTTGAGATCCTGCATCCAGACTTCGGATTTCATCGTTTGGAAATCCTGAATTTGCCGCAGAAAAAAAATCTCTTCTGGAGTATTGTTCAGTATAACCTAATAATACTACAAGATTGTTTTTACCCAATGTTTTAATGTAACTTAAGTTATTTTCAATGAGTGAAGTAATTCTTTCATGCTGATAAATAGCCAGGTCAGCATCAAGATTGATGTTATAATCTCCCATTGCATATTTATAGGCATATCTGGTATTTTTCACGCCGATGTAATCAATTCCCAAATTCAGTTTATAGCTTAATCCTTTAATGATTTCAAATTGACCATAAAAATTCGCCAGTAAAGAGTTGGCATTCTGGTCATCTTCCAGAAGGTTTGCAGCTCCAACAGGATTCCCATAGTCCTGGGCATGGAGTTCAACTGTTGTGCCAGCATAGCCTCCAATTGCATTTTCATCGTAAATAGCTAATCCCGGAGTTTGACGTATTGCATCAATGAGCAGAGAATTTCCGTGAAACTTCTTCTCGTTGGCTTTATATGACCGGGTAAACCCTACAGATTCTCCAAACTTAAACCGCTTTGTTTTTATCTCCGAATTAAGTCTGATATTGTATTTTTTGTAACCTGTGGCAAGAATTATTCCCTGCTGGTTATAATAATTACCTGAAAAATAAAATAAATGATTCCCCTTTCCTCCTGAAACTGAGATTGAATGATTTTGAATTGGGGCAGTTCTGAAGATCTCATCTTGCCAATCAGTATCATAGGGCATGTTGTCGGGATCTGCAGATATTGGGATTAGCCTGGCTCCTTCAATCCCCGATGTAATTGCATTTTGATTTATTTCATTGTTTAAAATTGCATATTGCCTCGCATTTAATAAATCAATTTCTTTTTGAACGGTCTGCAATCCATAATATCCATCATACCTGACAGTCGTTTTACCGGCTTCCCCTTTTTTTGTTGTGACCATTATGACTCCATTTGCACCTCTGGTTCCATATATGGCACATGCTGCTGCATCTTTTAAGATCTCAACAGATTCAATATCAAGAGGGTTCACAGTATTAATACTACTAACGTAAGGCTTTTCAAAATCAAAACTGGTTTCAACAATTGGAACACCATCCAGTACAAAAAGTGGATTGGTGTTATTTATTGAACCAATCCCCCGGACCGATATAATTGCTCCTTCTCCGGGCCCTCCCCGGTTTGAAACAACCTCAATCCCGGGTGATAACCCTTGCATTGATTGTTGAAGTGTAGCTACAGGCGATTTGTTTATTTCTCTTGAAGATATACTTGCAATTGACGAGGTAAGATCAACTTTTTTTCGTTTTCCATAACCAATAACTACAACTTGTTCAAGTGCTTCATAGTGCTCTTCCAGTTCAACATGTAAAACGGATTGTGCGTTTACTGTGATCGTTCTTGTAACGAATCCAATAGCTGAGAATTGTATTGTTGATTTACCGGATATAGCAGTCAGAGTGAAATAACCTTTATCATCTGAGATTGTACCGTTTTGTGTTCCTTCTTCAATAATAGTGACTCCCGGAATTGGCATTTTATCATTACTTGAGAGTACCAGTCCTGTAACAGGAAAAACTGCAGGCTTAGAATCATCTTCGTTATGTTTCGAAATGACGGCTAAAAGAATGTGGTTACCTGACACTTTATAGAATACATCCGTGTTTTTAAAAAGCAGCTCAAGTATCTTCTCAACAGTACTGTTTTCTACTTTTACTGACACTGTCCGGGACAAATCAATTTCAGTATTGTCAAATGCAAAAGTATAGTGGGTTTTTCTTTCAATTTCTGAAAATGCGTATCCAACTGTTACATCATGCAGGCTGAAAGAAATATTCACTTGTTGTGAGTAGCTGTTACATGTAGCGGAAACGAAAAGGAGAAACAGGATATGAATCGAAAATTGCTGTAAAAGATGAGGCCTCATTCATCTAATTATTTACTTATGCTAATCGTCTTTTCATGAACTGAATAATTAAATTTCCCAGGAGTTTTCAAAACATCCAGAACGTCAACTAGCGACTCATTATTTAAGAATTTTGCGGTGATTCTGGTCTCACTGAACAAACTATCATTATATTCTATTGTCACATTGAACCAACGTTCAAGCCTCTTGACAACTTCTGAGAATTCCAGATTATTTAAGACAATTTTATTGCTTGTCCAGGATGTATATAAGTTCACATCAACATATGACAATTTCATCTCTCTGCTTTCTTTAGAAAACGCTATTCTTTGATCTGGTTTTAAAAAACGCGAAATATCGTTTTCTGATTTCAAATCGCTTATTTGCAATTCACCCGATACCAGCGTTGTTGCAATATACATATCATCGGCATAAGAACTAATATTAAAACTTGTTCCCAGTACCTGAATTAAGAGATCGGATGTTTCAATTTTAAAAGGTCTTCTTTTGTTTACCGTGACATTAAAAAATGCTTCTCCGGACAGGAATACTTTTCTTTCATCTCCTGGAAATCTTTCCGGATATGAAAGTCTTGATTCCGAATTAAGCCAAACTTTTGTTCCATCTGATAATTCAATAATCTCTTTTGCGCCGGATGGTGTAACCACTTCAGAAAGAGCATTATTCCTGTTGCCAGTTCTGTTTTTTTGAAGAAACAGGACAGATAATCCAAATCCGAATAATAATAAGATTACTGCAGCCACTTTAATAACCTGCAAAACATAATATCTTGAATCTTTCTCTTGTAATTTAAAACCTCTTTCTTCTTCTTCCCAATGAATACTTTTCTCAAAATCTTCCCAGGCAATATTGGTTTTATTCAATTTAGTTTCAGATATATTGCTGGCATACCACAACTCTTTTTGGCTTATGAAAGTTTTTTTATTCTCCTCACTCCTCTTAATCCACTTAGTTAATTCCCGGGACTCATCAGGACTTAGATCACCATTTAAGTATTTAATGATTAACTTCATTCTGTCTTCTTCTATTAATTACTTCATGCTCATATAAATAACAGGTTAAGAGCGTTTAACCCTACAAAAACTATCTCTTTTATCAGTGCACCTAATTAAGATACCCATTAATCACACACTGAAAATCAGTATAGGATACCATGCAAAATTAAAAATATTAGTACTGGTAAATACTCTTTTAATGCAATTCTCAATTTGGTTAGGGCTACTGATATATGCTTTTCAACAGCTTTTATTGAAATATTCCGTTTTTCAGCAATTTCACGATTTTTCAACCCTTCTGCTCTGCTTAGTTTAAATACTTCTCTGCATTTTTCCGGTAAAGCGTTTATGGTCATTTCAATTTTTCCTGATAATTCATTATTAAAAATAGTACCTGATTCACCGCCCAGGGAATGAAGAAAATACATGTCCTCAGAGTACTGATTCTTTGATGTGTGTCTTATGTGCTTCTCCTTAACTTTTTGATGTTCAATATAATTAAGACTCTTATTCCGAACCGAGCGAAACAAATAAATATTTACAAAATCAAGCATCTCAATTTCACTTCGTCGTTCCCACAAATTAGTATACACATCCTGTACGATATCTTCAGCAACATCCTCATTTCTGACAAAACTCAGGGCATATGCATGAAGACTATGATAATATCTCTTAAAAACAACTTCAAAGGCTTCTTTTTTTCCTTCTTTTAAGCTCTGAAGTGTCTTATTGTCAATCTTATACATTCAAATACCTATAAAAATGTAAACAAAAGTATGTATTTTTTTTAACTTTATATGATATGTATTTTTCAATTCAATCTTATATAGAAATAATGATCTTAAAACCTATTATTGCGCTATTCTTTGGACTATCGGTTGGCCCTCTATTTGGGCAGCCATATTTTGATACCTATGTGCCAAACAAGCATGTTCAGAAAAACTCTTTTTTGCATAGCAAGAGAGATACATCCTCACCTCCTCTGTTTGCAGAGGTAAAGGAAAAACTACCATCACCATATTGGCCGAATCGTCCCGATGTCATTAAATTTTACTGGAGGACATGGGAACTTGCCTTTGGCAATATACACAAAGTTAATGACGGCAATGGTTTTATTGCTCCTTACATTGATCCAGCCTTTAATGGTAATATTTTCACCGAAGATTGTGGTTTTATGGTGCTGTTTTGTCGTTATGGTTACAGAGCCTTCGACTTCCAGCAGACTTTAAACAATTTCTACAACAAACAACATAAAGATGGTTTCATTTGCCGCGAGATACGTGGAGATAATGGCAATGATGCGTTTCACCGCTTTGATCCGTCCAGTGCTGGAATAAACATTTTCCCCTGGGCTGAGATGAGGTATTTCAATAACATAAATGATATTGAGAGATTGAAGAGAGTCTTTCCGGTACTATTAGCCAACTATCAGTGGTATAATGTTAACAGGAGTTGGCCTGATGGAAGCTATTATTCCAGTGGTTGGGGGTGTGGAATGGATAATCAGCCCAGGTTGCCGAAAGGATTCAATCCTGCTTTCAGTCATGGTCATATGTCGTGGATCGATGCAACTCTGCAGCAGATTTTCGCTGGTAAGATCTTAATCCGGATGGCGAAAGTTCTGGGCAGGTTGGAGGATGTAATTGATATTCAAAAAGAGGTTGCAACTTTATCGGATTACGTAAATAGAAAAATGTGGAATCCCACACATAGAATCTATGTCGACCGGTATAAAGATGGAAGTTTGTCCGATTTAAAAACCATAGGAACCTACTGGGCCCTCCTTGCAGAGGTGGTTCCTCCACATGAATTGCCCGGTTTTTTGGCTCATCTTTCAGATACAACTGAATTTAGCAGACCCCACCGTATTCCTACACTATCTGCCGATCATCCGGATTTCGATCCTAAAGGGGGATATTGGAGAGGTGCTGTTTGGGCGATGACCAACTACATGGTTCTTCAGGGTTTGACTCAAGTGGGTGCTGATTCTCTCGCTCATGAGATAGCTAAAAATCATGTTGATAACGCTGTTAAAGTCTTTAAAAACTCAGGAATTATATGGGAGAACTACTCCTCTGAATATTTATATGGTAGTGGCAGAGAAAATTTTGTGGGAGAGGGCGGCTTAACTGGTACGGCAATTCTGTTTGAGAACATTTTGGGAATACGGCCTGATGTATTTAATAAAGTCTTGGTCTGGGATATTCGACTGCTTGGGGAACATGGAGTAAATAATTATCCTTTCGGTAAGGATGGTATCGTTAATCTTCTCTGTAACAAAAGAATGAATAAAACTGATGAACCCTTCATTAAGGTAAACTCCAGTGTTCCATTTCAATTGAAGTTAATCTGGAGCGGTGGCCATAAAACACTTGAAGTAAAAGCTGATAAATAAAAGGGAAGCTCAAGGCCTCCCTTTTTCTACTCTCGTATTAATTAGTGCTTGTAAGCTCAGATCTGTCAGGGTACTTATACTACCTGGATTTAACAACTTTAATTCCTGAAGGAACTCCCTCAAGCTTGACAACGTATATACCGTCGATCACATCACTCATGTCAAGCTGTCCATGTACATTCCGGACAGACTTAACCAGTGTTCCGGTGATGCTGTAGACCTTCACATCAGCAGACTCAACACCTCTGATATTCAGCATATCATTATGAATATATACCCTTTGATTACTGAATAAGCGTTTTTCAATGCCGACAGGCCCAATTGTCTTATCTGAAAGGGCTATGTATCCGCTGTAATAATTGGAAGCATAACCGTTGTTACGGTCAGCAGACCAGAAATACTCAACCTTGTTGTCATTGTCAGTTCCGCCAAACAATGCATTGGACTTTATGTCAAATGCAATGGTGTCTCCCACCTCAACGGTCAGGTAATCTCCATCCAGATTGTATGGATCAGCAGGATAGCCCAGAGCCCCGTCGAAGGACATTACCAGTATGGCCCTGATCACACCGTCAGTCTCATCCCAGAAGTGCGTAGCAGAAGCCAGGGCAGTCAACCCATGTTCATTACTACCCCAATTCGCATCCCAGTAATCCCATCCACCATTGTATTTCTTTCCTTTACCAGCATCATATGAACCTACCTGTCCATCGCTGAATAAAGCCTTTCCACCACCAAGCTCAACGACCCTGGCATAAGACATGTTCTGATAAGCGACAACATTCGAAGTAGCACTGTCAGAGGCAGCTGTGAAACTCAATTCGTGGCGTGCATGTGCAGTAGGCTGAGCCATCACTTCGAAGCTCAGACTGCCAGCGTCTGCCTGGCTGTTTACATCCCAGTATTTCAGCATGACGTACAGATTGGAACCATCGTGCACACCTTTCCAGGCTGCTCCGAAAGTTGGTGTTCCGCTCCCTAGGTCAAATTTGTCACCTGCTACCCCATTGGAAGTAAGGTTGGCTACTGCCATGGAGTCACCCAGCAACGACCAGGTATTGTCAAAGGATGTTGCATTATCGATTGATTCCGGAGAAATCCCATCCGCTGCCTTTTTAACGGTAACTTCAGGATTATCGTACGGGTTCTCAGCATATCCCGTAACGCCATCATAATCAGGCTCACTGAGCCACTGGACCCACGGCCCACCAGTTACTGTATAATCTCCTGGTTCTACAGGGGCAGCTTTAAGAATAAGGTGTCCGCTATAGTAATTGGAGGCATAACCATTATTCTGGTCTGCAGACCAGAAATACTCAACCTTGTTGTCATTGCCGGTTCCGCCAAACAATGCATTGGACTTTATGTCAAACGCAATGGTGTCTCCCACCTCAACGGCCAGGTAATCTCCATCCAGGTCGGTAAGATCAGCGGGATAGCCCAGAGCCCCGTCAAAGGACATTACCAGTATGGCCCTGATCACACCGTCAGCCTCATCCCAGAAGTGCGTAGCAGAAGCCAGGGCAGCCAGTCCGTGATCATTGTTACCCCAATTCGCATCCCAGTAACCCCATCCACCATTGTATTTTTTTCCTTTACCAGCATCATATGAACCTACCTGTCCATCGCTGAAAAAAGCCTTTCCACCACCAAGCTCAACGACCCTGGCATAAGACATGTTCTGATAAGCGACAACATTAGCAGCAGCACTGTCAGAGGCTGCTGTGAAACTTAATTCGTGGCGTGCATGAGCAGTAGGCTGAGCCATCACTTCGAAGCTCAGGCTGCCAGCGTCTGCCTGGCTGTTTACATCCCAGTATTTCAGCATGACGTACAGATTGGAACCATCGTGCACACCTTTCCAGGCTGCTCCGAAAGTTGGTGTTCCGCTCCCCAGGTCAAATTTGTCACCTGCTACCCCATTGGAAGTAAGGTTGGCTACTGCCATAGAGTCACCCAGCAACGACCAGGCCACGTCAAAGGATGAAGCATTGTCAATTGAACCCGGGGAAACCTCATCCGGCGCCTGTTCTATGATCACTTCAGGATTATCGTACGGGTTCTCGGCATATCCCGTAACACCATCGTAAGCAGGTTCACTGAGCCACTGGACCCAAGGACCACCTGTTACCGTTTGCGCATAAGCACTAAAAGTGAATAGTGCAAGCGTTAATAAAATGGAAATCTTTTTCATAAGTTAAGATTTAGTTTAAATTAAAAATTGATTTGTAATAAATAATTAACTGTGAAACCCATTCAGGGCTCCACAACAGTTATATTTTCTGTACAAACATCAACCGGAAACTCTTCCCCCCAATTGCCCGAACTTGATGCCACCAGTGTAAGGGGATATTTACCTGGATTAGCATATTTTATTGATACTGAATCCAGACTTTTATCAACAGGAGTTCCTGAAGTAGCTGTATCGGGATTCCAGGTGGTTTTTGGAGTCAATCCCTGGTAAAGAGTTAAAAAATCTCCTGTGCAATTGTTCAGGAGGATATTGAAAGCCTCTCCTGCAATGGCCGTACTACCGTCCAGGTCAGTACTAAACTGAGCATTTGGTTCTATTGCAGGCTCCTTAGTACAGGAAAGCAGGGAAAAAACAGTTATCAGCAATAGGATTGAGTTCTTTTTCATTGTTCTTGAATAATTTATACAAGGATTACCAACCAGGGTTTTGCTTTAGTTCTCCCTGGCATCTGGAAATTTCTATCTGAGGTATTGGAAGAAATTCGGTTTTACCTTCAACAAAATACTCTATATGATCTACAGGCTTCGGCCATTCGCCGCCAATCCTTCCCCACCGGACCAGGTCAAAGTACCTTTGCCCTTCCAATCCGAATTCCCATGTCCGTTCATTTACAATTGCGGTTGGCGTTACTTCGGTTAGTGGATTTAAGCCAGCTCTTGCCCTTACCTGGTTCAACAGGTCCAGTGCAAGAACAGTGCTGCCGTCTACATGAAATTCAGCTTCAGCATGCATCAATAGTACATCGGCATATCTGAATAATCTCCAGTTATGCGGAGCGTTAAACGGAGCGGGCCCGCCTTCGTGCAACGGGTAAAGATATTTGCGTATACCATAGCCGGTCCTTACCACCGTATGCACAAGAGGATTAAATGGTTTATAATAACTGCTTTCTGGATCAAACGAGATAGTATCTCCTTCTGAATAGACTGTTGCATATCTGCGGGGATCAAATTGAATCCCTGCTACATGGTCCGGAGTTTCCTCAAAGCATTCGGCAAAATCTGCCTCAGGTGAAACATTCCTCCAACCATTTACCGCATTGTAAGTTGAATATAATGAACCATCACACATCCAGCCAGGGAGATAATAAGTGAAGACAAAATCAGTATTGGCAAACGGAATTTCAAAAACTGATTCCTTATTGTATTCCGCCTTATATACTGTTCCCTTATGTGACAAATCAACAGAGGAGAAATTGCATAAATAGGCATTTACATAATCAGCAGAATCGCTACCCTGAGGTTGAGAGAGTTCATAAACTCCCAGATCCCTGATTTCTTGCAGATATTGTTTTGCGAGTTCCCATTTCTCATGATACATATAGGCCTTTGCCAGCAAGAATAGGGCAGCTCCTTTGGTTGCCCGGCCAACATTCTCACTATCATACGTTTCCGGAAGTATTTCAATTGCTCCGGGGATAAATTGTCCGCTCTCATTTTCATAGCCCAACAAATCTCTCTCTATCTGCTCTAAAAATTCAGGCCATGTGGAATTCCCTGCAACTTCATTTATATCAACAAGTACTTCAGTAATTAAAGGGGGTTCATAAAAGCTAATATGAAGAATGAAATTGTACAAAGCGCGTAAGAACCTGGCTTCACCCAAAAGCCTTTCTCGCAATACCTCATCAAATGAGGGATCTTCGATCTTAGGTATTTTTTCTAATGCCAGGTTAGATTTTGCAACTCCGCGAAAGAGATATCCATAAATAAATTGTACATAATTGTAATCATCAGCACCAAAAATGAACTCATTATAAACTGACCCTTCCATCACTGCCAGATCACCAAAGACAATAGATATAAAGGGATATTTTAATCCATACAGGCCATTCCCTTTAATAGCATCATAACTGGCCACTATCGCTTGCATTGCATGATCCTTTGTGGTATAATAACTATCAACGGTAAATGCATTCTTGTTTTCAATGTCCAAATAATCCTCTGAACATCCGGATACAAGAAGTGTCATTATGAATCCGAACGTATATTGTAAATTCCTCTTCATTACCTTGATCTTTGGTTGCTTATGCATTTTTATAATCCTAGTTGTATACCGAAACTAATGGTTCGCGGTATCGGGTAATTACCTTCATCAACACCCATCTGTAAAACATCGGTACTTCCGACTTCCGGATCATATCCACTGTACTTTGAGAACACATACAGGTTAGAAGCATTTACATATATTCGCAACTTTGATATCATTGCTTTTTCTAAAAACAGCACCGGGAAAGAATAACCGACCTGTAAAGACTGCACACGCAAAAAGGAAGCATTTTCAACAAACCAGCTTGACATACGTGTATTCCTGTTCGGATCCTTTGTACTGATTCTTGTCATGGTTGTTGAATGGTTTTCCGGTGTCCAATAGTTCTGGACTTCCCTGAGTTTATTAAAGTCTTTTGAATACTTATCAGTCGCCGTCCCGATAAAGGTGCGATGTTGATTGTACACATCTAAATTATGCATCCCATAAAGGAACAGGCCGATATCCAGTCCTTTAAAAGCCAGATCAATATTGAACCCATATGTAAAATCAGGAAGGGGTTTCCCAATGATGGTTCTGTCAAGATCGTTTATTGTACCATCGTTATTCAGGTCTCTGAATTTTATATCGCCCGGGCTGGCAGATTGTGATGCATGCAGTTCTATTTCCTCTTCACTCTGAAAGATGCCTTCGGCAATATAACCGTAAAAGCTTCCTATGGAGTGACCTTCTGTTGTAATCGTATAAGCATCATAAATTGGTACACCTTCAGGCAATTCCAGCACACTGTTTTTTATTGTTGTGAAATTTCCAGACAGATCGTAGGACAGATTGCCTGTTTTGTTCCGGAAAGTAAGATTCAACTCAACCCCTCTGTTTTGTACTTTACCGAGATTAACCCATACATTGGAATTTGGATCATCAAAATTTTTTCCATAATACAATGGAATTTCTATTTGCACCAGCATATCCTCCTGATTCTTAATATAATATTCAGCCGTAAAGGCAACTTTATTCCGGAAGGCATGCAAATCGAACCCAAAATTTGTCATGATAGCATGTTCCCATTTTATCACCGGGTTTCCGGTACTATTCAGGTCTGTTACGCCTAAATGAAGTGTCTCATCCACTCCAAAAAGATACCTTGAGGCATCCGGGCGCAATAGGGTGCTTTCATAGGCGTAGTTTCCAATATTCATATTGCCGGTATGTCCCCATCCAAAACGCAGTTTCAGCAAACCAATCTCATCAACGGATCTCAAGAGGTCTTCGTTCAGTTTCCAGCCTACTGAAAATGAAGGAAAGTTACCATATCTCTCCCCTTCCTTGCCAAATCTGGATGACCCATCACGCCTGATACTTGCAGTTAGAAGATACTTTCCCCTGTAGTCATAGATTAATCTCGCCAGGTAAGATTCAATTTTATGTTCATTAACAGAACCGCTCATGTTTGCACGAATTTCAGCCTGGGATAGAACATTATGTTCTGTATCTCTGAAATTCTGACCAGTAGCCGAAAACTGATCATAGGTGTCATGTTGAGTAGTATGCCCGGCCACAACAGAAATAAAGTGATTCCGGATCCTGGCATTATAATTAAATAGATTCTCGATCAGTATCCTGTTAAATGAACTGCTTCTTTCAGTCAGATCCGAGAATGGTTTGGAACGATTCCCAATATTTCCTAATTCATATTCGGGTACCCAGATGGATTGCCTGCCATTACTGACCTCATGCCCGATATTTAGTTTATATGTAAATCCTTTAAAGGGCCTGACTTCAGCAAAATAATTACCAAGTATACGTGAACTCCTTACATTTCTGTTTCTAAGCGCTTGTTCCGCCACTGGATTGGTATACTCATTATGCCCATTGATTGAGTCTGTCGGGCCTGCATACCCTCCAATATTCCCAGGTTCATATAAAGGCATCAACGGACTTGCAAGTGTAGCAACTGCCCATCTGTTTCCCTGCACACCTGATGATTCGTGTTCCTTCTGGTCACTGGATATTTCATTTGTATTTCCAACCAGTAATGATTCTCCTATTTTCACAATTCCATTAAAGAGCTTAAAGTCAGAATTTACCCTTAAATTAAATCGCTCATAATCTGTATTGATCATTACACCCTCCTCATTGTAATAATTACCCGAAACACTCACATTATATTTATCATTCCCGTTTGAAACACGGAGGAAATGATTTTGTCCAAACGCTCTTCTGAGTAATTCATCCTGCCAGTCAGTATTTGTATTACCATATGCATTGCGCAATGAATCACTTTCAATAATGAATGGCTTATTGTCCGGATTGGTGGAATCGTGGGCTGCACTGGTAAATGCTGCGTATTCATTTGCATCCATCACATCATACCACCTCGATTCAGGAAATTGTGATACTATCAAATAGGAGGAGAAATCAACAGTCATTTTATCATTCCCTTCTCCTCTTTTTGTTTTGATCAATACTACTCCGTTTGCTCCTCTTGCACCATAAATCGCAGTGGCTGAAGCATCCTTTAATACCTGGACAGATTCGATATCTTCAGGGCTAATCCCACTCATGTCCCCTACCGGCACCCCATCTAAAATATATAAAGGCTCCGAAGACCTGTTGATTGAGCCAATTCCCCTGACTTTTACAGAAACACCAGATCCCGGGTGACCAGAGGTTCGTGTAACCAGGACTCCGGCAGCCTTTCCCTGAAGAGCCCGCTCAATTGTCGGGCTATTGGTTCTGTTTAGATCTTCTCCTGATACTACTGCAATCGAACCCGTTAAATCATCCTTTTTTTGAGTTCCATACCCAATCACAACGATCTCATCAAGCTGAGTAGCATCCAGTGCCATTGAGACATCAATGCGGCTTCTTTCACCTGCAATCTCCTCCTTGGTATCATACCCGATATAGGAATAGATGAGCACATCCTCCCGGTTATTTATCTGAATTGTATAATTACCATCTACATCTGTAATAGTACCCTGTGCTGTCCCTTTCAACTGAATGGTTGCACCAATAAGTGCCTCACCCGTTCCTGCATCGGTCACATTCCCAGATACGGAGCGTTGACCATATATACTTACTGTGAGCAAAAATCCAAAGAAAACAAGTAAAAGAAATTTAAATTTCATCAATGTTCTATACATGTTGGGTTCGTTTTCGATTGTGCAACAAACGCGCTGCGTGATTAAACAGCCAACGCATATCAAATACCTATTATATTCATAAGCAATTGTCTATATATCTAATAGATCTCATGGAACTTAACAGGAATAATATTTACTTTCAGTGGGTTCGCAAGCTCGGTTCATCTCCTTGTGATTATTATGAAAATGTTAAGATGGATGTTTCATTACACATAATAGAAACAGCAAAATCACTTGACACCCTACCTATCCTCCATATTTTTTTAGTGACCCACACAAGTATCTGGATAAGAATTATTAGCGTGAGTTTATCACGGGATGAGGTCTAAAACGCTATAACTTTCAGGTACACATAAAGATAGGCCTCATTTATTTGTCAGGTTGATCACCCTTCTGATTGCACTTTCCACACTCCCGCTGCTCTGAGGCAATCCTTCACTTTTGAAGAATGCATACTGCATGCGTTTACTATTGGCATGGAAATAATTGCTCCACTTGTTCATTGCTTTCTCCCTTCGCTTCCCTGTGAAGTTAACCCTGATGAGTTTTTCCATGGTGTCAATCTCGCCCTGCCATAAAGCCTCTTTAAAGATCTTCCGGACCTTATCTGTCTCTTTCATCCTTTTCGGAAGCAGTTCAAGAATCTCTTCGAGTGCCCGTTTCGCATGGGTGTAATCAAGTACCTGCCAGGTTGCTTTGTCCGGAAAACGCCTGGCAAACAGCTCATCTGCACGTGACCATATCCAGGGTGCCCCGTCGCCGCAAAATACCACCCGTGAAACGGAGGAGGTATCTATTGCATCCAGATACGTTTCGATTAAACCGAAAGCATAATCCTTTCCCTGCATCGTGGCATCGTATACCGGTTTGAACCCTTTGTCAATATTCCCATGAATAGTCCAAGGGTTAAAGGTCTGATTGAATATTTTAATGAGTACATCAAGTTTCGAAAAGACAGAAAAACTGTCCGTGGTACATTAAAGGAATTCATTACCATGAAGAACAGATTGATGAAATTTGATGAACACCGAAAGAAACCCACACTCTTGCATGATATTAATATTACATGGTCGGATCAGTTCGAAACATTTCTTCTCAATGAGATCAAGAATGGAGAGAAAAAGGGATATGGTCTTGGTACAATTGAGAAAACATACACAGTTCTAATAACGGTGCTTTACCACTTTTATGAGCGAATAAGCCAATCAAAGATCATCATGACTGATGATTTCCAGAAAAAGGGTTTCAAACGTGGGAAGAAATCAAAGAATGAAGCAAATCCTTTGAATAAGGAGCAGTTCCAGACGCTATATTGTCATAAGTTTGAAGAAGAGCATCTGGAGTTAACCAAGAAACGATTCTGCCTACAGTGTACTACCGGACTGAGATTTGGCGATATTGACAGGATACTACCTAAAATGATAAAGAATGATGTTCTTATCATTATTCCACATAAAACCATGCATTTAGAAGATCCCAAACCTGCCATAATCCCCCTAAATAAATATTCGAAAGAAATCTTGGATGAATTCAACAATAACACTTCTTCTTTGCATATTAGGAATCAACCCTACAATCGGAATTTAATAGATGTATTCAATGTAATGAGAGAAAAATATCCTGATCTGGATTTTGGAGGTTACAGTTCACATGATGGTAGAGATACATTTATCAGTATGGCAGTAGAACGTGGTGTTGATTTCAAGACAATTCTTGAGTGGACAGCACAGAGTTCATATTCAATAATGGATCGCTATATAAAGACCACTGAAGAACATAAAATACGAAAAATGGAAGAAACGTGGAATTTCTAATTATTTTTCCGGATGTTCAGTTTTTTTCAAAATTTTTTTGACTTCGACTTTCTGTAGATCGAAATAATATATCAGGATTTTTTTCTCATGCATCAACCCGTACTCCACTGGTGGAAAGGAATAAGTGAGTGAATTAGCAATAGATACGTACGCAAACTCTTTTTACTAACCCCTCCCATCCTTTAGGGGGTGGGGATGTGGTGGGTTGCCATATCCCCCTACACTATCAAAAGATGCCCAAATTTTGCCTTTCTATTGCTGAGTAGAATACTGATCAACTACTCAAAAGGTTGTGTTAAAATCGATCTATGCATCATCCTGACTGTTGACAATATTCTCTGTCCTGAGTGCTATTTATAATGGTTGAGGGTAGCCAATTTGATGCTACTCATTTCTGAATCTTTGGAATGAATTTTGATCTCATATTGATCAGAAATGAATAGATTCTGTCACAATTGATCCTTTGATTAGTCATACTTATAGATATCGATGAGTTTTGCACTATTGTAGATAAATGTCATTCAACGAAACATACTACAAGTACCATCCCGAACTTATTAAATATGGGCGTCAATTGTGTGCTGTTAAAATCGATATCGATGATTTGGTGCAAGAAACATTCTTGAAGTATCATATTGAACTCAGCAAAAATGTTGTAATAGAGAACACACGAGCATGGTTGTATAAGGTAATGCTGAATTTAGCAATAACTCAAAACAATAAAAAGAACCTGCATGATACCAAGATCAAACAATATAAACGACCGGATATCGAGATAGGTATTGACGAAAAGTTTGCTAAAAAGGAAAGATGAACAGATTTGCTGATTATATCGAGTACGATCATGCCCTCAACAAGGGGAAGGCACTATTAAATGATCCGAAAAGGTGCATTCTTGGTTTCTACATCATTTACAGCATTAACGTTGGATTGCGTATTTCAGATGTCTTAAAACTAAAGCATGTTGAGATAGGTGATTTGAATGTGGGTGGTGAAATTCAATTGAATGAACAAAAAACCGGGAAGTCAAGGACAATCACAATTAATAATGAAGTTTACAATGCCTATCGAAAACTTTTAGGGGTATTGAAGAAGAATGTCAAATACGATCAACACGGTTATGTATTCGTATCACAAAAAGGCACGGTATTCTCTTACAAAAGCATTGACCGCTTATTGAAAGAGATATTCCGGACTAAAAAACTCCAAATCAGCAGCCATAGTTTACGCAAATCTTTCGCCAGAAGATTTTATGAGCAAAATAATAGGTCTGAGCATTCATTGATGCTTATAGGTGAAGCATTCAATCACTCATCATTGAGTATAACCAAGCGATATTTAGGACTGCGGAAGGAGGAAGTAAAAAACATCTACCTATCACTGTAGAAGTATTTCTTCAAACAAGCAGGATTATAGAATTCTATAATCTCCCACTAATTTCCTTTTTCAACGGCTGATCTTCTTTGTGTGGGGACAATATCTCCAGTATTTTCTCGCTTTTCTACAAATCAGACCACACATTTATATCAAATAAAGCACCAAATAGATGCCTTATTTCCCCTATAAGGGATGAAGAACCTTAGTTCCGGTACGGTCGATTTCATAAATAATTATGAGGTATTTATGACAGGATGAAATCTAAAAGGAAATACCGTAAACGACCATTGGAAGAGCACAATTCTGAAAGAATGAAGCACCTTTCTGGACTATTCTTGGAGTGCAGAAGATGGACAGGAATGAGCAGGAAGGATATCGAAGATGAATACGGGATATCACGTGCTGTTATCGAGAGAGTAGAATCGTCAACTGTGCCAATGAATATTACACTAAGAACAATTCTGGAGATGGCTGATATCTACATGATCTCACCATCGGAACTGTTTGAAGACTTGGAATAACAAAAAACTTTCCCAAAATCCGGAATTACATCACACTTCGTGTATTTATTAGAAACGAACCAGTGACTCTTCGAATTTTTGGGTCACTTCACTCTCTTCAACCTGAATCCAAATGGGTTGACATTCTTCGAACGATGACAAATCCTCACCACCCTTTTTCGGAATTCCTGTCAAAGTCAAGGATGAAACATAGTGGTTAATAGCCAATCGCATGCAGCAGTTTTCAACTCCACTACTGCATTAACAAAACGGAGAGGAAGGCATGTTTGATTTGGCTTTTAGTAGGCAAAGGACAATTATTATTGGCGTTTACAGCGCAGAGGGTGCTCTGGTTTAAGAAGACCAACACCTGACCACATCAGTTGATAATAATTGCTGTAAAAACAATCAGTTGACGTAGTATACTGGTTTACCTGATAAAGGTGGGGGATACAAATGCCGATGCTTACTGCTTATAGTTTTTGATAGTAACAGTACTTATCCGGAATTGTAATGAATATCTTTTCGTTTATCAGTTTGTTTAACACTTATAATGCGTATAGTGAGTTTTATATCAGTCTTTTAAACATGTCTATCAACAATTACGCAACAGCGAGTAGATGGGGGATATAAGGACTTGGTGTATCCATTAACCAGAGAAATCGCTCAAAATTCAGGATTTTCAATCTTATAAAACATTACAGGATTTTGTGCATACGTAGCAAAACATAGTAGAATTGTACCTACCTATTAGCAACGCACCAGTTTAACGTTTCAGAAATTTTGGTTGACAACCTACTTGACAACACCCATGAATTATTACTACATTTGAATCATGTACTATCGCAGAAAGATACTGCTTACACTTCTGCAAGTGTTTGATAATAAACTGGAAAAAATGAGTTTGCAGAAGTTATTGATGTTACTTGCGAATAAACAATCCATACCGGGTTTTTATTTCGTTCCTTACAAGTTTGGTTGCTATTCTTTTCAAGCAAATGCTGATCTTAAAACAATGATTAAATACGGTCAGGTAGGCGAGGAAGGAAACTCTTGGATTAAAACTGATCCAACCAACTATCTTCCAGAACTGAAAGAAAATGACCGTATGGCGTTAAGAGCAATAAAATGTTTGTATGGTGATAAATCCAAAGCAGAACTCATCCAACTAACTTATAGAAGATTTCCTTATTATGCCCTCAACAGCAATATTGCCCATGAAGTCCTCAACAATAAGGAACTTCAAGCGATTGAAGAAATCAGACCTAAATATAGTAGTACAGTTCTGTTTACAATTGGTTACGAAGGGATAACGCTTGAACAGTATCTGAATAAATTAATAAAACATGGTGTAGATGTTCTTTGTGACGTTCGAAAGAATTCCCTAAGCATGAAATACGGATTTAGTAAGTCCCAACTTCAACATTCTTGTAACGGTATCGGCATTAAATATGTGCACTTACCTGAGTTGGGTATAGCATCCAACAAACGGCAAGAACTAAATACACAATCCGATTACGATAAATTATTTCTTCAATACCAACAAGATGTTCTAACAAGTACCCGCACCCAACAGAATGAAATTCTTGAATTATTGAAATCTCACAAAAGGATTGCCCTAACCTGTTTTGAAGCCAACATTTGTCAATGCCATAGAAAACACTTGGCTGAAGAAATTTCCGTTTCGCCTAATTTCGAATTCGAATTGCAGCATATATAAAATGGCATTGACCAAGATTCTAATCACAGTAAAGACTTATATGGTTTCACAAAACTAATAACTGATTTATATTCAATAAGTTACAGGGCTATAAAATTACCCATTTCCTAACTTTCCGTAACGTGCAGATTTTCAAGATCATACAGCTGCTATTTCTATCAAATTTAACCATTTTTTATTCGTTTTCAGCCCTAAAATTGACTGGGTTAGGAAATATTAGTTTTATGAAAGCCTGCGACTTTATCGTTGTAATATTTTGTGTACTTGATATTTAATTTCCTAACTCTATATTTATTGGTATCCATCTCATGAAAAATTTCATAGACTTTCACAAAACTGGAGGATACCAATTATGCCGCATTCAAATTTGCTCTTTAACCTGGCAGACTTACCACCCGCCGTTAAATATGAAAAACTCTTTGAAAATCTTCCAATGCTTAAAGAAAACATCCCTAAAACAGGAAGACGACCAATAAGCAGAAACTGCATGTTTAAAAGTTTAATATACAAGTCATTAAGGCGGTTTCCATATCTGACAGATTTAAGTTTTGAACTCAACAATAATCCAAGTGTATCAAAAGCTTTAGGTTTTAACCCATTGAAACCAGCTCCTTCCACCGAACGTTTCTCATCATTTCTGCATGACACTGAACATCATGAAATCATCTCCATCCGGCAACAATTGGTGCAAGAATTAATCAACGTCGGGGCTGTATCCGGTAACTCTATTGCCATAGATTCTTGTCCCATTGTCGCGTTACTAAAAGAAAACAACTTAAAAACCTCCATAGCAGACAGATTTGATAAAACCAAAAAACCTGCCGGTGATCCAGATGCCCGATTAGGTGTCTTGATACATTTTCCAAGTCCATTTAAAAAAGAAGTCCGGTACTTCTGGGGGTATCGTAATCATGTGATTAATGATATCGATACTGAACTCCCAATCTGGGAAGTTACCAAACCGGCAAATGTCTCTGATATCAACGTTGCAAAGAATCTCATACAAGAGGCATGTTCCGTTTTCAATTTAAACATCCAATGGGTAATGGGCGATGCCGCCTATGATTCCGAGGACTTACTGAAATTCATCATCAATGATCTGAACGCATTGGCTATTATTCCTCACAATCCAAGAAGAGAATCTAAAGGTCATCAGATCAAAGATGGCAAAGTGATTTGCGAAGCAAATCTCCAGATGTATCGCAAAGGCAAAATGTGTCCTAAAAAAACCGGGATCCTTTATTGCCAGTACACCTGTCCAATCGTTTATGATAAACAAACCCGATATCAACACATCACGTGTCCTATTATGCATCCGAAGTTTTTCAAGGGCAAGGGTTGTAATGTCCTTGTTCGGATGGAACCAAGTATCCGATCAGAAATTGGCTATGATACTCAGGAATTCAAAGAACTCTATAAAAAACGAACCTCCGTTGAGAGGGTATTCTCACGCCTGCTGGCCATTGCAATGCAACATCCAACAGTGAGAGGTTATAATGCTAATCGCAATCATGCAACTATTGCTCATATCTCAGTTTTACTCGTTGCTCTAACAGCATTCCAGACAGGGCAACAGGATAAAATGAGATTTGTGAAATCATTTGTACCAAATTTTTTAACTTGAAATCTCATCTGAATTAGTTTTGTGAAGCCCTATAAAGACTTATCCTGCCATATCTACAAAATACGATGAACTTGTTTGCACTGCAGGTTTTCTCGAAGATGGTTCATGGATAAGAATTTACCCAATTCAATTCCGTAATAAACCGTACACTGAACAATACAAGAAATATCAATGGATTGAATTGGATATTGTAAAAAATGATAGTGATTTTCGTCCTGAGAGTTATCGACAAGTATCAATCGATACGCCTGTTGAACCGAAAGATATAATCAAACCAGACGGTAGTATTTGGGAAGCACGTAGGGAATATGTAATGAACAAAGTGTACACCAATTTAGACACATTAATAAAAGAAGCAAAGAATAAGGATGTTTGTACTTCTTTGGCAGTATTCAAACCCGCTGAAGTCTTGAATTTTGTTTTTGAAGAAGTGAAGGAGAGAGAATGGTCGCAAAAAAAAATGGTGCAATTCAGTCAATTGAATTTATTCGAAAGTAACACCGAGAAAAAACTAAAAGTAGTACGGAAGTTACCATACAAATTTTCATTCGTATTTATTGATGATGAAGGTCGCAAGAGTAAATTGATGATTGAGGATTGGGAAACGGGTGAGTTGTTCTGGAATTGCCTTCGAAGACATGATGGTGACGAACAGAAAGCATGTTCCGATGTTAGAAAGAAATATTTTGATGATTTTGCAAAAACCAAAGACTTACACTTTTTCTTAGGTACAACAAAGGTTCATCACTTCGTTGCTCCAAACCCATTTATCATAATTGGCACTTTCCACCCCAAGAAGAAAGAACAGTTAAAACTCTTTTGATTTTTTCTACCACATTTTCTACTACTAACTAAAATCCCCCTCAACATCAATGTGTTAAGGGGGCTAAAAGTCGGGGTAGCGGGATTAGTCGTCACTACGTTCCTCCTGATCCCGGGAAGGGGTGGCCTAAAAGAGAAAAAACATAAGTACCAAGACAGTAGCATATAAGCTTAATCCTATATAAAAGGTCGTGGTAATCCCCAGAAGCATTGATACAATTGCTACAATAACAGAGCCTAAAACAGACATAGCCCCGTTAATACCATACATCCAGGGAATATAATTATTCAATTCACTAATTCTACAGATGCGACAGAACCAATAGTTTTTATTAATCTAAAATTTCAAGATAAATTCGGTTTTGGTTCCTTTTTTTGAATCAAATGTAATTGAACCATTATGCAATTGCATTATTTGCCGCGATAGGCTTAAACCTATTCCTGATCCTTCTTCTTTACTTGTATAAAATGGAATGAAAACTTTATCTGATTCTTCAAGGCTTATCCCTATTCCTGTATCTATAACTTTAATAATAATTTTGTTATTTTCTTTGAAGGCCTCAAGACTTATCTCTCTTTTTATCTGAGTATTAATTGCTTCTATCGAGTTTTTAATCAAATTAATAATAACCTGTTCAATAAGATTCTTATCAGCTTTTAAGATCAAATCTTCGGGTTCCACTTTAGATTTCCAATTTATACTAGCATCCTTAAAATCTTTCGCAAACAGAAAATTAACAGATTTAAAAATTTCAATAATATAAAAATCTGTGTAGTACGGTTCAATGTTTTTTGTTAGCTCACGATATGATTCTACAAAACTATTTAACCCGTCACTTCGTTCTTC
>JAGLOO010000017.1 GCA_023138875.1 Bacteroidales bacterium
AATGTCCTGGGAGCTGGCTCACTAAAGCTTGAGCCAAAAGGGCGAAATCCAAATTGCGCTAATAATATCCTGCTTTCACGCTTTGCTCAAGACTATATATTCTAACGGTAAGCAATTTGGATTTGCGAGCCTTTATGATGATAAACACTATAGCTATTGTCGCCAACGTTAAGTATAAGAATAGTAGCCGATTGCGGGCTTCATTCCTATCAAGTTACAAGAAAGTTGAAACGGGCTACAACCCTTGAATTTACTACTATCTCGGCTATTATTTTTATACATTGTTGTGCAAAGTTGTTACCTGATTTTAATCCATAAGTAGATACTTATTAATACAATAATTAAACCAACTACCCTAAGTACATTTCTAATAAAATTTGTCCTAAGGAATGGGATTTTGTAAAGTGAATGATGCTGATATTTTTTAAAATCCAGCCTTAATGCAAAAGCCAAAGTAACCTTACAAATATATTCAGCCGAATTATTATTTATCAATTTCCCAAGTTCTTTTGTCGCTAATCTGGGAAATCCAATATGTCCTAATCCAGCAATTTTTTTATTGACTTTGTCAGGAAATATCATTTCTTTTTCTTCGACTTTAGTGTCAGGGAGATTTTTATAGTCCTTTTTAACTAAATTCTCATCAATATCTAAAATTGCAGAGGTTTCAATCCAACCAGCATGGAAATCATTAGGGTATTTTTTTAATTGTTCTTTAACTTGTTCGGGAAAATTTAAATCTATCCCTAATTCATCATATGAAAAAAACGCACCCATCGGTGAAATTGCACAAATCCCATGTTTCTTGTTAATCTTATCGCATGCTTCTTCAATTGCAATTAAATGCTTAGGTTCTCCATGAGATGCAATTATTACGATATTTTTAATTCCCCATTCTGCAATTTTATCAATTATCTCACAAGACACCCGATAAATTGTCCTTTGTGATACATGTAAATTTCCAGGAAATCCTTTAATGCTGCCTTGTGCAAACGGAATTGGAGGCATTGTTAATAAATTATAATCTGGATTTCTCGCTGAAATCATTTCAATTGCCTTATTTTTCCATGTTTCTCCTAAAATTAAATCAACCCCTAAGGGCATGTGATGACTATGCTCTTCTACTGGAGCAAATATCAAAAATAATATGGTTCTATCTTTTGGAAGAGCTTCTATTTCTTTCCAAGTCAGTTTTAAAATATCAGTGGAAGGATTCATAATTAATATATTACCAATTGTTTCATATTCTCTATTGCTTCATATAAGCCTCTGTCTTTGAACTTTTTCTCCCATATTTCTATTGGAGTAAAACTCATCGCCATTGTGGTGCTTTTAACAACCATTAATTTATCTCCTTTTTTTAAGTTAAATGTTTGAATTAAAACATCATTTAACACAACTTTATCCTGAAATATTTTAGTTAAGGCATATGCTCTATTATTATTCCACATTGCTATATCTGGCATTTTAATTCTATCAATTGCATTTTTAAAAATACTTTTATATGCCATTTCTAAATTGATTATTGAAAGTCCACCCTCGCCAATATGTGTAGAAGTCAATAATACAGTATCATTATCAGTCAGTTTATATCTTCCAAACGCTTTAGGGGGTATAATAATACTTCCATTATCTCTAAGAAGTGAAATTCCATAAGCTTCTTTTGTTCCAGGCATTCCGGGTATTAAACTTGGCATAGTTAAAATCCTATTTTAATTTATTGCAGGGTGTTTCTTTCAATTTTGCACAACACCGGTGAATGTGTCAGTGGTGTGGTTATTCCTTCCTTATCACCGGTGTGGTTATACCCCCTAAATTAGGAAGAATTGTGCATGTTTGGAAGGATAAAGTGTGTTTACAACCTCGAAAACGGAAATTTTGGACACCTTTAAGTTGCGGGATTAGGTAGGAAAGGGCTAATTGAGGGGGGTATCAAGTGGATTTCGGATTTTTCTTAGGGCGTTTGAAGCGACATGGGTATATACTTCTGTGGTTTTTGTGCTGGCATGTCCAAGTAGCTCCTGAATATATCGTAGATTGGTGCCCTGTTCCAGCAGATGGGTGGCAAAGCTGTGGCGAAGGCTGTGGGGTGTAACATATTTCCTGATGTTTGCTCTTGTTACAGCGGCATGAAAAATTTTCTCAATGCTGGTAGCACTATACTGTCCGCCTTCCTGCCCTTCAAAGAGCCAGATTTGCGGCCGGTATTTTTTATAGTATTTGCGGAGTTCGATCACAAGCTTTTCTGAAAGCAGGGTAAACCTGTCTTTTTTTCCCTTGGCTCCACATACTTTGGTTAGCATTCGTTGAGAATCGATATCCTCCACTTTTAAGTTGATTAGTTCACTTCTGCGGAGTCCGCCCGAATAAATAGTCATCAGGATACATTTATGTTTCAGGTTCTCTGTCAGATCAAATATCCTGTTCACCTCTTCCAGTGTTAGTATAGTGGGTAGTTTTGTCTCTTTCCTGGGCCGGCTCAAATGATAATATTCGTTTTTCCTGTCCAGCACCTTTTCATAGTAGAATTTAATAGCATTGATCCGCTGATTTTGCTGACTCCCCGATATTTTTTTTAATTGGATCAGATCGAAGATATAAGTGTTGATCTGATGATGTGTGATGGTATTTAGGTCTTGGTCGCGGAAGTAATACATAAATTGCCGGAAATAGTTAGTGTACGTTTTTATGGTGCTCTGGCTGTACCTTTTTCTCTCGAGTAATTCCAGGTATCCTCGCGGAAGATTTGTAGATCTGTTATGCATGAATTAATTTGAACCGGAAAGGATTACGGGTTTTATGATTAATGTCATGAGAACCTCTATTATCGTGCTCCACAATTGTCAAAAGTTGACAAATCATTAATAAAAAGTTGAAATCTATCTGGTCTCAGGTTCTGGTCCCGGGATCAGATTTATATATCTTGTAAATATCAATTATCTTTACACCTTCAAAACTGTGGACATAGATGAGTGAGAACAGGGAGCAGGTTTATGAGAACGAGGAGTTCCAGGTACTGTTGAGGAAATATGAGGATATGAGGAGTGGGGCCCAGTCCATTTTTTTCGATGTGGAAGAATTCGAGCAGATCATCGATTACTACCTGGACGATTTTCAATATGATGAAGCAAAGGAAGCTGCCAGTCTGGGAAAACAACAGCATCCTGCATCTGTTGAGATCAAGTACAAGTTCGTTCATATTTATATAGAGCAAGGGAAAGCCAAAAAAGCACTTTCACTTCTCGAGGAGATACCCATGTGGGAGGAGAGTAATCCTGAGCGGTATTTCCTGAAGGGGACAGCACTCTGTATGCTTGGTAAATTGAAGGAGGCAGAGACGCAATTTGACCAGGCACTGGAGATTTCCACTGATGATACGTTTGATGCCCTTGTCAATATCTCCATTGCCTTTGAAAACATCCGGCACTTCGAACTGGCCATCAAGTACCTTTTACAGGCATACAGAAAACAACCCGATAACCTGTCGGTACTATATGATCTGGGGTATTTCTATGAGAGGCTTCATCGCTATGAAGAAAGCATGAAGTATTATCATAATTACCTGGATATTGATCCATATTCTGACAATGTCTGGTATAATGTGGGGATTGTCTACCATAAACTGGAGCAGTATGAGAAGGCAGTCGAGGCTTACGATTATTCCATTGCCATTAACCAGGATTATGCATCCGCCTATTTTAATAAGGCAAGCGTATGGGTGAATGCCGGAAAATTTGACCGCGCCATTGAAGCTTATAAGGAATTTCTTGAGGTGGAGCCGGAAAGCACCCAGGCCTATTGTTATATGGGTGATTGCTATGAGCAGATGAATCAACTGGAGGATTCCCTGAAGACCTTTCAGAGGGTCATCGAACTGGATAATAGTGATCCGGAAGGATGGTTCGGGGCAGGGATGATCTACCATCGCATGGGCATGTATCAGGAAGCCATTACATACATCTTGAAGTCCATTGAATTCGACAATAATAACGTCGATTACTGGATCAATCTTGGATATGCTAACGAAGATGCAGGTTTAATTGATGAGGCCATCAAGTGCTATGGATATGTGACCAGGGTTGACGCTGAAGATCTGGATGGATGGGCTTCACTTACCGGTCTCCTGATGAAAGAAGGTCTCTATGATAAAGCCTTGAATTTCCTGCGTGAAGCCTACATTCACCATCCCAAAGAGGCTGGGATTAAGCTCAAAATGGCAATTTGTCATTTGAAACTTGGAGAGAAAGAGCTGGCCGCAAAATTTTTAGAAGAAGCGTTGGAAGTAAATAGCTCCCTGGTTTCCGAATTTGGTTACTATTTTCCTGAGGGATCCTATGATTCCCGGATTGAACGCATTATCGAACAGTTTAAATAATACATTCCAACATGAACTTTGATATCAGTTTTATTCCTGAAAGGACATCCGGTGAGCGTTCCTATGGGCTTACCATGATGATGGATAAAGGATTAAGCCTTAAAGAATCAGAACACTTTATTGCGTCCAGCGCCCCCTTTACCGACCTTGTGAAATTTGGATTCGGAACTGCCTTGATTACCAGGGATCTGAAAGAAAAAGTCAGACTCTACGAGACAGCCGGGCTGAAGCCCTATTTTGGAGGTACACTGTTCGAGATGTTTTTTGTCCGTGGCCAGTTTGATGATTACCGGCGGTTTGTGAAGGAATCCGGACTGAATACGGTGGAAGTGTCGGATGGAACCATTAAAATGGAGCATGATGAAAAACTGGAATGCATTGAAATCCTGACAAAGGATTTCCGGGTGCTTTCGGAGGTTGGGACCAAGGTGAAGGGTGTAGAGCTTTCCAATGAAGTATGGGTCTCGAATATGAAGTCCGAGCTTGAAGCAGGAGCCTGGAAAGTGATCGGTGAGGCTAGGGAGAGCGGTACCATCGGGCTTTACCAGTCAGACGGATCTGCCAACGTGGACCTGATTAATGATATTATGAAGGAGATCTCAGTGAATGATGTATTGTGGGAGGCTCCCAATAAAGCCCAGCAAACCATGTTTATTAAACTTCTTGGGGCCAACGTAAACCTGGGGAATATTGCACCGGGCGAGGTGGTATCTCTGGAGGCATTGCGATGTGGCATGCGGGGGGATACTTTTTTTGATGGCCTGCCCGATGAATTTCAATCCAGAAAACTATAGCAATTTGAAAACTATTATTCGCAGGTATTTACTCCTCCTGATTAGAGGAATGGGTATGGGTGCAGCCGATGTTGTTCCCGGTGTTTCCGGAGGAACCATTGCTTTCATTACCGGAATTTATGAGGAGCTGGTCAACTCCATCAAGAGCATCGATATGGAGGCCATCAGGATGTTTTTTACAGGCCGGTGGAAATCTTTCTGGAAGCATATTAATGGCAATTTCCTGCTGGCAGTTTTCGGTGGTGTTGTTATTTCTGTACTGTCACTCGCCAGAATCCTTGAATATTTACTGGAGCACCAGCCCATTCTGATCTGGTCTTTCTTTTTTGGTTTGATCGTAGCATCTTCATACGTGGTTTCCAGGAAAATTAAAGAATGGGATTATCCCCGGGTTGTCGCTCTGGTTGGGGGGATTGGGATTGCTTTCTATATCACAAGCGTAACACCTGCTACCACAACCGATACTTTTTGGTTCATATTTCTCGCAGGTGCGCTGGCAAGCTGCGCCATGATTCTTCCGGGGATATCGGGAAGCTTTATCCTTCTCCTGCTCGGGAAATATGTTTTTGCCCTGCAGGCTGTCAATGATCGGATTATTGTGGATCTGCTATTGCTGGGATCGGGAGCTGTTCTGGGCATTATTCTATTTTCCAATCTGCTTTCCTGGCTTCTTGAAAAGTATTATGACATTACCATCGCAGTTCTGGTAGGCTTCATGATCGGCTCACTGAATAAGATCTGGCCATGGAAAGAAACCCTCAAATCGATCATGGTGGAAGGGGAGATTAAACCGCTGATAGAAAAGAACATACTACCCACACTCAGCAATATGGATGACCGGGTATGGATGGCCCTGCTGATGGCAGCCATCGGTATTGGCCTTATATTGGTCATCGAATTGCTCCTGGCCAAAAAACCTGTTAAGAATCCTTAGTTTTCAACTTTTAACTTTTCGCTTTGGACTTCAGATGTTATGGACTTATCGGTTTTCCCCTGGGACACAGTTTTTCAGTTCCCTATTTCAGTAATAAGTTTTCTCGTGAGGGCATTAAAGCCAGCTACAGGAATTTCCCACTGAAGAGTATTGCTGAGTTCGAAGAGCTGGTCATATCTGAACCGGGTCTGGCCGGTCTTAATGTAACGGTTCCGTATAAAGAGAAAGTCATTCCTTACCTTGATGCGCTGAGTGAAACGGCCCAGACTATCCAGGCAGTGAATACCATCTGTTTCTGCAGAAAAGAAGGTAAGCATACCCTGGTAGGTCACAATACCGATGTAATTGGGTTTGAACGTTCGTTGAAGGAACATCTTATGGATCATCATAAAGCTGCTCTGGTACTGGGTACGGGTGGCTCTTCCAAAGCCGTTACCTATGTGCTGGAAGGATTGGGGATTGAATTTCGAATGGTAAGCCGCAGCAGGGGAGAGGATAGGATTTCATATGATGACCTGGATAAAAGAATGGTCGGGAATCATCCAGTTATTATCAATACAACGCCCCTTGGCATGCACCCGGATACTGATTCTTTTCCTTCTATTCCATTTGAAGCGATCACTCCGCACCACCTGTTATTTGACCTGGTTTATAATCCGGAAAAGACAGCGTTTCTGTTAAAGGGAGAGGGGAGGGGAGCCAGGATCGTAAATGGTTACGATATGCTGGTGTACCAGGCTGAAGCATCCTGGGAGATATGGAACAGGAAAAGGTAGAAAAGGCTTAATCCATTGCATCGGGGAATCCCTCATAGCCAATATCCACAAGAAATAATCCCTTGGCCGGGGCAGACTGACCGGCTTTTCCTCGATCCTTTGCATCAACAATAGATTTGAAATCCTTCCGGTCAATTTTCCCCTGGCCCACATCAAGCAGCGTACCTACCAGTGACCTGACCATATTTCGCAAAAATCGGTCTGCTTTGATTTCAAACAGATAGCCCTCCTTACTTATTTTCCAATCTGCTTGCAATACCCTGCAGTTGTTCGTTCTGACGTCTGTATGGAGTTTACTGAAACTGGTAAAATCGCTGGTTTCCAAGATGATATTACAGCAGAGATTGATCTCCTCTACATCAAGAGTGCCATAGATATAGTGTGAGTAATTCCTGTTATACAAGGGTTTTATCGTAGAGATATGGTAGTGGTAAGTCCGATATGTGGCTGAGAACCTGGCATGCATCTCATCAGGTACCGGCTGGACCCTGTAAACCACAATATCGGGAGGAAGGATTCGGTTCAGTTTAAATATGAAGTTTTCAATTTGCAGATTCAGGGTTGTCAGGCTGTCAAAATGTGCTGCAAAAAAGGAAGCATGGACTCCCGTATCCGTACGTCCGGCACCTGTTACACTAATTTTCTGTTTCAGAAGCGTACTCAGTGCATGCTCTAACACCTGCTGGACAGTTTTGCCGTTGGGCTGAACCTGCCAGCCGTGATAATCTGTTCCGTCATAGGCCATATGGATGAAGTACCTGGTCATATTTCAGCATCAAATGCTCAAAATTACCCTTTTCTTAACATTTTTTAACCCCCTATCCCTTTCTAATGCTATTTTTCACTGCTATTTTTGTGCTTCGTTAAAATGCAAGAATATAAAGAGATGATTATTAATTTAAAAGAATCCGGTTATGAGTCAGGACGTAAACATTAAAGAGCTCAATGAAAGGATCAAAAAGGATAGCGAGTTTGTAGATTTGATCACCCTGGAGATCCAGAAGGTGATCGTTGGCCAAAAATACCTTGTAGAAAGGCTTCTGATTGGTCTGTTATCGGATGGACATATTTTGCTGGAGGGTGTGCCGGGTCTGGCAAAGACCCTTGCCATCACTACCCTCTCTCAGACCATCGACTCCAGCTTCAGCAGGATCCAGTTTACTCCGGATCTGCTTCCGGCCGACCTGATAGGAACCATGATCTACAGCCAGAAAAAAGAGGAGTTTATCGTAAAAAAGGGCCCCATTTTTGCTAACCTGATCCTGGCCGATGAGATCAACCGTTCTCCGGCCAAGGTGCAAAGTGCATTGCTGGAGGCCATGCAGGAAAAGCAGGTAACCATAGGCGATGAGACCTATAAACTGGAGCGTCCTTTTCTCGTCCTGGCTACCCAGAATCCCATCGAACAGGAGGGGACCTACCCGTTGCCCGAGGCACAAGTGGACAGGTTTATGTTGAAGGTAGTGGTAAACTATCCCAGCAAGGAGGAAGAAAAACTCATCGTCAGGCAGAACCTGAAAAAGATATTCCCGGAGGCAAACAAGATCCTTAAACCGATAGATATTTTACAAGCCAGGGAGGTTGTTAAAGATGTCTACCTGGATGAGAAGATTGAGAACTATATCCTGGATATCGTTTTTGCTACCCGCAACCCGGATCAGGCTGGTCTGGCACAATTTGTGCCGTTGATTCAATATGGAGGATCGCCGCGTGCCAGCATTAACCTGGCGAAAGCGGCTAAGGCCTATGCATTTATTAAGCGCAGGGGTTATGTGGTTCCTGAAGATGTGAGGGTCATCTGTCATGATGTAATGAGACACCGTATTGGTTTAACCTATGAGGCGGAAGCTGAAAATATAACTACGGAAAATATTATTTCTGAAATTTTAAATAATGTGGAGGTACCCTAGGATTCAATGAATACCAGATTAATCATATTCGGAATGTTGTTGACTGCGTGTACGGTTGTGAGTGCACAGTCCATGATAGGACTGACCAAAGAGGAGGTGCTGGTAATCGTGAAGAAGGAACATAAGGAGTTCAGGAAGGATAATATGGTTGTGAAGCAACGTTTCAATTATTTGAAATATGTCAACGCCAAAAAGACAAGGACATGGATCCTCTATTTTACCGATGAGGAGATATGTAAAACCTCCAAGCTTGTCTGTGATTACTCCGATTATGATGAAGTTCTTGAGGATTTAAACAGTTCCTTTCAAAAAGTAGATGATTCCAGATGGGAATATATCCAGGACACTGCTACTTTCGAAGTGAACCTGATCAAGGAAGAGTGGTATTTCATTGTCCGTGAAACCAGGAAATAGAAGGAGAACAGTCATTCTTGAAGCAGCAGAAGTGGAAACAAAGGATCTCTTAAAAAAAGTACGGAAGATTGAGATTAAGACACGGGGACTAACCCGTCAGATCTTTGCCGGAGAGTACCACAGTGCTTATAAAGGCAGGGGGATGACTTTTTCTGAAGTGCGGGAATACCAGTATGGAGACGACATCAGGAACATTGACTGGAATGTGACAGCCAGGTTCAATCATCCCTATGTTAAAGTATTCGAAGAGGAGAGGGAGCTGACGGTTATGTTACTGATTGATCTAAGTGCTTCGGGTGATTTCGGTACGCAACAACATTTAAAGCGGAGCCTGATCACGGAAATCGCTGCAGTACTCTCATTTTCGGCCATTGAAAACAATGATAAGATCGGGGTGATCATGTTCAGCGATCGTGTTGAAAAATTTATTCCGCCTCAGAAAGGCCGCAAACATATTCTCAGGATCATCCGTGAATTGCTGGAGTTTCAACCGGAAAGTAAAAATACTGATATTTCAGAAAGCCTGCGATTTCTTACAAATGCCATCAAGAAACGTTGTACAGCCTTTCTGATTTCCGATTTCAAGGATAAGGGGTATGCACGATCCCTGCAAATTGCAAATAATAAACACGATGTGGCTGCCCTTCATATTTATGACCGTCGGGAGACCTCCTTACCTCCGGTGGGATTGATAAGGGTGCTGGATGCGGAATCGGGACGGGAACTATGGATCGATACATCAAAGAGCAGGGTGCGGGAAAATTATTCTTTGAAGTGGGAGAGCCATGTAGATATGATGAAGGAGATATTCACAAGAGCCGGGGTGGATAGTGTCTCGTTGCGCACGGGCGAGGATTATGTGAAACCATTAATGTGGCTGTTCAAGAAAAGATAACATGAGATTCCCGCGAAATCTGATCATATCTTCTCTGTTGTGCCTGCTGGCCACCTCTGCCCAGGCACAGCTGATCAGTGTTATGTCACAGGTCAGTTCCGACTCCATGATGATCGGTGACCAGGTTATTTTTAATATACATGTCGAAGCAGCTGAAAATATTGTATTTACACTGCCTTTGGTTAAAGACACCCTGAATAGCAACATCGAAGTGCTTTTTTCAATCTCTTCAGATACAACCCTGCTCGCAGGCAGGCAGGTAGTCGATCACAGCTACATGATCACAGGCTTTGAGCAGGGGATGCAACTGGTGCCACCACAACCGGTAGTTTATACATTCGACAACACCACCGATACAGCGCTGAGCATGCCGCTGATTATTCATGTCATTGAACCGGCTGTTGATACCACCCAACAGATCAAACCCATCAAACCTCCCATCAATACTCCGCTTACTTTCAAGGAGGTATTGCCATGGATTGCATTGGGTATGGGCGGATGGATGTTGGCAACGCTGATCATAGCACTGGCCTGGATGTATCGGCAACGCAGCAAGGATCCTAAAATATTTGCAATCAAACCACAGGAGCCGGCCCATGTGATAGCTTTCCGGGAACTGGACAGGCTTAAGGAAGAAAAGATATGGGAAAGTGGACAAATCAAGCAGTTTTACACAAGGCTTACAGAAATAACACGGCATTATATTGAAAGACAATATGGTATTCCGGCCATGGAAAGGACAACAGGGGAGATCCTCGATGCATTTCGCAAATCGAATATAGAAGACAGCCTGCTGGATGAAATGCTGAAGGAGTTGCTGGAACTGTCCGACCTGGTCAAGTTCGCAAAGGAGGACCCGTTACCGGTGGACAACCAGACAAACCTGAACGCTGCATACCTGTTCGTACAGAAAACCTATTCGTTTTTTTATTCGGAAAAACTGGAATTAAAAGAGGAGGATATGCGCAATGATTAACCTGGAGTTTGCATATCCTGCATTCTTTTATGCACTGGTCCTGCTGCCTTTGATGACAGCATGGTATGTTTGGAAAGGTAAAAGAAGTACCGCGGCGTTAAAGCTCTCAGGATTTGAAAATATTGATGAGCGCATCGGATCATCCAGGATCTGGCTCAGGCACATGTTGTTCATCCTTCGCCTGCTCGTGGTGGGATTGATCATTGTGGTAATGGCCCGGCCGCAATCCTCTAATAAATGGGAACAGGTAACCACTGAAGGCATTGATATTGTGATGTGCATGGACGTGTCAGGTAGTATGCGGGCCATGGATTTTAAACCTAACAGGCTTGAAGCTTCCAAAAATGTGGGGATTGAATTTGTCAATGCCCGGCAGGATGACAGGTTCGGACTGGTGGTGTTTGCAGGGGAAAGCTTTACCCAGTGTCCCATGACCACTGACCGGGCGGTAGCGGTTAATTTTCTGAAGGAAATCGACTTTGGCGTGATTGAGGATGGAACGGCCATCGGGATGGGACTGGCAACAGCTGTAAACAGGATCAAGGAGAGCCGGGCAAAAAGCAAAGTGATCATTCTGCTCACCGATGGAGTGAATAACAGGGGAGATGTGGGACCTGTTACAGCCGCAGAAATCGCGGCAAACTATGGCATCAGGGTGTATACAATTGGTGTGGGTTCACTTGGCAATGCACCTGTTCCCGTACAGGATGTGTATGGAAGAACGGTGACCAGGAATATGCCGGTTGAAATTGATGAGGATGTACTTAGAAAGATTGCTGAAACAACTGATGGCTCCTATTTCAGGGCCACCAATAATAACAAATTGCGGGAGATCTACCAGCAGATCGACCAGATGGAAAAGACAAGACTGGATGTGAAACATTTCAGCAAAAAGAAGGAGGAATATTTTCCATTTCTCCTTGCAGCCATGCTATTGCTCCTGTTTGAGATCCTGCTGAGATATACAGTTTTCAGAACAATACCTTGATGATCCATGATTTATTTTACACATAAAGAGATACTATGGTTTTTGCTGGCAGCAGCTTTTATGCTGGTGGGTTATCAATTGTACTGGAGATACCGCAGACGTTCCCTGGCACAGATGGGTGATAGCTCATTGCTCGATTACCTGATGCCAGATGCGTCACGGACAGCCCATCACTGGAAGTTTACACTGCTGTTCTTCGGGACGGCCCTGTTGATTATTGCTGTATCCGGTCCCAGGATTGGTACAAAGCTTGAAGAGGTAGAGCAGAAGGGCCGTGAGATCATCATTGCACTTGATGTATCCAATAGCATGCTGGCCGAAGACATTAAACCTTCCCGGCTTGAAAGGTCGAAACAAATGATCAATCGGATGGTGGACCGGATGTCCAGTGACAAAATTGGACTGATTGTATTTGCAGGGGATGCTTACACCCAGATTCCAATTACCGATGACTATCCCAGTGTGAAGATGTTTCTTGCCGGTGCGGGTCCGGATATGGTCTCGAAACAGGGAACGGCCATTGGATCTGCCATCAGACTGGCTGTCAGGTCATTTTCGTCCTCATCCGCAATTGAGTCCGATGAAAAAGGTTCGCCAGGCAGGGCCGTCGTGGTCATTACTGACGGGGAAAATCATGAAGACGATGCCGTGGGTGAAGCTACCCGGGCCAGTGACAAAGGTATTCGGGTATATACTGTAGGACTGGGTGATCCAAACGGAGTGCCTGTGCCGGTAAGACCGGGAAGTGCTGCAAACCGTAGAGACAAGGATGGACAGGTGGTGGTTAGTAAGCTGAATAAAAAACTACTTGTGGAAGTGGCTGCAGCGGGTAATGGGGCTTATATTGCAGGTGACAGGATCAACAGCCTGATCGATGAACTGGACCAACTTCAAAAAACCGAACTTAAAACCCGCGTATTTTCAGAATTTGCCGAGCGATTTCAGTATTTCGCCGGATTTGCACTTCTATTCCTGGTCCTGGAATTTTTTATCCGTTCCAGGAAAAATTCTTTGCTGAAACGTTTTAACCTATTTCAAACCGAACGATGACAAGGATCAGATTAGTTTGCTTATTTTCTCTGTTTACACTGGCGCTTTATGGGCAAAACGACAGGAAAGCCATACGCCAGGGAGTACAAGCTTATGAAGACGGTGATTTCAGCGAGGCAGAGGTGCAATTCAGGAAGGCAGGGGATCTTAACCAGGAATCGTTTGAGGCTGAATTCAATACAGGAGCGGCTATGTATGGTCAGGAGAAATACGAAGAGACTCTGAAACAATATGAAACGCTGGTTGACAGAACCGGTGATCCGAAGACCCTGGCCCATGTATGGCACAATATAGGGAACAGCCTCCTGGAAGCACAACAATATGAACAGAGCATCGAGGCCTACAAGAACAGCCTCAGGCTGAATCCCTCCGATGCCGACACCAAGTATAACCTGGCCTACGCAAAACAGAAATTGCAGGAACAGCAACAGCAGCAACAGCAGCAAAATCAGGATCAGAATAAGGACCAGCAGGATCAGGACCAGGACCAGGACCAGGATCAGCAACAGCAGGAGCAAGACCAGGATCAGCAACAGCAGGAGCAAGACCAGGAGCAGGAGCAGGATCAGCAACAGCAGGAGCAAGACCAGGACCAGCAACAGCAACAGCAGGCTAAACCCCAGGAAATCTCAAGGGAGGATGCCGAAAGGATGTTGAATGCCATCCAGCAGCAAGAAAAAGACGTGAAGGACAAGGTCGATAAGAAAAAAGCAGCTGCTGCCAAGGTGAAAACAGAAAAGGATTGGTAAATTCAGATCATCAATGAACTTGAAGCTACTTACATCGGCTACCATCATTTTACTCTGCACCGGCTTGCTGACCGGGCAGGATAAAATATTTACGGCTTCAGCTCCGGCAGTGGTGAAGGCCGGTGAGCAATTTCAGTATGTGATCGAAGGTTCCGAACAGGGAGTTCTTTTACTTCCTCCCCTGAATGGCTTCCAGCTTCTGGCAGGACCTTTCTCGTCATATTCTTCCCATTCACAATGGGTCAACGGGAAGATGACAATGAAAACGGTTGTTACATATACCCATGTATTAAGAGCAACAGCGAAAGGTTCTTTTACCATCCCCCCGGCTACAATCAAGGTTGGAAGGAAAGAGTATAAAACCAATAAGGTACAAATTGTTGTGAATGAAGGTACAGCGGTAGCTCCTCTCCCCGGTTCTAATCAACCTGCAGATGCTGGCAGCCCTGCGGTGGCGGAAGCTTCAGATGAAAACCCGGTTTTCCTTCGCGTGATCCCTTCAAGAAGAGATGTGTATGTGGGCGAACAATTCGTTTCCGGGTTAAAGGTCTATACGCGGGTGAATACAAGACCTTCCTCCTCAGCGAAAGACATTCCATATGAAGGATTCTATAAGAAAACAGTTGATCCGGATGCAAATGCCCAGCAGCAGGATATTGGTGGACAACAATACATCACCCAGGTGATTCAGAGGCATATCCTGATCCCCCAGAAGTCAGGGGAGATTGTAATTGGACCTTACGAATCTGAATGGATGGTGCAACAGCGGGTGCAGCGTCGCAGCAGCAATAATATTTTCGACAACTTTTTCGATGATCCGTTTTTTAATGGAATCCAGGATGTTCCCATGAAACTGGCAACAAAACCGGTTACCATCGTTGTAAGACCTCTTCCTCCCAATGCACCGGCAGGTTTTACCGGAGGTGTTGGAGATTATTCATTGAATGCTTCCCTCTCGGCCGGGGAGATCGAAGTGAATGAAGCACTGAGCCTGATCATTACCATCCGGGGTACAGGAAACCTTCCCCTGCTCGGTGAGCCCGAGGTGAGCCTTCCGCCTGATCATGATCTCTATGATATAACCAGATCGGTGAATACGAACACATCAGGAAACCTGATCAATGGTTCAGTGACCTTTGAATATCCTATTGTAGCAAGACATGCCGGTCGCTTCAGGATTGCTCCGGTACAATTTACATGGTTTGATCCGGGAAGTAAACAATACCGTACAAGCACTACTGAGGAATTTACTTTTACTGTGCTGAAAGGGGAATCTGAGGAAGGTCAGGGGAGTGTATATGTGCCAGGTGTAATGCATGAGAGTGTGGAGGATATCGGGACCGATATCAGGGATATTATCAGGATACCCCAGGTTTTCACACCCCTTGCAAGCTCTTTGTTTGCAAAGACGTGGTATAAATCACTGTATCCACTGTCAGCACTGATGGGCATATTGACCCTTATCCTGATCCGGTTGGGTGCCAGGAGAAATGCCGATCTGAAACTGGTCCGGAACCGGCAGGCCAACAGGTCGGCACGTGTCAGGTTGAAAAAAGCCGACAGGTGCAGGAAAGCAGAAGACCGCGATGGATTTTATGAAGAAGTAGGGAAAGCAATATGGGGTTACCTGGCCGATAAGTTGAATATTGAAACCTCCGGCCTCTCCAGGGATGTGATCATTCAAGAACTGGATCAGCGGGAGATTTCAGAAGAGGTGAGAACCGCGTTTCTCAGGATCCTCGATGAAAGTGAATTCTCACGTTTTGCGCCATCATCTGAAAAGAGTGAAGTAAATCAGCTATACAAAGATGCTGTGACACTGATTAGAAACCTGGAAAACAGCCTGTGATGAAGAAAGCATATGTGATCCTTTTCGTGGTGATGGTAGTGACAGAGGTCTCTGCGACGAGCGATTCTTTGTATCAGAAAGCCAATGGATTATACCAGCAAGGGGAGTATGAGACCGCTCTGAATATTTACAGGGACATAATCAATGCCGGGTTTGAGTCTTCCGGTCTTTACTACAACATGGGCAATGCAGCCTACAGGTCTAATAGCATCGGGTATTCAATTCTTTACTATGAGAAAACCCTGAAGCTGGACCCTTCTCATGAAGATGCAATCCATAACCTGGAATATGTTTCCCGGTACCGGGTGGATACATTTGAACAGGTTCCCGAACTATTTATTCGTAGCTGGACCAAAGCAGTCGTCCGAAGCTTTTCAGAACAGGTATGGAGTATCCTCGCTATTGTACTCTTTATGATGCTTCTGGGGAGTGTATTTATCTATCTGTTTTCACAACGGCTTGTCCTTAAAAAAGCCGGATTTTTCATTGCTATGATCGGACTGGCACTTTTCATAATTTCACTCTCGTCTGCCCTGGCACAGCACCGGAACATCATTCGGCCTGATGCCGGAATCATACTTTCCCCATCTGTTATAATCAGAAGCTCTCCAAGTGAATCCGGGACAGAATTATTTATTTTGCATGAAGGAACCAGGGTGAGGGTAAATGAAGAGGTGTCAGGATGGCATAACATCCGTGTGATAGACGGAAGGGAAGGATGGGTTCAGGTCAATGATTTTGAAAGTATATAAGTTTAACTACCCGGAGGTTGCAGAACCTTCTTAATAAACATTTTTATGTCAATCCGTAAGAGTTTTCAGGAGATCAATGAGAAGATAAAAAATGGCAATGCAGTGGTGCTGACCGCCGAAGAGGTATCGGCAATGGGAAGGAACCAATCTCCTGCTGAAATCGCAAAAAAGGTAGATGTGGTTACCACCGCGACATTTGGTCCCATGTGTTCATCGGGGATGTTTATCAATGTGGGGCATTCCAATCCGCCCATCAGGATGGAAAAAGTCACCCTGAATGGTGTTCCTGTTTTTTCAGGCATTGCTGCAGTGGACCTCTATATCGGAGCGACGGAGAACCATCCGGAAGATCCGGCCTACGGTGGAGCACATATCATTGAGGAGTTGATTGCCGGAAAAGATGTAGAACTTGTGGCCCATGCAAAAGGTACCGACTGTTATCCGTTGAGGGACATCCGTACCACCATCAACAGGAACAATATCAATGAAATGATCATGTTTAATCCCCGCAATGCATACCAGAATTATCCCACAGCAGTGAATACTTCAAAACGTATTAAGTATACCTATATGGGAAGCCTGTTACCAATGCTGGGCAATGCGAATTACAGTACATCCGGTGAACTGAGTCCGTTGCTCAATGATCCGGAAATGCGGACCATTGGAATGGGGACACGAATTTTCCTGGGTGGAACAACCGGATATGTGAGCTGGTATGGCACACAATTTAAAACAGATTCGGAAAACAATGAGTTTGGGGTGCCTGTTTCAAATGCAGCCACACTGGCAGTGATCGGTGATGCTGGCAAAATGGATACTGCGTTCATCAAGGCTGCATATTATGAAAAGTACGGTGTATCCATGTTCGTTGGAATCGGAATACCCATCCCGGTCCTTGATGAGGATATGGCTGCCAGGGTCATGATAAGGAATGATCAGATCACCACCCGCATACTGGATTATGGTGAACCCCACCATCCCGAGCTGGGAAGAGTGACCTATGAAGCCCTGTTGTCAGGGGAAATCGAACTGGATCAAAAGAAAATTAAAACAGCTTCCCTCTCAAGCATTCATAAAGCCAGGGAAATCGCTGACCGATTAAAAAAGGAGGTAAGTAAAGGCAGTTTTCTGCTTTCTGAACCGGTGGAGATGTTTCCCCGGGGGAAAGGCTTAAATTCATTGGAGATCAGGTAAATAAGCAGATGCAAACCAGTTGCATGCAGCCATTGAGAATAAAATATTAATAGATGAACCAAACGAAAAAGAGAATGGTGCTCCGCTTTTCAGCTGACACTGTAAATGAGCCGATCACCTACATATTGATCAAGGAATATGATGTATTGATCAATATCCTGAATGCTGATATCACGCACGGAAAGGAAGGCAGCCTGTTGATTGAGATGATTGGCCGGAAAAGTGATGTGAATAAGGCAGTGGTATACCTGGAGAGTAAGCAGGTTGAAATCTCTCCGGTGGTAAAAACCATACTCTTCAAAGAATCTTTATGTATCCATTGTGGGGCCTGTTCATCGGTTTGTTTCCGCGGAGCATTAACTATGGACTCCTCCAGCAGGAAACTGGAGTTCTCCCCGGAGAAATGCGTTGCCTGTGAACTGTGTATCAAGGCTTGTCCGCTTCAGCTCTTTGATCTTAATTTTGGTGCAAACTGATTGTACGAGCCAAGACTATACAGGGGAGATATGAACCAGGAGCGGTTCCGGTTTTTCCAGTCGACTCACCATGAATCTGACTTACTGATCGGTGTGCCTCACAACGATTTCAGCGAGGAGATGAAAAAGAACTCTTTTGAAGAACTGGTCAGACTTAGAAACCTTCTTCTCAGCTATACAGAAAAGGATCCATCATTCGGCACATCCCTGGTTCCTCTTGAAATTGGATCCTATATGCCTGCTGAGATCGATACCATGCTCAGGTGCGCCCTGCAATCGGGTACCGGGCCCATGAGTTCGGTTGCCGGATTATTTGCGGAGAGCATCGCCCACCGGTTGATCCTGGAATATGAACTGGATGAGATCGTGGTGGAGAATGGGGGAGACCTGTTTGTTAAAAATGAGTCAGACCTGATATCCACCATCCATGCCGGAACCTCATCCCTCTCCGATAAGATGGCCTTTGTACTAACACCGGGTAGTTGGGGCGTATGCACATCATCAGGTACCATCGGACATTCATTCAGCCAGGGGAAAGCCGATGCAGTAACTGTTATCGCTGAAAGTGCCCCGCTTGCTGATGCCTGGGCCACAGCACTTGCCAATAGTATTTCAGGTCCGGATGATATCGAACCGGTGCTTGACCGGGTTTCAGACATTCCGGAAATCCTCGGTTGTGCTGTCATTATAAATGAGTGGATTGGTATTCAGGGAGAGCTTGAAGTAAAACTGTTATCTTAGGATCCTATGAACAGTCTTATTCTTGTCATTCTTTCCGGTCTGATTCTTATACTTACAGGATGGCTTACCGGAAGCAGCTTCGTTTCCCTGCTTAGAAAGCGAGGTTAGTGTCATGACATTAATATCTTACCACGAATGCTTTTAGATTCCCTGGTTCCTTTTCCTCGATCTCAACCCGTTCTACCCAGCTGTAGCCCGTACCACTCCTGCACCATTGTATATAAGACCTGCATGCGTTTTCTTCACCCTGTATGGCAGTACAAACAGATCCATCCGGCCGGTTCTCTACCCAGCCTTTCAGGTTCAGTGATCTTGCCTGGTTCTGTGCTGCGTATCTGAACCCAACCCCTTGAACCCGTCCAGATACTTTTATCTCGAAATGTCTGATCATAAGAGGGCTAGAGGATGATCAACGTGTAATGCAGTTCATCCTTCAGGTCTGTGCGGATAACCATCATGTCTTTGCGATGTAACTTGCCATCCGGAAGAACCAGTTCCTGATCCGAATAGATTCCTGGTGATTTGGTCTTAGCAGGATCAGTGAAACTGTTAATAACATCTGAGGCATTGCGACGGTGAAATAGTGTTTCCACTTTTGTGCCGATTACATCCTTCTGTTTCAAACCCCATCTCTTTTCCGAAGACCTGTTAAAGAAAAGGATAAACCCCAGGTTATTAATAGAAATAACCGAATATGGCAATTCATCCAGTACATGTATATATTGTTTAACTTCCTTTTCAAAACTTGATTTTTCCTGCTGCCGCAATTGATTGGTCTCTTCCAGCTTTTTCTTCAGGTCAAGACTGGCCAGGCGTAGCTCTTCCTCTTTTCTGATCAACTGATCATGCTGTTTCCTTGAGGCCAGTTCCATCTCTTTTTCCTTGGTAATCTCATTGGCCAGGAAAATCACCTTTTCAACTTCGCCGTACATATCATCTACAGAAAGGAAGGTAGCCCTGAACCAGAGTTCCTCCTCATATTTGGATTGCATCTTTAACTGTCCCTGGAATGCTTCTCCCAATATGACTTTCTCCCAGATCTCATTGAACCGTTCTTGTTCTCCAGTACCGAAAAAATCAAATACATTCATTTGTTCCAGCTCCAGCTCGGTGTACTTGAGCGTTTTGCTGAAAAGCTGATTGCTCAGCTGCAATTTCCCGTCCGGTGAGAAAACTGCCTTGGCATTGAGCCTGTCAATGGCCTCGATCTGACCTTCATAATCAATACTCTGTTTTTTCTGTTCCGTGGAGTCGATACCGAGAAACAGAATCTTTTCAATAGTGCCATCATCCCGTCTTACACATGTGTATGTTGTTATGGTCCAAAGATCCTGGCCCAGTTTGGTTTCATGTTTCATATACCCTTCAAAATGCCTCCCACCTTTGGCCAGCTTGGTCCAGAGTGTATTGAACCAGGACCGGTCCTTTTCGTTGATAAACATGGATATGTGCTTCCCTTCCACCTCGCGGTTACCAGAATAACCCAGTTTTTTGAGGAAACGGGTATTGGCATAAAGCAATTTACCTTCGGTATCATAATCGGCGCGCATCAACGTATGGTTGACCGTATTGGTGAAGCTGATGAAAATCTCAGCCTGTTTCGCCGCTTCTTCCTGGGCAAGTTTCAGGGCATCCATATTCTGTCGTACCTGTTCTTCCTGACGGGTCAGCTGATCTGCCTGGGCCTGTGTTTCCTTCAACAGCTGTTCGGTACGCAGGTTGCTCTCCATGGTATTGATGGTGGTAGCGATGTTCTCAGCAACACGGCCCACGAACTGGATCTTGAAATCTTCCATCCGTTTGAACGATGCAATCTCGATGATACCAAATACCTTTTCATTCCAGATCAAAGGCTCAATGATCAGGAACCTGGGATTGGCTTTGCCCAGTCCGGAGGTAATGGTCAGATAACCGTCCGGGATCTTATCAGTATAATAGCCTTTCTTTTCCATGGCCACAGCCCCGATAAGGCCATCACCCCATTTGATTCGCTTGTCGGGAAACTTCTTACGATCATAGGCATGACAGGCAATCATCTGAAGATAACTATCTGCACTTTCCTCAACTGTCAGGTAAATCGCTCCCTGGTTCGCATCCAGGTATCTTACCATACCCGATATCACAGCATACGCCATAGATTCCAGTTCATGTGAATGGGTACGAAGAATATCCCCGAATTCCGCCAGGCCTTCCGAAATCCAGTTCCTCTGCCGATCATCCAGACGCCGTTGACGTTCCATCTCCCTGTTTCTTATCAGCGTGTCTTTCAACTTGTTCAAAGAGTCGGACAGGGTCTTGTCCATATCAGTAATGGAAATCGAGGTATTCAGGTCCCCTGCTATCAGAGAGTGTGTAAAACGTTTAATTTCTGTATTCTTCTTTGTTTCCCGGTGAACCCGTTCCGACCATATATCCATCTGTTTAAACCGCCAGTTACCCCTGGCCATTCCCAGAAAAATCCCGGGCAAAGGAAGGATATCGATGATGTAAAGGAACCAGAGATCATTGTGAAGAAGAGCGATGCGCCTGAATGAAAAAGTCACATCAAGTGCGTATAGAAGCATCTGGTAGATAATGACCACCAGCATAGTGCCCAGTACAAATCCAATTGCACTGTAACGGATGACTATCTCCTTTTTGTTCAATTCTCCCATACAATCAACACTGTGAGCATTAAAAATAGTTATTATTTTCTATTTTTATCATCGATAGCATTCTTCCCATGGCAAACTTGAAAATTCTGGTGGTCGACGATATTTTTACCAACCGGTATCTTTTGTCGGAATTGATTAAAATGACGGGTAATGAGGTGGTACTGGCCGAAAACGGGGAACAGGCCATAGAGATCCTGAAAAACGAGCAGATCCATATGGTTTTTATGGATATAGAAATGCCGGTGATGAATGGTATTGAGACCACCAATTATATCAGGAGCGAGATGCCGGCACCTTTAAATGTGATCCCCATTATTGCACTCACCGCACATAATCCGGAATTGTTTTTCGAGGATTTTTCAGATGTTGGATTTGATGAGCTGATCACCAAGCCCTATTCCGTAGAAAAGATTAAGAAGAAGATACAGAATTTATATACTGAATGAAGTGCTTTGCAGGCTGGATTCTGCTTGCTATCTTTGCCGTTCATTTTTTTATCATGAAGCTTTCAGAGGAGATACAGCGACGAAGGACTTTTGCCATTGTGAGTCATCCCGACGCGGGAAAAACAACACTTACGGAAAAGTTTCTTCTATTTGGCGGGGCCATCAATGTAGCCGGAGCGGTTAAATCAAATAAGATCAGGAAGACTGCCACCTCAGATTTTATGGAGATTGAGAAGCAGAGGGGGATTTCTGTAGCAACCTCAGTGATGGGATTCGAGTATGGCGAAAAGAAAATCAACATTCTGGACACTCCTGGACACCAGGATTTTGCAGAGGATACTTTTCGTACACTCACGGCAGCTGACAGTGTGATCATCGTTATCGATGCTGCAAAAGGTGTTGAAGCGCAGACAAGGAAGCTGATGAATGTCTGCAGGATGCGCAAAACCCCGGTGATGGTCTTTGTGAATAAGATGGACCGTCCGGCGCTGGATCCATTTGAATTGCTGGATGAGATTGAACAGGAACTGGAAATTCATGTGCATCCTTTGAGCTGGCCTGTTGGGATGGGTTCTGATTTCAGGGGAGTATACAACAGGTACGACAGGACGTTTCGGTCTTTCAGCGGAATCAATAAACAAATCATCGGCGAACTGGTTGAGTACAGGGATCTGACCGACGAACAATTTCAAAAACACATCGGTCCGCATGCTGAACGCCTTCAGGAAGACCTGGAACTCATCGATGGTGTGTATCCCGGATTCGTTCAAAAAGAGTACCTGGAAGGAGACACAGCACCGCTCTTTTTTGGAAGCGCACTAAATAATTTCGGGGTCAGGGACATCCTTGATTGCTTTATCCAGGTGGCACCCTCACCGGGACCTGTTCAAACGGAGGATCGGCTCATCGATCCACTTGAAAACAAGTTTTCCGGTTTTGTTTTTAAAATCCATGCCAATATGGATCCCAATCACCGGGACCGCATTGCTTTTATAAAGATTGTATCAGGGAAGTTTGAACGAAACAAAGGATATATCCATGTGCGGACAGGGAGACAAATGAAGTTTTCAAGTCCCACCTCATTTATGGCTGAGAAGAAATCGATCATCTCTGAGGCATACCCGGGCGACATTGTTGGAGTGCACGATACGGGGAATTTCAAGATAGGTGATGCTGTAACAGAAGGGGAGAAGATTCAGTTTAACGGGATACCCAGTTTCTCTCCGGAACTGTTCAGGTATGTGGAAAATGCTGATCCGATGAAATTTAAACAACTTGCCAGGGGACTTGACCAGTTAATGGACGAGGGAGTGGCTCAGCTGTTCGTCAGTGCAGCCAATGGCCGGAAGATCATTGGTACAGTGGGTGCCCTCCAGTTTGATGTGATACAGTACAGGCTCCAGCATGAATATGGGGCCAGATGCAGGTATGAGCAGCTCCCCATGCACAAAGCTTGCTGGATTGAGACCGGTGATACTGTAAAGCTGAAAGATTTCAGGCTGCGGAAGTACCAGCAGCTGGCCACGGATAAAGAGGGCAGGGAAGTTTATATGGCCGAATCTCCTTACGCGCTACAAATGGCACAGGAAAAATTCCCTGAGATCACTTTTCACTTCAACTCTGAATTCTGATCGATCCAATTTTGACTATTGTTCCAGCCGGCCATCCCAAAATGATTATCTTCGTGAGCTTCAACATTAAATTGAATTCTATGAAGTTCAACCAGATAATCACAGGTTTGCTATGCATGGTTTCAATCGCAGTGCTGGGTCAGCACCCCGATTGGGAAGGCGGTTATCCGGATGGTTGTACATCCATTACAGCAGGCAAGGCAGCAACTGCCGATGGTTCAGTAATAACCTCACATACTGATGATAGTCACAGGACCCGGTCATGGATGAATATCATCCCTGCCAAGAAACATCCGAAGGGCGCTACAACCACCATGTACAAAAGGGTGGCATGTGATTCATTCATGATGCCCACTTACAGCCATATTCCCATTGGTGAAATACCCCAGGTGAAGGAGACTTACCAGTTTCTTAATACGGCATATCCTTCCATGAACCAGTATCAGTTGGGTATTGGAGAGTCGACATTTGGAGGAAGGGATGAACTCCAATCGGATGCAGGTTTGATCGATTGTCAACGTCTGTGCCAGTTGATGCTGGAGCGAAGTAAATCGGCCAGGGAAGCCATAAAACTGGCCGGGGAGCTCACTGCAGAGTATGGATGGAATGATTATGGCGAGTGTCTCACCATTGCTGATAAAACTGAAGTATGGCACCTTGAGATTATGGGACCGGGCAAAGGGAAAGTAGGTTCCATCTGGGCTGCCCAGCGGGTTCCGGATGACCATATATCGGTCAATGCCAATGCCAGCACGATCAAAGAGATCAACCTGGATGATCCGGATCATTTCATGGCCAGTAAAAATGTCTACAGCACTGCTGCCGAACAGGGCTGGTGGAAAGAAGGGGAGACCTTTCGGTTTTGTTATGTATATGCTCCGGATAGCCGGACCTCTCTGGCAGCCAGGCGCAGGGAATGGAGGGTTTTTGACCTGCTTGCCCCCTCCCTTGAACTGAATCCCAATGCTGAAAATCACCCCTTTTCCATAAAACCTGATGATCCGGTAACGCTGGCTGATCTGAGGATGGTCTTTTCTGACTATTATGAGGGCACTCCGTTTGATATGACGAAAGATATGCTTGTTCCCGATGCGGAGGGTAAAAGTGTAATCTCCCCGTTGGCCAATCCACACCTTCCCTATGATATGAATAAACTTTTTCGTATTAACGGAGGATGGGGCTGGCGGGGCGAACGTACCATTGCACGCTGGTATACCATGTATGCAACCATCATCCAGTGCAGGGAATGGCTGCCTGATGAGATCGGGGGCGTGGTCTGGCTGGCACAGGACAATGTGGCCACCTCCATCTATATACCTGTTTATTGCTCAGGGAATGACCTTTCACCCTCCTATAAAACTCCCGGTCGTCCAAATGGATACACGACCGAATCAGCCTGGTGGGCCTTTAACCGCCTTGGAACCCTTACCGCACAGCGATGGGGAGAGATGAGGTATGATGTGAATCAGGTATGGGAAGAGTGGCAGGAAGAACTCTTTACCGGTCAGGAGGTCTTTGAAAACAAAGCACTTGAGCTACATGCCAAGGGCAAGCATAAAGAGCTGAACAGTTACCTGACAGACCATTCCATGCTCTGGGGCAACAAAGTAGTAGAAAAAGCCTGGGAAATGGGGGATATGCTCTGGACAAAGTATGACGAAAAATTTTGAAATATGTCCAACCAGAAGAACCGTCGCGGATTTGCCAGCGATAACAATGCAGGAGTACATCCATCCATCCTGAAGGCTGTTGAATCTGTAAACGAAGGTCACGTGATCGCTTACGGGGGTGATCCCTATACGGGAAAAGCCATCTCACGGTTGAAGCAGATGTTTGGCGGGGAAACTGATATTTTCTTCGTATTTATCGGAACGGCTGCCAATGTGCTTGGTCTTTCCGCTGCCACACAACCCTATCATGCCATCATCTGTCCGGATACAGCCCACATCCATGTGGATGAATGTGGTGCACCGGAAAAATTTTCCGGCTGTAAACTGCTTGCCGTTGGCACACCGGACGGGAAGCTGACCATTGATCTGATCCGGCAGCATATGCATGGTATCGGTTTTGAGCATCATGTGCAACCGAAGGTGATTTCCATTACCCAGTCCACCGAACTGGGCACGCTCTACACCATTGATGAGATCAGGAAGATCACATCTTTCGCCCATGAGAACGAGATGATCGTGCATATGGACGGGGCCAGGATCAGCAATGCAGCGGTTGCTCTTGATTGTAGTTTCTACGATATGACAGGTGGTGTTGGGGTTGATGTGCTCTCTTTCGGCGGGACCAAGAACGGTATGATGTATGGTGAAGCTGTTGTATTCTTTGACCGGAACCTGTGCAGGGATTTCAAATACCGGAGAAAGCAGGGAATGCAGCTTGCATCTAAAATGCGATACATTGCGGCACAATTTGATGCGTTCCTGGAGGGGGGCCTCTGGAAAAAGAATGCCATCCATGCCAACAACATGGCACAAAAGCTATATGAAGCTGTCCGTGATATTCCCGGGGTTGAGATTACCCGGAAAGTTGAATCCAATGCAGTTTTTGCCCGGATTCCGGAAGCCATCATTCCTGAATTACAGGAACACTATTTTTTCTATGTCTGGGATGCAGAAACGTCAGAGGTCCGGTGGATGTGCTCCTTTGATACCACAGAAGAGGATATAGAGAGATTTGCCTCCCTGCTCAGGGAAGCAGCAGGGAGCTGTCTCCATAACTGAGGAAACGATACTGCCTGTTTATAGCATCGTTATAAACTTTCCTCCAGTCATCCCCAATAAACGCAGCTATCAGCAGTAGCAGGGTACTTCCCGGCAGGTGAAAATTCGTTACAAGTCCACTGATGGTCCTGAACACATATCCTGGCACAATCATTAATTGCGTGGAGAAATGAAAATGATCCTGATTGTTGTTCCTGCAGAAATAAATAAGTGCATCGAGACTCTCCCGAAGGGTAATATCCTGGGGTAGGCTTTCATTTTCCCACTGGTTCATACTGATTTTTCCGTGGACCGGTTTGTCCCCTTTGCATAGCTTTACACCCAGCCAGTAAAGGGATTCAAGGCTCCGGGTGGTCGTTGTTCCTACTGCTATTAATCCGGAAGGTTGACCAGCCCACAGTTCCAGGAAAGTACGCGAAACTGAAACTTTTTCAGCATGCATCATATGTTGTCTCGCATCGCTTTCCTTTACCGGTACAAAGGTACCTGCTCCTACATGCAGTGTGAGTTCACCTTTAGAGATCCCTTCCTTCCCAAACCGGGACATCATCCTGTCTGTAAAATGCAATCCGGCGGTTGGTGCTGCCACGGAACCCATGGCTCGACTGTATATGGTCTGATAGCGTTCCCTGTCCGTTTCTTCAGCACTTCTGTTCAGGTAGGGTGGAATGGGAGTGCTGCCGGCATTTTCAATGATTTCGCCGAATGTGAACCTGCTGTTATCCCAATTGAACTGTATCGTGTAACTATCTCTGAACTGCCCTGTAATCCGTGCTTCCAGGAAAACTTCATAACTACCAATGGTCGTTCTGAGAGACACTGGACCCTCTTTCCATTTTTTAGCGTTTCCGACCAGACATTTCCATTTACACAATCGGGTTGACTGGAATGATTGATGGTAATCAACAGGATCGTCAGGTTCCAGGCAAAAAATCTCTATCCTGGCACCTGTCGGCTTTTTGAATTCCAGTCTTGCCTGGATCACCCTGGTGTTATTAAAGACAAGCCATGAGCCCGCGGGTATGATCTCCGGAAGCTCACTAAATGCGTGATGACTGATATCACCACCCTTATAAAAAATCAATCTGGATTGATCACGATCCGATAAAGGATATTTTGCAATATACGCTTCCGGCAGCGTGTACCTGTAGTTCTCAATATCTATCATTTCTATAGCAGACATGGATCAAATGAAGAGTCAGCAAAATTAGTTATTTTTGTACTGAATATTAAAATTTTGCAGCAGTTGGTCCTATCGCTGTGGGTTTATATGATCTGCAGAGGAAAGTCCGGGCAGCAAAGGGTACCGCACTGTTGAAAAACAGATGTCTGTGAAGGCATGGTAGCAAAGAAGAAAAAAACCGCCCTATTACCGGGGTAAGGGTGAGAAGGTAGGGTAAGAGCCTACCAGTGTGGCGGGTGACCGTTACAGCTGTTTGTCCTGCGGACTGAAAGGCCATGTATACCGGTGTAAAAAAAGTGACCCGCTTCTGCCGGGGGGTAGGCCGCTCAGATAAATGATAGGAATCCTGGTCAAACAGGATACAGAACCTGGCTTATACAATTGCTGCTTTTTAAAAAGGCTGTCTCACAAAGGGCGGCCTTTTTTATTCTACTGCGGGTTTCCCGAACAGTGTTTGATCGATCTTTTTGTTGAATTCCACTTCCTCTATTTGAATGGTGGTAACAACCTGTCCATTCATTTTCGTGATGATATGATGTGCCACCGGAATACCTTTAATTCTTTTGTAATCCTTCATAATGACCTCAATCTCAGTTTCAGATCCACCCATGATCTGGCTGGTTTTGAGGGAGGTGATCAGGTGGCTGTTCCTGTCAATGAATAGATGGCGGACATCACCATTACCGGTAGTGAGTTTAATGTGATCTGCTGAACCGTCATCCGATTTACCCGCAAGTTCCAGGGTATTCCCCTTCTCCATATAGTTCCAGAGCGGACTCTCAAATTCAGTCTGACTCATGAGTGTTTCCAGCTCGTTGCCCTTCATCTCCTGTGGTTCCGATATACCCATCATCGGTGCGTACATCCAACCGGTTTGTCCGTTGTAGGTTTGGATAACCTTCGAGCCCTGGAAATCACCCTGGACCCTGATATTATTGGGTCTTGACTGGAACAGGGTAAATGAAGATTCAATTCCCGCCATGGAATAGATGTTCTTACCGGTGGTTATAATGGTTTCCACTTTTTGCATTTTCTCCTGCGCTGCAGCTTTATAATGGTCAGCCAGGATCTTCTCCAGATCCTGTGCTGTAGTGGATGGAGTGATGAGTATAAAAACAGATATGGAAAACAGTAGTGTGCGCATCTTTTTCAGGATTTCAGGATTTTCTCAAATTTACATATTTATTATCACTTCCCTGAGTTGGACCAATTTCTTTAATAGTCCTTCAAGCAGATCCTGGCGAAGCATGTTGGAACCATCAGATTTAGCCAGGCCGGGATCAGGATGGGTTTCCAAAAAGATGCCATCCACTCCAACAGCAATCCCGGCCCTGGCCATATTTTCTATGAGTCCGGGAGTTCCTCCGGTAATACCGGTAGGCTGATTGGGTTGTTGAAGAGAATGGGTTACATCCAGAATCACCGGATATCCAAACTGCTGCATCTCAGGTATGCCACGAAAATCCACCACCAGATCCTGGTATCCGAATGTAGTGCCCCTTTCTGTGATCAGCACCTTCTTATTTCCCGATTCAACTACCTTATCTATCGCAAAGTTCATTGCTCCGGGAGAGAGGAACTGTCCCTTTTTGATTGAAACTGTTTTGCCGGTCTCGGCACATGCAACAAGCAGGTCGGTTTGCCGGCATAAAAAGGCTGGCACTTGCAAAACATCCACATAATTCGCTGCCATCTCAGCTTCCGCAGGTGTATGCACGTCGGTAATTACAGGAATTGAAAACTGGATACTGATCTCTTTAAGTATTTTTAATGCAGCTTCATCACCGATTCCGGTGAAGGAATCGAGGCGTGACCGGTTTGCTTTCCGGTAGGAAGCCTTAAATACATAGGGGATATGGTACCTGTCACTCAGGTGATGAATATGTTCGGCAATGCTCATTGCCATATCTCTTCCTTCAACCACACAGGGACCAGCGATCAAGAGAAAGCCGTTGCCATCTACATGATTCAGAGAGGGGATTACCGAGCCCAGATTTGCCTTATTTCTTTTTTCCATATGCTTTCATGTCATTCCAGAGGTGATCGAGTCGTTTACGCATTTCATCTTCTCTCGGATTGACTCCGGGAGTATAGATCTGGTGATCTTTAAGATCATCGGGTAGATACTGTTCCTGTACAAATTGATCCTGATAATTATGTGCATACTTATAATTCTCGCCATAACCCAGTTCTTTCATCAGGGATGTTGGGGCATTCCTTAAATGGAGCGGAACAGTGAGGTTACCGGTTTCACGTACCATATTCTGGGCCAGGTTGATGGCTGCATAGGCTGAATTGCTTTTGGGTGATGCCGCCAGGTAAATGGCCGTCTCTGATAAAATGATCCGTGCCTCTGGCATACCGATCATATGCACTGCCTGGAAACAATTTGTAGCCATCAACAGTGCGTTGGGATTGGCCAATCCAATGTCTTCTGAAGCCAGTATCACCATTCTTCTCGCAATGAATTTGATCTCTTCGCCACCTTCCAGCATCCTGGCAAGCCAGTATACTGCCGCATCAGGATCACTGCCACGAACGGACTTAATAAAAGCTGAAATGATGTCATAATGCATTTCTCCGTTTTTATCATAAAGGGCCATGTTCTCCTGGAGGCGCTCTTTCACCATTTCATTAGTAATGGTAATAATGCTTTCTGAGGTGAAGTCCGGATCAGAACACTCTGCCTTTACTACAACCTCCAGCGTATTTAAAAGCTTTCGTGCATCTCCCCCGGAATATTGAAGCATGGCTTCGTTTTCCCTGGTATCTATGGTAAGTTTTTTGAGATATGCATCTTTCTCAATCGCATTCTCCAGCAACTCAATCAGGTTTTCTTTTGAAAGTGCATTCAACGTGTAGACCTGGCAACGGGAGAGCAGGGGAGATATGACTTCGAAAGAGGGATTTTCTGTTGTAGCTCCAATAAGTGTAAACACACCCTGTTCCACTGCACCGAGGAGGGAATCCTGCTGTGATTTACTGAAGCGATGGATCTCATCGATAAACAATACGGGATTGGGTTTATCGAAAAATTGCATCTTCCTGGCTTTTTCAATGATCTCCCTGACGTCCTTCACACCTGACTGAACGGCACTCAGTCTATAGAACGGACGATCCAGTTGTTGCGAGATGATGGTGGCCAGCGTGGTTTTACCAACTCCGGGGGGTCCCCATAAAATAAATGAACTAAGGGAACCTGATTGCACCATTTTGCGTATAACAGCATTAGCGCCCACCAGGTGATCCTGACCGATGAAGTCATCAAGCGTTCCCGGACGCATACGGTCAGCCAGGGGTTGGTTGGGAAAATGAATACCTGATGCCATGGGGACAAATTTAGTTTTTTTTTAATTTAGCATCAGAAAACAGAGGAGGAAGAACTATGAAACGAACATGAATATTTTTAATCAATTTGTTTTAAAGCAGTTAAAATTTAAACAGATGAAACGTTTTATTCAAAAGGCAGGATTGTTGTTATGTACCATTCAATTTGGAATGCTTGTTCCTGTGAGCGGACAGTTGCTTACCATGGATTTTATCTATGGCGGCATTGATGATGCTGAAGAGATCCTTCAGGAGTATCTCAGGCCCTATGCAAGTATTATTGGATCCGACCTGAATGCAGGCTGGTACAATACGGCACGGCCCCATAAACTGGGCGGGCTGGATATTACAGCCACAGTGAGCTGGGCCAAAGCACCCGCATCCGCACTAAGTTATGACATGTCGCAGTTGGAACTCAATGGTGATGTTGACCAGAGCAATACGAGTCTGGCCCCCACCATTGCAGGAAAACAGGAAGTGCGCCCCAGGATTTCCTATTCAGAATCGGTGGACCTGGGAGGTGGGGATGTGCAGGATGTGGAATATGCCAGTTACACAATGCCTGATGGTACGGGTGTGGATTTCTTTCCTTTGCCCATGGGGCAGCTCACGGTTGGATTGCCTTTTGGAACAGATGTATCGGCTCGTTTTGTGCCCATGATGAGAATCGGCGATTATGGCGAGATCGGTTTGTGGGGTGTAGGAGGGAAGCATTCCATTTCCCAGTGGCTTCCGTTTATTAATAAAGTTAAGATCATCGACATCAGCCTCCAGGGTGGATACACGAAGGTCACTTCCTCTGCGCATGTGGTGGTTGAACCCCAGCCCGGAGTAGAGGTGGATCCGAGTCCGGATTTTAACTGGGATGATCAGTTTGTTGTACAGATGGTAGAGGGCTGGACGGTGAACCTGATTGCCTCACAAACCCTGCCTGTGATCACATTTTACCAGGGCATCGGTTATGCCAGTTCAGTGGTTGAGGTGCTGGTAGAGGGACATTTTCCTATTCATTCTGTAATTACAGAGGGTGATGATCTGGGAAAGACCACCTACGAGGTTGTCAAAGATCCCATTGCAATGGAATACAGGAATTTTAATAATTTGAGGCTAAACGTAGGTGCACGCATCAAACTGGGGGTATTTACCATTCATTATGACTTCACCCATACCCTGTATGCCACCCATTCGGTAGGTGTGGGAGTAAGTTTCAGGTAACCTTTAAAAACCGTTCAGGTTCATTGTAACGGTAGGGATCAGCAACAGCCAGCCTGTAACGATCATAACGATCATAAATGGCACCACCCATTTCAGCCATTTCTCATAGGGTATTTTTGCCACACCCAGTACCCCGATCAATACCGGTGAAGTAGGCGTGATCATGTTGGTGAATCCATCACCCAGTTGAAATGCCATGACTGTAGCCTGTCTGGATACGCCGATCAGGTCTGAAAACTGTGACATGATGGGCATAGTAAGTGCCGCTTTTGCTGAACCACTGGGGATCACAATGTTGATCATGGTCTGGATCAGGTACATCATGCTCACAGAGGCCAGCTTCCCGAACTCCTGCATAGACTGTGCAATCTGGTACAGCATTGAATCAATCACCTTTCCATTCTCCAGTATGACAAGGATCCCACCTGCAAGACCCACAACAACGGCAGCGGAAAGAATGTCTCTCATGCCGTCTATGAAGAGTTTTGTAATGGCATTGGCACCCCGGTTCATCGCCACTCCGGAAAAGATGCCCATTGCAAAGAACAGGGTGGCAATCTCTTTGACAAACCAGCCATATCCCATAACCCCTATAATCAAATAAATAATGGTGAATACAAGCAGGTTAAGAATAAAGAAATGCACTGATTTCCGGAGTGTTAGAATGCCCGAAATGGCGAACAATGCAGCGATTACCGGAAGAAAACAGAAGGTGTATTCACTGTTACCGATGCGAAGTGTGGAAGCAGGTTCAAGAATGGCAAATACAACTATGCCTACTTGCAATAGGGCAAAGGAAATCCAGGCCGAAAGGGGTGTGTGGTATTCCAGTTTATCAAGATCAACTTTTTCTTTCCCCCGCCAGTAGCTGTCTGATTGGTAAACCGGGGAGGATTCGGGATTCTTTCGGATCCTCCCTGCATACCGAAGCACCCAGGTGACACCTATGATATTGATTACCAGCCAGACAAACAGCCTGTATTCAATCCCTGAAAAGAGCGGAAGGCTGGATAATCCCTGGGCGATACCGATGGTAAAAGGATTCAACAGGGCTCCTGCGAAACCAAGTCCGGCCCCCACAAAACACATGCTGATCCCCACTATGGAGTCGTAGCCCATGGAGATGGCAAGTGGTACAAAAATGATAATAAATGCGATGGTCTCTTCACTCATGCCGAAAGTGGCTCCAAATATGCTGAATACAAGCATGATCAAAGCAATGATCATGTTATCCACTCCCAGCCATCTGAAAAAACGGAGTCTTTCAAGCTTTCTGACCCGGTTCAGGAAGGACTGGATCCCCACATCGATGGCCCTGCTGTCATTCATGATCCAGAAAGCTCCACCAATAATGAGAATAAACACGATAATGTCTGCCTTCCCTGCAAAACCGTCAAACAGGGCACTGAAGACCTGCCAGGTCTGTGGAGATTTATCGGCAGCCTGAAAGGAGTCCTGGACAATAACTTCTCTGGGTGTTCCATTCACATCTACTGTTTCCCGTTCGAATTCACCTCCGGGAAGGATCCAGGTAAGCAGTGCTGCTGCAACGATAAAAGAAAAGACAATGACGTAGGTATGTGGAATTGCAATTTTTCTGGCCATTACAGGATCATTTTAATTTCTTCCACAAACATGCCTATTTTTAATCATAAACTCATAAATTTCTTATTTTTAAGCTACATTAAGTGGCCCCAGCTATGATGAAACTCCGTATTCTTTTCATTTCTCTTCTCTGTTTACTGAAATTTCCGGGTACCGGTCAGGATATGTACAAAGTAGATAGCCTGATCACCCGGCTGAGCGATCATGTTCATGACTCCATCCGTTGCCGGATCATGTTCGATATCGCTGCAGAGTTTAAAGCAACCGATACGATTAACGCTCTGGAATACCTTGAAAGCGGCAAGAACATTGCATCGAGATTGGATGATATGAAGGGAATGGGACGTTACTTTGAGATTCTGGGAGAGATGCATTCGTATCATGGATATTACAGGTTGTCCATACTGGATTATGACAGGGCACTGGCCTATTACTCTGAAGCGGATGATGATATTGGTTATTTTGAGACGCTGAAGGATAAGGGAAACGTCTACCTGTTCATGGCGGAATATACCCAGGCAATGAATCATTATAACAGTGCGCTGGATTTCTACAGAAGAAATAATATGGTGAAAGGTATCAGTCGATGCCTGAACAACATGGGCATTATTTATAAGAACCAGGGAAACTATGTAGAGGCGCTTACAGTGTATGATGAGTCGGTCAAGTACCTGGACCCGGAAAAAGATCCTATGGATATTGCCGAGGCATATATCAATATGGGGAATGTGTTTGTCTACCTGGGTAGTTATGAAAAGGCGCTGGAGTATTTTGAGATGGCACTTGAGATCGCTGAAAGGGAAAACAGCCTGAAGAATATCGCCCTTTGCCTGTCAAATTCAGGTGTGGTTCAGAATAAATGCAACAATTACAAAGAAGCGTTCAATCTTTACAGGCGATCCCTTGATGTGAGCGAGATTATCAATGACCAAATCCAGATCTCCAATTGCCTGATCAATCTCGGAACCAATTATGCAGACATGGGTCAGCCGGAATTAGGACTTGAATATGTGCAGAGAGGAATGGCCATTAAAATGGAACTGGGCGATGAAAGGGCGATCTCGAACTGCTACATTCACCTGGCTGAAATCCATTGCATGCTGGAAGGATATGATCAGGCCATTGATCTGTTCAGGACTGCAATTCCGGAAAAAAAGCGGCTCGGTGACCAGGAGGGCCTGGTTCGCTGCTACAATGGAATGGGTTCTGTTCTGCTGGATAGAAGAGAATATGCCGAAGCCCGCAAAATCGTGGACCAGTCACTCGAATTAGCCATTGAGATCAGCGCCCTTGAACACATAGTCCAGGGTTTCAGGATTAAAAGGGAGATTGCTGTGGAAGTAGGTGATTTCCGGTCAGCTTACCAGTTTGCTATGCAGCAGCATCAATACGAAGACAGTTTAATGGATGAAGCCACCTCAAAGGCCGTCATGGAGATGGAATTCAGGCACAGGGCCAAAGAGTTGGAAAGAGAGAATGAAAATCTTCGCATTCAGTCCAACCTCACCGCAGAGCTGATGGACAAAAGAAATGCCTTTCTCAAGAGCATTATCGGAATAGCATTTCTGCTTGCGGCAGGATTGATGTTGGTGGTCCATTTCATGCGCAGATTAAGATTGTCATCCCAAAAATTGGAAGAGAAGAACCTGGTGATCACAAAACAGAACCTCAAACTGGATACACTTAATAGAAACAAAGACCGCATGATGTCGATCATTGCCCACGATCTCAGGGGGACCTTAGGTAATCAGCTGACTGCCATCGAAGTGCTTCACCAGATCGAAGGTGATGACAAGGCGGAAATTGATGAAAAAAAGCTGCTGGGTAACCTCAAGCATTCTGCATCCTATTCCCTGGAACTACTTGAAAACCTGTTACATTGGTCTCGTCTTGAAGAAAACGATTCCTATTTTCATCCCGAGGAAGTCAATCTGAATACACTCATTACCAGTTGCATTTCCCTGTTTGATGAAACTGCAAGGAACAAAGGTCTCACCTTTCAGCTGCATACCAATGGGACCATCCATTGCCAGGTGGACCGGATCATGATGGAGATCATCATCAGGAACCTGGTTTCTAATGCCATCAAGTTTTCAAACAATGGTGGTATCATAGATATCAACGTAGAGATTGAGAATGACCAGGTAAATCTCACGGTAACAGACCATGGGATAGGCATGACTGATGAACAGATAGATCAGATTACCAACAATGGAGGTTTTACCCGGAGAGGAACGGCCAATGAAAAAGGTGCAGGGATAGGATTAACCCTGGTACGGGAATTTACATCCATCCATAAGGGAAAAATAATCATTATCAGTAAACCCGGGGAGGGTTCCTGTTTTGAAATTGTATTTCCCTGCAGAATTTGAGTATTTTCAGTATGCGGTGATGAAGCATGGAGACATTGGAGAAATTTTCTAAACCTCTTCAGAAAATCATTCTGAACCAATTCAGGGGGCTGGTCCGGACCTGCAGGGACGAGTACGACATGGCTTCCATGGCACTCATAAGAAAATCATTTGATTTTCTGGTCTCCAACTCCGTTGAAGAACAAACCTTCCAGGGAGTTCATCCCATCGAATATTCCACCAATCTGGCAAGGATGACGGTGAAAGAACTTGGAATGGATGCCCTTGGTGTTTCCGCCACGCTGATCATGCAATGTGTTGAATTGAATGCAATCCCGGCGGAACAGGTAAGGGAAAATGTGGGTGACCGGACGGCTTCTATTCTGGAAGAATTGTTGAAAATCAGCAATCTGGATACCACCACTACCCAAGGTCAGGCCGAGAACATGCGGAACCTTATCCTTACCCTGGCTACTGATTTTCGCGTGATCCTTGTAAAGATTGCCGAGAGAATGAACAGGATGCGCCAGATGGACCGGATCAATGAGAAGGAACAGATCCTCCTTGCATGTGAGGCAAAGTTTATCTATTCACCCCTTGCTCACAGGCTGGGTCTTTATAATGTTATGTCGGAAATGGAAGATATCTCCATGAGTGTGCTTGATAAAGAGGCCTATCAAACGATTGCTGAGAAACTCAAGGCTTCAACACCGCGCAGGAACAGGTTTATCCGGGAGTTCGTACAACCCATCAGGGAAGATCTGGAAAAGGAAAAAATTCAGGCAGAAATCAGGGGCCGGCCGAAAGCCATCTCATCCATCTGGCGTAAGATGCGTAAACAAAAGGTCGAGTTTGAGGAAGTATATGACAAATTTGCCATACGTGTTATCATTGATACATCGCTGACAAAGGAAAAAGCAGAATGCTGGCGGGCCTATTCCATTATTACCGACCACTATCAGCCCAATCCGGAGCGGTTGCGGGACTGGATTTCTGCACCAAAATCAAATGGTTATGAATCGCTGCATACTACTGTTGTTGTTCCAGGCGGTGATTGGGTCGAGGTTCAGATCAGGACCAAACGGATGAATGAGATTGCCGAGAAGGGGTTGGCTGCGCACTGGAAATATAAGGGAATCAAAGGTCAGGCCGGGATTGACCAGTGGATAGAAAAGGTGCGTGAAGCCCTTGACAGCGCCGATGTGGATGCGGCCAATCTTATCGAAGACTTGAAACTGAGTCAGTTCAGCAAGGAAATCTTTGTATTTACTCCCAATGGAGACCTGAAGAAATTCCCTGAAAATGCCACAGTCCTGGATTTTGCTTTCGACATTCATACGGATGTGGGAACTTCCTGTGTGGGTGCAAAGGTGAACGGTAAGAATGTGCCTATTCGCTACTCTCTTCAGAATGGTGATAAGGTGGAAGTACTGCGATCAAAGAACCAGAAACCCAAGGTGGACTGGCTGAACGTAGTAGTTACCTCAAAAGCAAAAGGCAAGATCAAGCAGGCCCTGAAGGAGTCGAAACTGAAAGAATCCGAACAGGGCAAAGAGATCCTTAAAAGGAGGTTCAGGAACTGGAAGATTGATTTTAATGATAGCAGCGTTAGAAAGGTCATTCAGCACTTCAAATACAGGGATGCCATCGACCTTTATTATGATGTGGCCACGGAAAAGATTGATCTGCTTCAGATCAAAGAATTGCTGAGCAGCAGTGAGAAACCTGTAAGAGACAAATCCGGAAAGATCGAGGACAAAGCTGTGGATAGGCTGGTTGGTTCTACAATACAGGAGTCAGGTGATTTTCTTGTGATTGATGAGAAGCTGGCCAATGTGGACTTTAAACTGGCCAAATGCTGCAATCCCATCCACGGGGATTCGATCTTTGGATTTGTGACCATCAGTTCGGGAATCTCCATACACAGGATGAACTGTCCCAATGCTCAACAATTGTTGTCCCGCTATGGTTACCGGGTGGTAAGGGCCCGGTGGAGCAATGTGGAGAAGGACATGTTTTTCCCTGTTACCCTGCGAATTACAGGGGTGGACGACCTGGGTATTGTGAGTAATATTTCCGGTGTTATTTCAAGAGATCTCCAGGTAAACATGCGTTCCATTTCTATCGATTCCAACGATGGGATGTTTGAGGGTAGTATTACCCTGTTTGTAAAAGACACACAGCACCTTGAGGCACTGATCCGCAAACTGAAGAAGGTCAAAGGGGTGATGAACATCCGCCGGCTGGATCATTAATCTGTTCCCCGGATTCTCAATACCTGGGATCAGGTTTGTAGGGCAGTTTGGCCATCTTCTCCACAGTCATTCCGGGAAATCCGGCTTCTTCAGTGATCTTCCCAAATACCAGGTAAATACCCTTTCCTTTATAGGGATATCGATTCAGGGAATCGGGAAAATTTACCACGTCAAAAAACTCACCTTCGGTATCCAGGAACGTGCCGAAATTCATCCACTGTTTGTGCTTTGTGCGCACATGCTTTACGGTCACAAGGTTGCCCAGCATACGAACCCTTTTTCCCACATGTTTCAGCATATGGCGGGCCAGGACCTGGCCCCGAAAAGAGGTTTGAAGCAATTCAAAGGCAGGAATGGTGACGGAGAATCCCAGGATCTCCAGTTCATCATAAGCATTTTCCAGGGCAGTCTGTTCCAGTTTAGGAAGGGTGAACTCCCGTTTTCGGACGGGAAAAAGCTCGCGTATGGGATCTTTCTTTTTCCGCTTTCCAAGGATCAGGTGTGCATCCCATAACAACTCTTTCTTGCTCTTTCCGGTAAAACGAAGTGCATTGATCCTCAACAGGATGATTGCCTGTTCCAGTCCGATGGGAACACGCTGAAGAAAATTCTCCAGGCTTTTGTAGTCACCATGATCGATCCTTTCGCCAATGATTATTTCGGCAATTTGCTGCTCCAGGTTCTGGAGGTGTATAAAACCGATGAAAATATCCTTTCCTGTAATGGAAGTTTTGAATTCACTCCGGTTGACACAGGGCAGGTGGATGGTGGCCCCCCATCGCCTGGCTTCATTGAAATAGACCCAGGTCCGGTAAAATCCACCGAAATTATTGATTACAGCAGTCATAAATTCAAGGGGAAAATGGGTTTTCAGGTAGAGCGACTGGAAACTTTCCACGGCAAAGGATGCGGAATGTGCCTTGGAAAAAGAGTATCCGGCAAATGAACTGATCTGTCTCCACACCTCACCGGTCAGTTCGTCGGGATATCCACGGTCGTGGCAATTATCAAAGAACCGCTGAGCAATCCGGTCAAACTCCTTCCTGGACCTGTACTTGCCACTCATGGCCCGGCGCAGCACATCCGCATCGGCAAGGTCCAGCCCGGCAAAGTGGTGACAGATCTTGATCACATCTTCCTGGTAGACCATCACACCGAAAGTTTCTTTCAACTGCTCCTCCATGATGGGGTGCAGGTATTCAAAGTCACCGGGATGATGAAACCTGTGAATATACTCACGCATCATGCCCGATTGTGCCACACCGGGCCGGATGATGGAGCTGGCCGCCACCAGGGTGCGGTAATTGTCACACCGCAATTTTGACAGCAATCCGCGCATGGCCGGACTTTCAATATAAAAACAACCGTTGGTCTCTCCCGATTTCAACTGCTCCAGTACTGTTGAGTCCTTCTTAAAGTCATCCACCCTGTGAACATCCACCCGGATCCCCCTGTTGCGCTGAACAATCTCGGCACACTCCCTGATGTGCCCGATTCCGCGCTGACTGAGGATATCCAGTTTTTCAAAACCCAGGGTTTCGGCCATGTACATATCAAACTGTGTGGTGAGAAAACCCTTTGGGGGCAGGTCCAGTGCTATGTAAGTGGTGAGTGGTTCTTCGGATATAAGCACACCTCCCGCATGGATGCTCCTCAGGTTGGGGAAATCCATCAGCTGACTACCGGCTTCATAGATGCGCCGGGTTACATGATTCTCATTCAGCTTGCTTTCGGGTTCTTTTACCAGCAGGTCTATCTCTTCTTTAGGCAGGCCATATACCTTACCCAGTTCCCGGAAGATGGAGCGGTCACGAAAGGTAGAAATAGTTCCGATAAGTGCTGTATGCCTCCGTCCGTATCTTTTAAATATATAATCCAGCACCTGGTCACGCTCTTTCCAGGAAAAATCAATGTCAAAGTCGGGGGGGCTGGTCCGTTTGGGATTGATGAAACGTTCAAAATAGAGATCCAGGTCGATGGGATCCACATCGGTGATCCGCAGACAGTAGGCTACGATTGAATTGGCACCACTGCCCCTGCCTACATGGTAGAAACCCCGCGACATGGAGTACCTGATTACATCCCAGGTGATCAGAAAATAGGAGGAAAAACCAAGCTGGTCGATGATGTCCAGCTCATGCCTGATCCGCTTTATAGCTTCCCTGTTGTTATGCCCGTAGCGGTACTCCATCCCCTCTATGGCCAGTTTCTCCAGCAGGATCTTGTCATCATGAAGTGTGCCAGTGAAGGTCTTTTTGTTCTTCACCGTGGTGAAGTCAAATCCCATCCGGCAATCCTTCACGATCCGCTCACTGTTCTTCAGGATCCCGGGATAATCCTCGTAAGCACAACGCAGCAGGTCCGGCGACAGCAACACCTCGCTCTCCTGTGCCACCTGGTGTGGCTTTAGCTGGCTCAACAGGATGTTGTGATCAATGGCCCTCAGGTGCCGGTGGAGTGCGTGATCCTTTTTATGAAGAAAAGTTACAGGATGCCGGACAACCAGCCTTGAATGGTCTGAGCTCCAACGTGAGGTAAGTATCCTGTTGACCTCACCCGGCTGTACACCGATTAACTCCTGATCGCGCAACTTCTTCCCGCGATCCTCCCGTCCGGGATGATGATCAAAGCTGTATATGAACCACACATCATTCAGTGGAGGCGCCCTGTCCGGTAAGGGGAGTCCCGACTCGTTGTGGTAGGAGAGAAAATCATTCAGCTCCCTGAAACCACCGGGGTTTCGCGCAATGCCCGTATAGAGGTGCCGGTCCCCGTTGCGGTATTCGATCCCGGCGATGGGGTGGATCCCCTGCTCATTGCAGGTTTTCACAAAATCCACCATGCCCATGGAATTATTGATGTCTGTCAGCGCCAGCACTTCGATGCCCAGTCTGGCCGCTTCCTCCACCAGCGTCTCCACTGCCATGGTTCCATACCTCAGACTATAATATGAATGGTTGTTTAAATACATGCTCTCTTTACCTATACCAGTACCGCCACCGCCTGTTCTTCAGGTTATCGATCTGTTGCCGTTTTTCCGGTGAAGTCCCGGCCTTTTGTTGCTCTGACTGCTGTGCCCGCTCTTCCAGGTCGTGAAGCTGTATACCACTGGCCCTTTTTACCGAATCGGATCCATAGCGTTTGCGCAGCTTATCCACTGCCAGGTAGAGACGGACCATCTCCGAAGTGTCTTCGAACAGGTTCAACTGCTGTACACCGCGGATCAGGCCGGAAAACCTGACCCCCACAAGCCGGATCAGCATGCGCCGCTGATAAAGCCGGTCAAATAATTCCCTTGCAACAGGCATCAATACATGATCAAAAGAGGTATAAGGAACCCGCTTCTGCAGGGTGTGGGTGTCAAAATTGGAATAACGGATTTTCACCGTGATACAGGAGGTGAGCTTCTCCTCATTGCGCAACTGGAAGACCAGTTTTTCCACCATGGAAGTGAGCAGATCGTGCAGTCCCGCCACATCCATGGTATCCCGCTGAAAGGTCCTCTCACTCCCGATGGATTTCCTCTCAGAATATTGAACCACGGGGGTGTGATCAATGCCGTTGGCCTTTTTCCAGATCACAATGCCATTTTTTCCCAGCAAGCTGTCCATCATCTCCATCGGGATCTGTCCCAGGGTGCCGATGGTGGAGATCCCCATGGAACGCAGCAGGTGAAAGGTCTGGTTCCCGATCATGGGGATCTTCCGGATCGAAAGGGGAGAGAGGAAGTCTCTCACCTGCCTGTCCAGGACCTCGATCTCCCCGTTGGGTTTGGCCTCCCCTGTGGCGATCTTTGAAACTGTCTTGTTGACCGAAAGAGCACAGGAGATGGGCAGTCCTGTCTCTTTTTTGATGCGCTGTCTCAATTCATGGGTCCACTGCATGCACCCAAAAAAACGGTCCATTCCCGTAATATCCAGGTAGTGCTCATCGATGGAAGCCTTCTCATACACGGGAGCCTGTTCGGCGATGATGCCGGTGACCATTCGTGAGTGTCGGCTGTATGCATCCATGTCTCCCCGAATCACAATGGCCTCACTGCAGAGCGACCGAGCCATCTTCATGGGCATGGCCGAATGCACACCGAAACGCCTTGCTTCATAACTGCAGCTTGAAACCACACTGCGGTCTGACATGCCCCCGATGATCACAGGTTTTCCTTCAAGCTTGCTGTTCATCAGCCGCTCCACAGATACAAAAAATGTATCCAGATCCATATGCACAATATTTCGCATTATACTCACTTCGGTCCACTTTTTTTACTATTTTTGATTAGAATATAATCATTCGTGTGATTACAATATAATCATATATCATATTTTACACAACAATAAACACTGTTTTAACATGTATTTTGATTCGAACATTAAACTCCTGCGCAGGCGCAAAAACCGGACACAGGATGAGGTGGCGGAGCAGCTCCGGATGAAACGCTCTACCCTGAGCGGATATGAGAACAGGGTGGCACAGCCCGGACTGGAAGTACTGCTGGTGTTTTCAGACTATTACCATATTGCGGTGGATACGTTGCTGAAGGTGGATCTTTCGAAATTGAGTGAAACTCAGCTTCGGCAGCTGGAACATGGAGAAGATGTGTTTTTACGTGGTGGGAACCTTCGGGTACTTGCATCCACGGTCAATGCTGCTAACGAAGAGAATATTGAACTGGTACCGGTGAAGGCCCAGGCGGGCTATACCAGTGGTTTTGCAGATCCGGAATACATCAGTGCTTTGAAGGTGTTCCAGCTTCCTTTCCTGTCAGGAGAGAAGAAGTACAGGACCTTTCAGTTGCAGGGTGACTCCATGCTTCCCATCCCCGAAAAAGCATGGGTAACCGGTGAATACGTACTGAATTGGAAAGAACTAAAAACGGGGGAAGCCTGCGTGGTCCTGACCATGGATGAGGGTATTGTTTTTAAGATTGTTGAAAACAGGATGGAACAGGATGGGATGTTGACCCTCTATTCTTTGAATCCATTGTATGAACCCTATGAGATCAATGTAAATGAGATCAGGGAGATATGGAAATTTGTACACTTTATCAGTCATGAGATCCCGGAACCAGTAATTCCGGAGAATCAGCTTGTACGGACAGTGGTCAGTCTGAAACAGGACCTGGATCGTTTGAAACTGAGTATGCCTGGAGAGGGCAGGGGGGACTAATGTCATGTCATTAGTTCAATCCGAAATCATTGCCCAGCAGGGTTTCCTGGTTCCGGATTATTTTCAGGTACTGAAGCTGTCCTGCCAGGTAACCCTCTTTTTGTTCAGCGTCCGGCATGCATATAAACCGGTACTTGTCATCGGAAGAGAGATTGAGCGCTTTGATGATATCCTGGTGCGTGATGGCTGAATGATTGCAACAACTGAGAAATTCCGAATCAAATTGATCCGTATAATCCTTAACCAAAAGAATGAGGTCCTGGTTTTGCACATGATCAGAACCGGGCAAACGCCTGATCGCACTACCGGCATAGAGCTTGCCTTCAAGTTGTCTGGTAATACTGATGATCTGCACCACCGAAACAGATTCCACAGTGATCACCATCCTGCCCTTGGAATTTTCCGCCACCACTTCCTTCAATTTCACTTCACACCCAAATTCCTGAACCTCCTGGTCAATCACAAATGGTATGGCAAATGTGATGCCTTTGGTACGCGCGTCCTCAATAAGCTGTTTATAACGGGGTTCAAAAATCCGCAGGGGGATATCCTCTCCGGGAAAGAGAAAAACGCCTAAAGGAAAACAGGGGATTATTTCAGATTTTTTTTCCATGCAGTAACTGCTATGCAATTTTAACAATCGATGAATCAGAATTGTTTAACTTTTAACTTTCAAACTTTGTATATTTCTAACATTCTAACATTCTAAACATCTAACTCCCGTGTGTTTTACCATTGAAGTGCATTTGACGAGAAAGGCCATCGAAAGCAGGTTTTCGGTGGATACTTCGGCATTATATGATTTTGATTTCAGCTATTTCTACAGGGCATTCAGTCATCCATTCATTCCTGTGATCACTCAGGAGAATCCCAATCATATACAATTGATGCAGTGGGGATTGATCCCATCCTGGGCAGGAGACCGTGATAAAGCTATGCAAATCAGGAAAGGTACGTACAATGCAAGGGCTGAATCTTTGCATGAAAAGCCCTCTTTCAGGGAGCCTCTGCGAAATGGACGTTGCAGTGTCATTGCCCACGGTTTTTTTGAATGGCAGCTTCTGAATGGAGTGAAGGTTCCCTGGTACATCCGGTTGAAAAACAATGCGCCTTTTGTATTTGCAGGCTTATATGACAGGTGGAACGATCCTGATAGTGGGGAGGTCTGTAATACATTTTCTATTATTACGACCAGAGCCAACCCACTCATGGAGAAGATCCATAATACAAAGAAGAGGATGCCGGTGATCCTGGATTCCAACGTTGAGTCTGAATGGATCACAGGTGATATTTCCATTCACAAGGCCAATCAGCTCCTGCTGCCTTTTGATGAGGGGAAGCTTCATGCCCACACCGTCTCACACAGAATCTCGCAGGCGAATGCAAATCCTGATGAACCTGATATCATTCAACCTTTCGATCATCCGGTTACAGGATCCTTGTTCTGAGAATTCCCACACCATTATCAACAGGTTGCTTCTTGAAGGCAAGACTGCAACCATTTAATATATAAACGTATACAATTCAGTGTGGCAACCTTATTAACTATTTGTTAATAATTCCTGTTCATTCAATGTTCAATTCTTCGATCAAATTAATTTGGACTGAATCAATAAACCATCTAAATTTGATACCATCAAGTGAGCGATAAAAGGCCACTCAGTTCTTTAAATGTTAAATCATTAGCACCCGGGGTAACCCGGATGCGTGGATATGAGTCACGAGAACAGATAACCAGGTATTGATGCTGTTCTCCCCCGATCTTCGGATCGGACTGTTGGCTGGAATACCGAATGGGTTGTAAAAGGCTCATTCAGAGATTCAAACGGAAACCGTAGCATACCTGAAAACGCGGTGAAAGTTGTTAACAGTTGAGCATTACTTTCTGTCTTCGGACAGCGACGATGCAAGTTACCCGATTCGTCGGGTAGCACGAGGGAATTCAAGACTTCGGTCAGGTTTTCCGGTCACAATAACAGTAGCTTGGCGCAAATTAGCGACTACGGTAGCTAACGAGTGGAATGGGAACCAGATGCAAATTTGGATCCCATTCGTGTTTTTTACCCTTCATGTCCCAACTTTCCCACTGCCTCACGCTCTAACTTCAACTTTTGACTAACAACTTCCTATAGTTTATTAAAGGACTTAAAACCTCCCATTAAAGTGAGTTTTTCTGTGCGAAGAGCCGTCATAGTATAAAATATATGATGCATTCGCATCGCTTCTATGTATAATCTAAAAAACTGAAATACAAATTGATACATCTATTAACAGAGGAAAGTTAATATCATGGCATTGAACTTTTTTAGTCGGATTGGTTTAATCTATAGTTTTGTTGTTGGAAGCAGATTAATAGTTAGTATTTATGAGTATTGTGAAGAAATTTCTGTTATTTTTTGGTTTACTGGTCCTTTTCTTTTTTGGAGAAATTGCCATGACCTTTTCCGATAAAGGGTACCCGTCACTTCTGAACGACGAAGAGGTTCCGTTTTCACTGATGCTGGACAATCAATATTCGGATTTTGAAGAATCCGACATTATTGACAATCAATTAAATGCATTCATTAAAAAGTGGAAGATCCATGGTGCCAGTCTGGCCATTACCAAAGATGAACGGTTGGTCTATGCCAAAGGATTTGGCATCGCAAATAGTGAGACAGGGGAGGAAGTGAAACCTGGACACCTGTTTCGAATTGCCTCTGTTTCAAAGTTGATCACCGCTGTTGCTGTAATGAAGCTTCAGGAGGATGGCATTTTGATCCTTGATGAGCAGGTCTTCGGAGAAAATGGCATATTAAATGATTCTATTTTCAGATCGTACCGGGATAAAAGGATCGAGGATATTACGATCCGGTATCTGCTTAATCATACTGCTGGGTGGTCACGGTATGCCGGGGATCCCCTGTTCAATTCGCTTTACATAGCCCGGAAAATGGATATTGAAGCCCCTGCGGGATTTGATAATATCCTTCAGTTTGTGCTTTCCCGCAGATTGGATTACAAGCCCGGATCCAGGTATAGCTATTCAAACATGGGGTATGCCATTCTGGGAGAGATCATAGAAAGAAAGAGCGGGATGCCCTACCAGGACTATGTGGTGATGAACCTGTTAAAGCCTCTGGACATTCATGACATGCATGTTGGGAAAAGCTTTTATCATGAGAAATATCCCAATGAGGTGCGTTATCACAGCAGTGCTGGAAAAATGACCACATATTCTATGGACGGATCCGGTGAGGTTGTACCTATTTATTATGGGGGAAACAACATTGAGCTTCTGGGACCTGCTGGAGGATGGGTGGCCTCAGCACCGGAACTGATCAAATTCCTGACAGCTATTGATGGCCTCCCTGATCAGCCTGATATTCTATCACCTGAAACCATTGCCCGGATGTCGGATCCGGACTTAGCTGGAAAAGGGCTGTTTGGATGGCGCGGCAGCGACAGGTATGGTACCTGGTGGCGCACAGGTTACCTGACCGGTTCCTCGGCATTGATGGTGCGACAGAAAGACGGACTTAACTGGGTTGTCATGATGAATACAAGTACCTACAAACAATCCAGGATCCACAGGTATGTGTCGGGTATGATGTTCGGGACGGTCAGCCGTGTAAATGAATGGCCTGCAATAGACCTCTTTGCTATGGAACTCAACAACCCGAATCCCATAGCTGAAATACCGGCGACAAATCCAAAACTTTAGTTGTTTTAACAGGACTGCTACGGATATTCCTTTTATATTTGAGGCAACCGTTGAAGGACTTAATGGAATTATCATCTATACACCATATCGATTCTGAAAAGATTCATGATTTTGACCCAGATCTTTTCATTACCACCCTTGGTTATGAAACGCGATGTACAACAATAGCAAGATTGTTCGAAGACCGGGATTGTCGAAAAATCGCACTTTCGCACTCCTATAATCATCTCAAGGAATTCTCGTATGAAAAAAACCTGGATTATTTCAACGAAAGGAATTATGAGATTATCCCGGTTGAAACTGCAGTGCCTGATCTTGGTGTTATACTGAAACATCTTCCAGAAGAAAATATTAACATCATCTTTGATTGCACCAGCATGTCCCAAAGATGGTATTACGAATTTTTCAGGTGGTTCACTGAAGATCAGGTTGATTATGCTTCTGCCAATCTGCGGTTTGTGTATACCATGGCCAACTATGTGGATCCGGGTCCTGCTCAGAAAGTGAAAAGGATCAAGGAGTTCCTGAAAACCGAGGAGAGGACCAGAAGAAAGAAGAAACGGGCTCTGATCCTGGGATTAGGACATGAAGAAAATGTTTGCGAGGCAATTTATAATATCGTAAAGCCCGATCTTCTCTATCTATACTACGCCGATCCTCCTGTTGACAAACAATTTGTGGAGAAAGTATTTGTAAACAACCATGCACTGATCAATGCCACACCCATCAGAAACCTGATTGCTTATCCCCTCCGCAATGGTCAGCTTATCTACCAAAGTCTGATCGATACCATTCTTCCATTGCGAAATGAGTATGAAATTACCCTTGTACCCGTGGGACCAAAAATATTCTCGGTGGTAGCCATGCTGGTACATCTTGGTTATCCCGATACATTGATCAGCTACCCCGTTTTCAAAAAGAGACCATCAGTTGACCGGCATCCCAGTGGTGAACCCGTTGTGCTGGATGTGCGTTTTGAAGGTGAAGAATAAAAAACAATTTCAGGGTATTATTGTTATACCATCGAAATCTGTAATACCACACTACACCCAAATCATTTCAACATGGCCAATTTTGAGATTATAATGCCTAAGATGGGTGAGAGTATTGAGGAAGCAACCATTACAAACTGGTTTGTAAAGGAGGGTGATCTGATCGAAGAGGACGATGTTCTCCTTGAGATTGCTACAGACAAAGTTGATTCGGAAATACCTTCACCTGTTGCAGGGGTTGTGAAAAAGATATTATTCAACCAGGATGAGGTAGTTGCAGTAGGAACGGTTATCGCTGTGATCGATTCTGATAATGATATACCCGAAGTCTCAGCAACAGTTGTTTCCATAACCGGTCGTTTCTATTCTCCGCTGGTAAGAAAGATTGCCGGGGAAGAGAATATCTCCCAGGAAGAACTGGATGGAATTTCTGGAAGCGGAGTGAATGGACGGGTACAGAAAAATGATGTGCTGCAATTTCTCGAGAATCGAGACGGGGTAGTAGAGAAGGAGGAAACAGCTCCCTCCAGCGACGAGGTTATTGAGATGACCAGGCTTCGGAAATTGATCGCTGAACACATGATCAGGTCCAAGCAAACATCTGCACATGTAACCAACATGATCGAGGTGGACACTACCAACGTGGTTAACTGGAGGAACAGGGTGAAAGATGAATTCCTGAAGAAAGAAGGTGTAAAACTCACCTACCTGCCTGTATTCCTTGAAGCAACGGTGAAAGCTTTGCGGGATTACCCCCAGATCAATGCTTCTGTAGATGGTGATAAGATCATTATTAGGAAGAGGATCAACCTTGGCGTTGCGGTGGCTCTACCGGACAATTACCTGATTGTTCCCAATATCAAAGATGCTGATTCACTTAATCTGACGGGTATTACCAAACGGATGAATGAATTGGCACAGGCTGCACGGAATAACAAACTGGGTCCCGATGACATCAGCGGTGGTACTTTTACAGTGACCAACTTTGGTACCTTCCGGAACGATATCGGAACACCCATTATCAACCAGCCTGAGGTTGCTATTCTTGCGGTGGGTACCATCAGGAAGAAACCTGCAGTTCTTGAGACCGAGCTGGGTGATGTGATAGCCATCAGGCAAAAAATGTGGCTATCCCTGACCTACGACCACAGGATCATTGACGGAGCCCTTGGAGGGGCCTTCCTGAAACGGATGGGAGATTATATTGAATCATTTGATCCGGAGGCCGGTAATTTTAAACTTTAGCAAGCAATGTCAAAAGAAAAGAACCGAGCTTGCGAGCTCAGCGAAGCTAAATACAGCATAAAAAAAACTGATAAAGAGATCCTTGCAAAGTGGTTTAAGCTCATGCTGGTGGGAAGGGCCATTGATGACCGTGCCCCCAACTACCTTAAACAGGCCATTGGCTGGTCATACCATGCTCCCTACGCTGGCCATGACGGTATTCAACTGGCTATCGGGCAGGTTTTTGACCGTGAAAATGATCACCTGTTTCCCTATTACAGGGATATGCTCACAACTCTTTCAGCCGGTCTGACTGCTGAAGAACTTATTTTAAACGGAATATCGAAAGCTTCAGATGTGGCTGGTGGCGGCCGCCACATGTCTAACCACTTTGCCAAACCGGAATGGAATGTGCACAACACTTCATCATGTACAGGGAACCATACCCTGCATGCAGTGGGAGTGGCCAGGGCGCTGAAGAAATATAAGGTATCCGGGGTGGCCATTAGTTCCCAGGGTGAATCTTCCGTTTCAGAAGGTTATGTGTATGAAGCTATTAATGGCGCCAGCAATGAAAAATTGCCCGTCATTTTTGTGTTCCAGGACAATGGGTATGGAATATCTGTACCAAAAGCCGACCAGACTGCCAATAGAAAGGTAGCCAACAATTTCACGGGCTTCAAGAATTTGAAAATTTTTCATTGTAATGGAAAGGATGTATTCGACAGCATGAATACCATGGCTGAAGCCAAAGCATATGTAGCAGAAAATGAGCATCCGGTGATTGTGCAGGCCAACTGCGTAAGGATACATTCTCACTCCAATTCTGACCGGCATGATCTGTATCGGGACGATTACGAACTCAATTATGTGCATGAATATGATCCGTTGGCAAAGTACAGGCGACTGTTGCTCAGGTATGATCGTTTTACAGAAGAAGAAATTGTGGCGTTGGAAAATGAGGCAAAGGAAATCGTAAAAGCAGCTCATAAAGCAGGGATGAATGCTCCAAATCCGGACCCTGCCTCCATTCATAATTTTGTAATCCCTGAACCGTATGTGAGTGAGAAGTATCCGGATGGACTGCACCAGCATGAGGGCGAGCCTAAAAAGCTGATCGAAGCCCTGAATGAAACGCTTAAAGCGGAATTCAGGAATAATCCGGATACCTATATCTGGGGACAGGATGTGGCTAATAAAGAGAAGGGTGGTATATTCAACGTAACCAAGGGATTGCAGCAGGAATTTGGAAAAGAACGGGTGTTCAATGCTCCCATAGCAGAAGATTTTATCATGGGGACCGCCAATGGAATGAGTCGGTTCAATGATAAATTACGCATCGTGGTGGAAGGTGCTGAATTCGCAGACTATTTCTGGCCTGCCATGGAACAATTACTGGATACTTCGCACGATTATTGGCGCACCAATGGACAGTTCTCTCCAAATATTACTGTAAGGCTGGCTTCCGGGGGATACATCGGTGGCGGACTTTACCATTCCCAGAACATTGAGGGCACGCTGACTACATTTCCTGGCATCAGGGTAGTGTATCCCACATACGCCGATGATGCTGCTGGCTTGCTCAGAACCAGCATTCGATCACGGGGTACCACACTATTCCTTGAACCCAAAGCACTTTACAATTCCTCCAAAGTGGCCACACCGATACCGGACGACTTCGAAGTACCTTTCGGTAAAGCAAAGGTAAGAAGAGAGGGAACTGACCTGAGTGTCATCACCTATGGAAATACCACTCCCATGTGTGAGGAACTGGCCGTAAAACTCCAAAATGATGGCGTGGCCAGTCTTGAGGTGCTTGATCTGAGGTCTCTGAGTCCCCTCGATACGGATGCCATACTGGCAACGGTAAAGAAAACCGGAAAAGCACTTGTCGTACATGAGGATAAGGTGTTTGGTGGATTCGGCGGAGAGGTAACAGCCTTGATTAATGAAATGGCATTCGAATACCTTGACGGGCCCGTGAAACGGGTGGGTTCCACATTTACCCCGGTGGGATTCAACCGGATCCTGGAGGCCGCAATTCTGCCCGATATACAGCGAATTGAAGAAGCCATAATTGAACTGTTGAATTATTAAGACCCAATCTGAATAAAAATGAATAAGACCGCAATCATTTATAGTTTCAATACCAGGAAAACAGGACAAATAGCAGAAAGCATCAAAGAAGCATTCAACGATGATCAGGTTGAGCTGGTGAATGCCGAAGAGATCAATGAAGAGCTGTTCATGTCCTACGACCAGATTATTATGGGGGTATCCACCTGGTTTGACGGCGAGCTTCCCAATTATTGGGATGAGTTCGTGCCTGCCCTTGAAGAGATGGACTTATCAGGAAAGAAAATTGCATTGTTCGGACTGGGAGACCAGAAGGGATACCCAGAGAATTTTCTGGACGGAGCTGGAATCATGGCCGGGATCCTTGAGCAGCGGGGAGCAACCCTGGTAGGATTTACAAGTACCGAAGGGTATGAATTTGAAAGCTCGCGTGCGCTACGGGGAAACCAGTTTATTGGATTGGCCATTGACTATGAAAACCAGGGTTCCCAGAATACGGAGAGGATTACTGCATGGGTGGATCAATTAAAAACCTCCTTTTGAGTGAATTAATACATGTTGAATAGCATATATTGCGTTTAATTTGTTTTTTTTGTGGTTTAAATAATCTACCAGTAAAACTATTCCCATGGCAAAAGATCGTATTTACATATTTGATACCACCCTCAGGGATGGAGAACAGGTACCCGGTTGTCAATTGAACACCATTGAAAAGATTGAGGTTGCAAGGGCATTAGAGGAACTTGGAGTTGATGTTATAGAGGCTGGATTTCCCATCTCTAGTCCCGGAGATTTTAATTCGGTGGTGGAGATCAGCAAAGCAGTCACTGAGCCCATCATTTGTGCACTAACCAGGGCGGTAAAAAAGGACATAGAAGTGGCAGCCGAATCCCTTAAGTTTGCCAAAAGACCCCGGATCCATACTGGTATTGGAACCTCATTCCATCACATTTACAATAAACTCAACAGCAACCCGGAGGAGATCATCGAACGCGGAGTAGAAGCCGTGAAGTATGCAAAATCATTTGTGGAGGATGTTGAGTTTTATGCTGAGGACGCAGGCCGATCAGAAAACAAATACCTGGCCAGGGTTGTGGAAGCCATGATCGATGCCGGTGCCACGGTTGTGAACATCCCTGACACCACGGGTTACAATTTGCCAGAAGAATATGGTAAAAAGATCAAATACCTGAAGGATCATGTATCCAACATTGATAAGGCGATCATATCCACACACTGCCACAATGACCTGGGTATGGCTACTGCAAATACGATGAGTGGGATTATCAACGGAGCACGCCAGGTAGAGGTCACTATCAACGGCATTGGGGAGCGCGCTGGGAATACTTCTCTGGAAGAGATTGCCATGATATTGAAAAGCAGGAAGCACCTGAACCTGCAGTCCAATATCAACGCCAGGAAGATCTATCGTACAAGCCGACTTGTATCTACCCTGATGCGCATGCCCGTTCAACCCAATAAAGCCATTGTTGGCAGAAATGCTTTTGCTCACTCCTCTGGAATTCACCAGGATGGCGTATTGAAGAAGCGGGAGAACTATGAAATTATCAATCCAAAAACGGTTGGGATCAATGAATCCTCGATCCTGCTATCAGCACGTAGCGGAAGGGCAGCATTGAAACACAGGCTGGCGAAACTGGGATATTCCTTCAGTAAGCCTGCACTGGATACCATCTATGAAGAGTTCCTCAAACTTGCCGACTCCAAGAAGGAAATTGTGGATGAAGACCTGAAGGTGCTGGCCGGAGCAAGTGCCAGGGATATAAAAAGGAATCTTTACCTCCATCATTTGCAGGTTATCTGTGGCAAAGGAACAACTCCTGTGGCCACAGTAAAACTGGAGTGGAACGGCAAATTTCATTCTGCCACTGCCGACGGGAATGGCCCTGTAGATGCTGCCATTAATGCGGTGAAGGATATCCTGAAACGAAAAGTAAGAATTGAAGAGTTCCTGATCCAGGCCATTACACGTGGCAGCGACGACCTTGGTAAAGTGCATATGCAGTTAGAACACAAAGGTGTGGTCTATTATGGATTTTCCGCATCTACAGATATTATTACTGCGTCTGTAGAAGCTTTTATTGATGCCATGAACCAAATTGTATAACAGAGCAGTCGCACTCGATAAGTTTTTATTAATTCTGCTTCAATTATCAGATCAATGCAACTAATTGGTCTGATAATTGTCTTTTATTGCATCTTCTAGTGATGCATTCCGGATGTTGAGATCGCGATATATTAGTCTGTTTTTTAGCGTTTGCATTTCTTTCATTGCAATCGAAAGCTTTGGCAAGGTCATTGTCAGTGGTTATGTGCAGGATGCAGCCACTGGAGAGGAGCTGATTGGTGCCAACGTGACTATCCTGGAAATTGGGAAAGGAACCATTACCAACACGTATGGGTATTACTCCCTGTCCCTTGATCCGGGTTCTTATACCCTGGTGTATTCCTACATCGGGTATGTGGCCCAGAGGCAGTCCGTAAACCTGGATTCGGACATAGTACTCAATATTGAGCTGGGTGAATCGCTGCAGGAACTGGAAGAGGTGACCATTACAGCAGAAGCAGGGAATGCAAACATTACCCGTGTGGAAACCGGATCGGTTCAATTACCCATACAATCTATCAGGAAGATTCCGGCATTGCTCGGTGAAGTGGATGTGATCAAGGCCATTCAGTTGCTGCCAGGGGTGCAGGTAACCAGCGAAGGTTCTTCTGGATTTAGCGTCAGGGGAGGGAGCCATGATCAGAACCTGATCCTGCTGGATGAGGCTACTATATACAATGCATCGCATCTAATGGGCTTCTTCTCCGTTTTTAATAATGATGCCATCAAAGATGTAAAGCTATACAAAGGGGACATCCCTGCCAGCTCAGGTGGACGCCTGGCATCCCTTCTGGATATTCGAATGAAAAATGGGAACAACAAACGATTCAGCGCCACCGGCGGAATCGGTACCATATCAAGCCGGCTCACCCTCGAAGGACCTGTCTTTACTGAAAAGGCCTCCTTTCTGCTATCAGCCAGGCGTACCTATGCAGATATATTCCTGCCGCTGGCAAAAGATACGGCTGTACGAGATAACTCCCTCTTCTTTTTTGACCTGAACGGGAAACTGAATTACATGGTGAATGATAAAAACAGGATCTATCTTTCAGGCTATTACGGTAAAGATGTGTTTGCTAATGATTTTGCCGGCATGTATTTTGGAAACCGCACCTTTACATTTCGATGGAACCATCTCTTCAGTAAAAAGCTGTTTAGCAATTTCACACTTGTTAATTCCCATTACTTCTATGATCTGGGTACCCCTGAAGGGGAGATCCCTTTTTTCAACTGGATCTCATTCCTTGAAGATTATGGTTTCAAAGGAGATTTTATCTGGTATCCGTCACCTGAACATACTTTCAGGTATGGATTATCCAGCTTCTATCATGTAATCAAACCCGGATCTGTCACTGCCCGGGATCAGGATGGGAATGCTAATGAATCCGAATTATCGAATAACCTTGCCCTCGAAAACGGGATCTATTTCTCGGGAGAATCGAAAATTGGGGACCGGTTTGCCATGCGATACGGACTCCGGTACTCCATGTTTCATAATGTGGGTGACGCCACAGTCTTTTCCTATAATGATGTATATGAGGTAGTTGATTCCACCTTCTATGAAAAAGGGGAGTTCTATAACCTGTATCATGGACTGGAACCCCGCATTGCGCTGAATTGCATGCTAAATGAAAGAAATTCTATCAAGGCCAGTTATTCCCGAAACCGCCAGTATTTGCAGATGGCCAGCAATTCTACCGCAGGAACTCCTCTGGACATATGGTTTCCGGCTTCTCCCAATATCGAACCGCAGATCTCCGACCAGTTAGCCATGGGCTATTTCAGGAATTCCCTTGATAACAGGATAGAATCGTCGGTGGAGCTATACTATAAAAAGATGACCAATTCAATCGATTTCAGGGATCATGCACAATTGCTGTTAAATCCCCGGCTCGAAGGAGAATTGCGCATTGGGGATGCAACATCCTATGGAGCGGAGCTTTTTATAAAATATGAGACCCCTCAATTATCCGGGTGGATTAGTTACACTTACTCAAAGATCACTCGCGATATTCCGGAGATCAATAATGGAATACCCTATCCTGCCCCTTACGAAAAACCCCATGATCTTGCGTTGGTCTTCAGCTATAACTTAACCGACAGGATTGGACTGGCAGCTAACTGGATCTATTCTACAGGGATTCCCTTTACCCTGCCATCCGGCAGGTATGAGGTACTGGGGAGCATCCTTCCTCTGTATACCGGAAGAAATGAATACAGGCTCCCTGATTATCACCGGTTGGATGTGTCGGTTACTATTACTGGGAAAGAGAAGCCAGGAAGGAGATGGCAGAGTGAGTGGAATTTTTCCGTGTACAATGCCTACGCCAGGAAAAATATATGGACCATTAATTTCATCCAGGACAATGATAATCCTGACCTGACCTATGCCGAGATGACCTACCTTTTTTCCATCATTCCGGCCATCACCTATAATTTTAAGTTCTAATGGCACGAAATAACAAATATCCAAAAGGAGTTTTGCTGGTTCTGGCCTTAATGGGATTTGCTGCCTGCACTGAGCTTATTGATATTGAACTTGATTCCACTTTTCAACGCCTGGTGGTATTCGGGACTGTCACATCCGACTCGGTCCGTCACCAGGTGCAATTGACCACTTCAAGTGATTATTTCTCCAACAGGCCTTCTCCGAAAGTGTCAGGGGCTCTGGTTGAACTTGAGTATGGAAACAATCTGGTCATCCTTGAGGAGCATGATACAATTCCAGGTTTATACCGTACACCTGCCGCTTTCCGAGGTGAACCTCAAACCACTTACCACCTCCATATCAGTCAGGTGGATGCGGATGGGGATGGTGCTGATGAATCCTATTATGCAGAGAGTACCATGCCCTCCGGCCTGAAGCTCGATTCCATCAGGCTGACCTATTTCAAATCCCCTTTCTTTTCAGGGTACCAGGTATTTATGTATGCATTGGATCCACCTACCAGGGAATGGTACAGTTTTAAGATATGGAAGAATAGTGATCTTTTAACCGACACATTATCAAAGTATTCCATTCAGAGCGATGACTTCTACAATGGATCTTATATTTATGGGCTCCCTGTGGGATTTCTAATGGATGAAGATCCCCGTGAGGCCCTCATGCCAGGTGATACGGTCACCTTAGAACTGAATAGTATTGATCTGGATTACTATAACTTCATTGTGGATGCTCAGCTGGAGATTATGGGCAACAACCCGCTCTTTTCCGGTCCCGCTGCCAATGTGCGATCCAACATCGATAACCAGGGTAAAGGTATTTTCACTGCCTATCCGGTTCAGAGGGTATCCGCAATTCTTTCAGAATAAAAAAAGAGACTGTCTCAATTGGATGATGTTTCTGAGACAGCCTCGTGTTGGTGAACATAAACGGTCGGTTAGTAAATGCCAACCTGGCGCTTATTTTTTACAATGATTTCAGGAATACCGTCGAATGTGGTGATCAGACCCGTGATGGTCATGTGCTCTCCCAGGAAGTACCGTTCCGGTCTCCAACTGAAACGTCTTGCAACATTTCCTGGCAATACAACAGTGAACTGCTGATATGGGTAGTCTCCGCCAAAGAACAACAGGTAATCATCGGTCTCTTTATTATGCCAGGTGGCATAGACCCGTCCGTATACCATTGCCACCTCACCAAGGTTGTATTTTGCATCAAACACTGACATGGTCTGGATCGAGTAGCCATACTTATATCTCCAGGTATAGTGCGGGTACCATCTCCGGTAGTTCCTGTACATATTCCTTGTCCAATAAATGTTATTGTATGTGGGATAGTACAGTACGTGGTAATTGTGCACGTAGGTATCGTGATGGTAATGAAACTTCACTTTTCGTGTAGGATAGGCATAATGGTAATGATTTCCCCCGTAATAATGCATGGTTGAATACTTATTGACTTTGGTGTTGGCAGACCGGTTGTGCTTAACATATACTTTGGAATCGGCTTTCCTGTAATTACTCTTCGGATTGTATGGGGTACTGATACTTACAGGTTTCCTATTTCTGTAAGCAGTACCTCCATTCCTGGATGTACCGGAATGTGTATTTGCATTCCTCTGCACTTGCTGCTTCTGTACCTGGCGGGCAGGT
>JAGLOO010000018.1 GCA_023138875.1 Bacteroidales bacterium
TGTACCTGGCGGGCAGGTTGTGTGGTGCGTGCTTTCTTGGTAGATTCTGATCTGGCTTGTGACCTGGTCGCAGTAGTTCGCTCCTTTTGCTCCTGGGTAACACTGCGACGTGCTGTTTGTGCATTGATGGAAACAGTTCCTAAGAACAATGCCATCAGCATTGCGGTGGTATATCCTCTGGTTTTCATAATTTCCCGGTTTTATTAGTTTGACATCTTTGAGTAATGAAAATCAAATTCGGTGCCAAAAACAGGAAGTGTAAGTTTTACACCAATAAAATTATTAAGTTAAACTCAATTGAATCAATGAAATAGGGATAAAAGAAAATCCCGGTCTTTTTTGGACCGGGATCTTCAGATACAGATTTAGTTTTAGGGTTATTAACTATTCTGTTGTGGTCTGTATCACTTTCTCAGGTAAGCAAATATAAAGGATATTATCTAAAAACCAAATATTCAGCCAGGGCCAACGCATTTAAATTGTGAAGATTTTTAGCTAGAACTCATTGTCCCTTCGCACAAAGCAGGAAAAAGGAGTCTTCATTTCAGAATATACAAATATCACGCTGTTGTGACATTCATATTTGGTAGGCTTGCTGCCATCCAGATTATATACGACTGATATTTAAAGAGTTGAGGGATCACTTATATCCTGCTTCCCAGGTTGAAATGTCACACTGATGTGACATTCAGATCTTGAAAAACGGAGAAAGGATTTTTAAAGAAAGATATCAGCTACAACAGCAATGACAATTCGACTCTTCTCTGAAAGTCATATCCAGGGTCCAGTGCAATGAGTTTTCCACTGCCTAATGTTGACAGAAGCCAAATCCCTGAGTTATAAATGCGTTGGCCCTGAATATTCAGCTTTGGTTTTTCAACTCTTTTTCTACCTCACGTTTCATTTCCTCCAGATCAATCTCTTCAAACGAACGTTCAATTTCTTTCTTAATTTCTTCAATATCTATGCCTTCCAATGCTTTCTCAATATCCTTTCTGATCTGTTCAAAATCGATATCCTCAATTTCAGCACGGCTGTTTTCCATCTCCTTCCGGATATCTTCCCAGTCAATAGCTTTCATCTCTTTCATGGCTTCTTTCATTTCAACCTTGAAATCCTCCATGTCAAAATCAAAGTCAAAATCAAAGTCAAAATCTTTCAGTATAGAGTCCATATGAATCCTTGCATGGGCCATCTCTTCTTTGATCTCTTCCCAGTCAATATCTTCGAGCGCTTCCAGCTTAGCAGCCTCCATATCCTGCCTGATCTCTTCCCAGTCAATGTCTTCGAGCGCTTCCAGCTTAGCAGCCTCCATATCCTGCCTAATCTCTTCCCAGTCAATATCTTCGAGCGCTTCCAGCTTAGCAGCCTCCATATCCTGCCTGATCTCTTCCCAGTCAATATCTTCGAGTGCTTCCAGTGTCTCTTCTTCCACTTCCAGTGTTTCTTCTTCCACTTCCAGTATTTCTTCTTCCACTTCCAGTATTTCTTCCTCCAGTGTTTCTTCTTCCACGATAGGTATGGTATCTGATGCTATCACAGACTTAATTGTCGGTTCCATGAAAGGCGCAGCATTCTGTTTATAATAATTATGCTGTACTATGGAGAAACCTGAACTAAAACCTGTAATGGTTAAAAGGATTACCATTCCTCCTGCAAGAAGAAGGAGTGCAAATAGTTTTTCTCTGATATTTGTTTTCATGGTTGTCTGATTTAAGATTCTTTTAATTCGAATAAACAGTTGCTGTTGGTCTGTTCCTCCTGCACCTGGCACCATCGTATTGATTGTCTGCCGGTGTTGGGCAAGCTGAAAAAGAGCGCTGGCATACTCCATGGGAAGCTTACACATTTGCAGGACCCTGTCATCACAACATTTTTCTCTTTCAATACGGATCACGCGGGAGATGGCCCATACCGCCGGGTTGTAAAAGAAAAGTCCTTCTAATACCAGCTGGACAATGTTTACAAGGAAATCCAGCCTCCTCAAATGGTAGAGCTCATGCATCAGAATGGTTTCAACCTGATTAACAGGAAGATTGGTTAACATCCCCGCCGGAACGATAATTGCAGGCTTAACCAGTCCAAATAATGCTGGAACGTTTATCCGGTCTGAAATAAGGAGTTCAACCCTTTTACTGACGCCAATCTGGTTCTTCAGTCGAAGAAAACGTTCAAGCCATTCACCGCGGACGGGACTCCCACTCCTTTTTAATCCCTTGATATTCCTGATCGAGAATATGGAACGGATCAGGATAACCAGGATACCGGAGAAATAGATATAGCTGCAGATATAGCAGATTACCTTTACAGGAGAACTGTCAGCAGCTCCGGTAAGCTCATATAATCCGGGTATTACTGTTGAGACCCTTAAGGAGTCCGGTAAGTCTATAATCCTATCATTCAGAGGAGTATAGAGGATGCCGAACACTGTTGCAACCGATGCCAGGAAAAGAAGCAGGGTGCTGGTTGCAACACGGTATCTCAGATTGGAATGGCGAACTGGTATCAACAGGAGGCCAGCTTTAAGAATAGAGAGTAGTAAAAGACCTACCCATAAGCTATGCACAAGGGTTTTTCCCAATGCCATCATCCCGCTACTGCTGCCTTCAAAGAACTCCATCCTGTTTCTCCTCCAGTTTCTCTATAAGTGCCTTGATTTCTTTCATCTCCTCAACCGAGGCAGCGTGGTTACCCAGGGCCTGCATGACCAGGTTGGACCTGTCTCCTTTGAATACTGTCCTTAGCACATGATCCAGCATGGTGGACTGCACTTCTGCAGGCTGCAGGGCAGGGGAGTAAACGTGTGACCTGTTCTCTGTATCTCTGGTCATCAACTCCTTATCGGTCATGATCTGCATGATCTTCAATGTTGTGGTATAACCCACCCTGCGTTGTTCATTGAGCCGGTCATTTACCTGCCGGACAGTGAGGGGACCAAATTCCCAGAGGATTTGCAAGATTTCAAGTTCAGATTCGGTAGGTTTTAAAGTCATCATACGAAGTATTTCGTACTAAATATATGCGAACTATTTCATAATGTCAAATAAATTACGAAATTCTTCGTATTATTAAGATCTATTAACAGTTGCTGTCGATCTCTTCGGAACTAAATACGATGGCCTCGTAGGTGAAAAGATCAGCTGTTCTCCAACCATCCCAGCCGATACCAGCTTTGTGACTGGCACAGTTTCCGAGGAATTCATCCACCGACCAGTTCTGGTCGGTGGCCACCTGCGGGAGCAGGGTACCCCTGTTCAATCCCTTTATTAAATATATACCGTGTTTACCCAGGATGATCTCTCTTTTATCGAAGATCAGTTTCCTGGGAGAAAGAACGCTGATTTCGATTGTAAGGTCATCCAGTTCCTCAGGTTCAATGGGGTTGAACCTGGAATCGGAGGTAGATGCTGAAAGTGCCATGTTCTTCACATTCCCGTAAAGAGTCTCTTCTTCGGAAAAGGTGCCAATACAGCCCCTGAGCTTTCCATTTATGTATACCGACACAAATGCACCACATCGCAGTTGCAGCGTGTCTGAGGTTTCAGGATCGGGATTATCGGGAGCCTTTCCTGGAGTAAGCTTACCTGTTATGGTTTGCCGTGCAAGTTTGAGTAAACTTCTTTTATCAGTTTCAGTCAGGGTCATTGGAACATGATCATTGATATGTAATCAACTACTTCACGGGATGGATTAACCTGTCCGGAGTGTCCCCTGGCCAGTATCTCAATACTATATTCAGCATACAATACTCGCGAATACTCCATGAGTACCATGATAGGGCCATAACCGCAGACCGAAATATGCTGTTCTTTAACTATCTTCTCGATCCCCTTAGGATTCCTGGCAACTATTTCGTCGATCACCATCTGGTCCTTTTCCTGGCCTTCTGCGGGGGGCAGGAAGTGGGAAAAATCACACGATGCAAGCAACATGATGTTTTTACCTGTACCCTTAATTGCCTCGTGTATCCGTTCAGCGACCAGGGATGCACTTTTATAACTCTGATCCATCATGCAAACAGGAACAATTGAAAAAGGATGGTCAGGCAGGTAGTATTGCAAAAATGGGATAATCACCTCTGCCGAGTGTTCCCGGGCGTGGGCCAGCGGGTCAAATGGCAGAGACAGGGCCAGGGCCAGCTCCCGGTCCACAGGAACCTCACCGATGGAGTTTGTCCATACATCTGCCTCATCAATGGCCAGGGGAAGCCCGCTGCCCGAATGATTTGGATGTACAATGATGAAGGTCTCCGGATAAATGCCCAGCCTGTTGATCAGCTTGAAAAAGGGAATGGTCTGGTGACCAGAGTAAATATGTCCGGCGTGGGGCAATACCGCCCCAAAGATTCGTTCAGGTGACAGCTCTGCTACAGGATATCTGCCTGTAATCTCGATCTCATGGATCTGGTCAAATATTTTATTCTTTGTGGCAGGGTAAAATCGTCCCTCCACAACTGCACTTCTGTTCTTCATGACAATGGCACATTAAATATTCCATAAATCTTAAAATTGCACTGTTTGCAATGCCCGTCAGGTCCCACGCCTGTGGTTACGGCATTGTAAAGATTGCGCTCAATGATCAAAGCCTTGCAACCGGGACAGAATGTATGGTTGTCGAGCTGTGGGGTATTACCCGGGTAAACAAAAGGGATCCGATCCTTTGCAAGATCCAAAAAACGTTGTATTGTATTAAGCGGGGTAGGAGGTTTATTCAGTTTGTAACGGGGGAAATACCGACTCACATGCAGTACAATATCCTGTCCGCAATTTTCATTGATCCAGCTGATCATATCATTCCATTCGGCTTCCGAGTCATTGAAACCAGGGATGATCAGAAATGTCAATTCAAGGTGACGGTCCGAGTTTGCGATCTTTCTTATCGTCTCCAGTACTGGTCTTAGTGTTGCTCCTGACCTTTTCAGGTAAAATTCGTCACGAAAAGATTTCAGATCCACGTTAAAGGCATCCATATACGGAAGTAATTCATCAAGAGGGTCTCCGTTGATGTAACCATTAGTAACCATGACATTCCGGAGCTGATGTTCCTTTATCAGTGCTGCGCACCTGATCATGTACTCATAATAGATGGTCGGTTCATTATATGTATAGGCCAGCCCAATATTATCCTTGTGTAAAAATGCTTTATGCACGATGTCTTCCGGATTCCTGACAGGATGTTGTGAAAAAACATGGTGATCAATCTGAGAGATATCACAGTTCTGGCAGAAGTCACATGAAAGGTTGCACCCGAAACTCCCGATGGAAAAGATCGATCGTCCCGGAAAAAAATGGTACAAAGGCTTCTTTTCAACCGGATCTGTTGAGATGGATGACAGGATCCCATAGCTTTCAGTGATCAGTTCTCCTCCTCTGTTCACACGGGTACTGCACTTTCCATATTTGTCCTTTCCCAGAGTGCATAGGTGGGGACAAAGGAGACATTGAACCGATCCGTCTTCCAGTTTTTTATAGTAGGATGCCGGGTGCATGGAATAAAGTTACAACGAAAAACCCATGAAACGAACATGGAAAATTTTAATCTGATGAAATCCGCTGTCCAAACAAATTTGGAAGATTCCGGTTATCATAGAGTAATGTTGCGATACGGTTACTTCCTTCGGGCAATCAGTTATGAATGAAAAAAACGAACTTGCAACTTTTGGTGGCGGTTGTTTCTGGTGTGTTGAAGCCATCTTTAATCGGGTATCCGGAGTTCATTCGGTTGTATCGGGCTATTCCGGCGGTCATGTGGTTAATCCCACGTACAAGCAAGTAACAACAGGTATGACTGGCCACGCTGAGGTGGTCCGGATCAGCTTTGATCCCGGAAAAGTAAGATATTTAGAGTTGCTTGAAATATTTTTCAAAACCCACGATCCCACTACCCTGAACAGGCAGGGAACTGATGTGGGTACCCAGTACCGTTCCACTGTACTGTACCATGATGAAGAACAGCAGAAGCAGGCAGAAAGTGTTATTATGGAACTGGATGGAGCAGGGATATGGAATGATCCGGTAGTAACGAAGGTAGAGCCCTTCGAAGACTTCTATGAAGCTGAAGATGATCACCAGGAATACTTTGAAAACAATCCTGACCAGGGTTATTGCCGGGTAGTTATTCAACCCAAGGTGGAAAAATTCGAAAAGATCTTTAAGGATATGATGAAGTAGGGTTATTCCAGGCTTGAAAGGGGTAAGCTTACTATAAAGGTGGAACCATTTCCAGGTTCGCTTTCAACCCGAATCATACCATTGCTCCTTTCCAGGAATTCTTTGCATATGATCAGGCCCAGGCCTGAACCGGATTCACCCGTTGTACCAGGTGTGGATATCGCTTCATTGGCATCAAAGAGTTTGTTCTGGATCTCGGGCTGAATTCCGATTCCTTCATCTGCTACCGAAATATTACACATATCTGTACCATTCTCAGTGGTGATCCTGATCCTGCCGCCCGGAAAACTGAATTTAATGGCATTCATGATCAGGTTCCGGTAGATGGTATAAATCATGGCCTTATCCGCAAAAACCACACACTTTCTGTCAATCTTCACAATGCAGTTGATCTTTTTATGGTCAAGATTGGCTTTCATTTCCTTCACACATTCATCGACCACACTTTTCATCTTCAGGACCCCGGGCTCATATTTGATAGCTTTCATCTGGGACCTTGCCCAGATCAGGAGGTTCTCCAGCAGGTTCTGTACCCTCTGTGTACCCTGTAAAATCTGCAAAATGTACTCTTTTTGCGTTTCAACCGAGAACTGCTCAAAATTATCATGCAGCAACTCAGAGAAACCACTAACTGCTGCCACCGGATTTCGCAGGTCATGGGCTACAACCGAAAAGATCCTGTCTTTTGATTTATTCAGTTTCTGCAGTTCTTTCTCTGATTCACTCAATTTCCGGATGGCATTTGATATTTGAAGGTTCCGCTCTGCCAGCATCTGGTTGGTAATCTTTTTCGAGCGAAGATTGATGGCAATGATGATGACCAGGGCAACGATGACTACAATAAAAATAATGAATACTTTATTGAGCATCCTCTGAACCTGCGACTCGGATTGAAGCTGTTCAATTTCCTTATCAGTTATCTCCTGTTCATACCTTGACCTTAATCGGGCGATCTGTTCAGATTGTTTTTCGTTAAACAGGTCTTTATACACCGTATCGTATCTGAGTTGCCAGTTGTATGCAGACATATAGCTGCCTAACCCTGCATGCAACCGGGATAGTTCATTATAGGCTTCCAACTCCAGGTGCCTGAATCCCCTCACTTTAGCTATCTTCAGAGCCCTATGAAGGTAAAAGAGCGATGAATCCTGCTGATTCATCTCCCCGAAAAGTGATCCGAGATTTATGTAAACAGATCCTATGTAATACTGGTCGTCAATTTTTCGGGCCAGGGTAAGTCCCTTTCTCAGGTACTCCAGGGCCTTTTCGTGTACTCCCAGGTCAATGTATGCCAGCGCCATATTGTTGTACACACCGGAAAGGATATATTGCTCCGCATCTGATTCCAGGGAATCGGGATTCATTTTCTGGATTACTTCATGGAAATAGACAAGGGCTGAATCGTACTGGTTTTTATCATAGAGAATCAGGCCGATATTGTTCAATGCGTGGCATTCATCGAGAACCTCTGCATTTTCCCTGTAGATTTCATATGCGTTCAGGTAATGCCTCTCTGCTTCGTGAAGTTTACCCATCTCATGTGCAACAGTTCCCAGATTATTTTCCATCATGGCGATGCCCAGCCGATCTCCATCCCTCTCAAATGCATTCAAACTATGCATATAAAAGTAATAGGCCTCACTGAAATCAGCCATTTCATAATGGAGGTGGCCCATACTCAGGGCACAGCTGCCAATTTCATGGAGGTTTTCCAGTTTGATGAATTCATCGTAGGCCTTGCGGTAATAGAAGAGACTCCGGTCATATGCCAGCTTAATCTCATAGATCTTACCCTTGCTTTTATACAGAGGAGGTAACAGGTTGTCCGGGTCATTCTTAATGAGTATGAGTTCAGCCTGGTTTGCGAAATAGAGTGCACTGTCAGTATGGGAGTCCTTTAATTCCAGGGAAAGCTCGTAATAGGCCCTTCCCAGATCGTTGCCGGTCAAAATCCTGCTCATGGCCAATAAACTGTCAGCATTGGAATCCTGCGCAAATGAATTACTGAAGAAGATAAATGCAAGGGTAATATGAAACAGGATCCTCTTCATAGGTTACAGATGGGCTTCTTCAGACAACTACTGTGACAAATATACTTATTTTGGGATGAAATCGTCCATTTGGGGATTGCCAAATCAACAGGGTAATTGCTTGCTGACTAATTTTGAAAACAAATAATTGAGATGGAATTAAATACGAAATTTTCAAAGCGCGAGGAGGTGGCAAATGCAGTTTCACATTTTTTAGGTGCGCTGCTTGCAGTGGCAGGGCTTGTATTGATGATCTACCATTCAGTAGTTCATGGAAACGCCTGGCACCTTGTGAGCACCTCCGTTTTCGGTGGATCGATGATCATCCTGTACCTCTCTTCCACACTGACACATATATTACCCATGGGAAAGGCCAAAGACCTGTTCTTTAATATTGACAGGATCGCTATTTACTTTTTAATCGCGGCAACCTATACCCCCATTGCACTTATTACGCTGAATGGGCCCTTTGGTTGGATTATATTTGGGATTGAATGGGGTTTGGCCATTTTTGGAACGATTTTGATCCTGACCCGTCCGGGTAATTTTAATTCAGGCGTAAATACTTTTTATGTGATATCATATGCAGTCATGGGTTGGCTTTTCCTGATCGCTATTGTTCCGATTATTGACAGGTTACCGGTTATGGGCTGGTTGTGGATTCTTATTGGTGGTCTTTGCTATACCCTGGGAATAGTTTTCTTCAAACTGATCAAGTTCCCTTACCATCACCTGGTGTGGCATTTGCTGGTGATTGCAGGTAGTTTATCCCATTTTTTTGCGGTTTTCTTTTATATGATTCCAAGGTAAAATGCTAATTGTTACAAAACTCTTTGTGTTTTTGGTTTATTATGTATTACTTTTGCACTGTTAATTAATTATCAATTTATACAATGAAAGAAGGTAAAGTAAAATTTTTTAATGAATCCAAAGGATACGGATTTATTAAGGACGTCGAATCCGACGAAGAATTTTTTGTCCACGTATCAGGCCTGATCGATAAGATCAAGGAAGATGACGACGTAACTTTTGAGGTTACAGAAGGACGCAAAGGATTAAATGCAGTGAATGTCAAACTTATATAGTTGAGCAGATCATTACGTCTTAATCTTTAACCCTTCGCTCCGGCGAGGGGTTTTTTTGTGCTTATTAATTTTCCCATTACTTTTAGGAAAAACTATTTCCACATGATTTACAACCGACGCAAATTCCTGTCCAGCTCAGTTGTCGCAGCCATGGGAGCTTCTCTGGGACTACAAGCCAGGGATCATCAAAAGAGAGGATCGGGGATAATCCGTAAACTTCCATTACTGAAAGGGAGAAAAGTATTGTACACCTATGGTGGATGGGATGGGCATGAGCCAGAGCAATCTGTCGGGCTATTCAAACCGTGGATGGAAAGTGAAGGTGCAATTGTTGAGGCATTCAATTCTCTGGATCCATACGCTGACAAGAATTATATGAGCGGAATTGACCTGGTGGTTCAAATCTTTACCATGGCCGAGATTTCCAAGGAACAGGAGAAAGGACTCCTTGATGCGGTAAAAAGCGGCGTTGGTATTGCCGGGTGGCATGGTGGACTGTGTGATTCTTTCAGGCAAAATGTATCATACCAGTTCATGACCGGTGGTCAGTGGGTTGCGCACCCGGGTGGAGTCATTGACTACAGCGTCCAGATAGTTGACCATGAAGATCCTGTGACGAAAGGCCTCAATGAATTCAATATGCACAGCGAACAATACTATTTACACGTGGATCCCAATATGAAGGTACTGGCTACCACAACCTTTAATGATGATCACGCGGATTGGATTGATGGTTGTACCATGCCTGTAGTCTGGAAAAAGATGCACGGGAAGGGCAGGGTCTTTTATACCTCCCTGGGTCATGTGATGAAAGATTTCGAAGTGCCTGAAGCCCTTGAAATCATGAAACGCGGGATCAGGTGGGCTTCTGCAAGTAAATATGAGAAGCCAGAACCCTGGAAGAATCCTGTCTATTAAGATAAATATAACATTTGCTAAACAGGGGACATTACCGATTCATTATACTCTCTTCTTTTTCTGGATATAGGGAACGATGGAATCATTCATTGTTTCACTGGTGCCGTCATATGTAATCGTAACAATGGGGACACCGGTTTGCTGGCGTATTTGTCGGGTCATGGCCTCTGTAACAAGGGACGGGCAACAAAACGACGGATTGGTCTGAACAAACAGGGCCACATCAGGGTAGTTTTTTAAAATATAGAAGGTTTTCAGGATGTTATCGTAGGACTCCCCCGAATGGTACAGATGGATATTGAAAGCCGAAAGCTGTTTCTCCAGGGCTCTGGGATTGATCACGGGGGGTTTTCGAAGGGTCCTGTCATATTCAATCCCATCAACCAGCCTTAATCCCTCGCTGATTGCGCTATCAATGGATTGATCTCCTCCCATGGCTTTAACCAGCAGTTTATGTACTTCTTCAAAAACAGCATCAGTCTGGCCCGGAACAGATTCATAAGGTCTGATTCGACAGGAAGTCTTCCTGAACAATCCGCCAAGCATATAGGCTTGCTTTTTCAGCTTCCCTTCCGGATCAATACATACAATAGAGATCGATACGGAACCTACATCGATGCCAAGTACCATACCCCGGTGAACCTGTTTTCTGTGATGCATGGGTGAAGTATGAAACGTTAATGAAAATTATTGATTAATCTGATTCTATAAAAGATCCAAACTGGTCTTTTATCCAGTTTAGAATCATTTCAGACGATCAAACAATCGGACATTAAAAAATAATGTTTATTTTCGGATCATAAACCCGATCAATGGATCATTATACCAAAACAAATTGCTGGCGCTGGCGATGGTGGCACTCCCTTCAGGATGCTTCGTCGACTATGGTTAGCTTATAATGATATTGTATCATAAAAGCATAAACGGGGCATGTTAGATTTAACTGCCCCGTTTTTTTATTGACATTATTAACTCCTTTAAAACTGGAAACCATGAGCAGAATGAAAAAAGTAACACTCGATGAGCATGAAATGCCAAAACAGTGGTACAACCTTGCCGCAGACCTTCCGGGTGTCCTGAATCCTCCGTTGGGACCGGATGGTAAACCCATTGGACCTGAAATGCTGGCACCGGTATTTCCCATGAACCTGATTGAGCAGGAAGTAAGCACCGAGCGCTGGATTGATATACCTGAAAAAGTACTTGAAATGCTCTATCTGTGGCGTCCCGCACCACTTGTAAGGGCTTATAGCCTGGAGAAAGCGCTGGGCACACCGGCCAGGATCTATTACAAAAATGAAGCCCTTTCTCCGGCTGGTAGTCATAAACCAAATACTGCCGTGGCTCAGGCCTATTACAATAAGGAATTCGGTATCAAAAAGCTTACCACCGAAACCGGTGCCGGACAGTGGGGGAGTGCGCTCTCTTTCGCCTGCTCATTGCTGGGATTGGAGTGCAAAGTTTTCATGGTTCGGGTAAGTTTCGACCAGAAACCTTTCCGCAAGATGATGATGCAGACCTGGGGAGGAAAATGTATAGCCAGTCCCAGTGAAGAGACACAGGCAGGGAGGAATGTGCTTGCAGAACACCCTGATACCCCAGGTAGCCTGGGTATTGCCATCAGTGAAGCCATTGAAGCTGCAGTTACCGATGAAACAGGTCAAACCCGTTATTCATTGGGCAGTGTTTTAAACCATGTAATGCTTCATCAAACCATTATCGGTCTGGAAGCCAAAAAGCAGCTGCAAAAGATCAATGAGAAATTACCTGATGTTGTGATCGGTTGTGCCGGAGGTGGCAGTAATTTTGCCGGACTCAGTTTCCCGTTCATACTGGACAAGATCAATGGTGCAGAAATTGACATCATTCCAGTGGAGCCTGCCAGTTGCCCCACACTCACAAAAGCGCCTTTTGCCTATGATCATGGCGATATTGCAAAGATGACCCCTTTACTGGCCATGAACTCACTGGGTCATGGATTTATACCACCTCCCATCCATGCAGGAGGCCTGCGGTATCATGGTATGTCACCGCTTGTCAGTCATGCTGTGAATCAGGGTCTGGCCACACCCCAGGCCTTGCAACAGCTGGAGTGCTACGAAGCAGGTATATTGTTCGCCCGTTCTGAAGGCATCATACCTGCTCCTGAGACTAACCACGCTATTGCTTCTGTAATAAAAGAGGCAAACAAGGCGAAGGAAGAGGGAAAAGAGAAGGTGATCCTTTTCAATTTCAGCGGACATGGATTGATGGACCTGGTGGGCTATGACAAATACCTCAATGGAGAGTTGAAGAACCATAAACTCTCGCCGGAGGATTACGAGCAATATACAGCAGTTCTTAAAAATCATCCTGCACCGGTAATCTGATCTGGATTAACTCATTCATGTGAAAGCTGTTCCGGTTATTGAGAACCGGAGCAGCTTTTTTTTTATAAATTAATCCCTATCTTAAACGTATGAAGAGTATTGCTGTGTTTTGCGGCTCAAGTTCGGGGAGCAATGAGATTTATAGGGAGAAAGCTATAGATCTCGGAAAAACTCTGGCCAATAATGACATACGACTTGTTTATGGCGGAGCAAGAGTCGGATTGATGGGGGCCATAGCCGATGCTGTACTTGAAGCAGGTGGCGATGTGATCGGGGTAATCCCGGGCTTCCTGCAAACCAGTGAGGTGGCACATGAAAACCTTTCCGAACTCATTCGCGTTGAAACCATGCATGAACGAAAAGCCAGGGTATATGAATTGAGTGACGGAGCCATTGCTCTGCCTGGTGGCTTCGGAACAATGGATGAACTGTTTGAGATGCTCACTTGGGGACAGCTGGGGATTCACGAAAAACCTGTTGGATTGCTGAATATTAACGGATTTTTCGATGATTTGAGCAGGGTAATTATAAACATGGTCAATGAGGGATTCCTCAAAGAGTTAAACAGCGAGATGGTAATCATCAGTGAGGAGATTGAGGAGCTGCTGGATCGTATGAAAAAATACCAGGCTCCTGCAGTAAGTAAATGGATCTTCAAAAAAGCTGAATAGAACAAAGAGCCTTTCAACATCCTCAGGTTGATGATCGGGAACAGGTAAATATGCATTTTATATAACATATTATAATTTATAATTATATAAAATTATATATATCTATAATATATAAATATTTGCATAGTAGTATTTTATAACATTAACCTTGCCCCAATAATGAATAATAATAATGCTTTTGATTTATTTTTTAATGCAAACTCACTGGGATTTCTCCTCATCCTGCTTATTTCTTCATGCTCAAGCAACGATATAACAGACGGTCCGTACTTCGGGAATGGATTTCACAACGGTTGGGCAGATCAGCATTCAATCGTCATATGGACGCGGCTGACCCTGAGACCTGAGATGAATCTTGGAGGTCAACAGTTTATACCTCTGACTCAGGAACAGCACAGCAAGCTAAGGAATTGCAGGAACCGGGATTCAATACATCTGGCACAGATACCGGACAGCCTGACACTTGATGACATGGAGGGGGCTTGTCCCGGTGCAACAGGGGAAGTCAAGCTGAAATATTACCCGATGATAGACCCGGGAGTAACCATTGAGACTCCATGGGAGAAGGTCGATCCTGATAAAAACTACACCATGCAGTGGAAACTTGAGGGACTTGAAGCAAATACCAGGTACCAGGTAGATATCTATGCGAGAGAAGATGCCAATCACGGGATTTCGGATACCGTTTCCGGAACCTTTATCACACCACCCGATGAAGAGATGGTCCGGGAGACCCGGTTCTGCATTGTCACCTGTCACGATTTTAACCGGCGGGACGATTCAATCATGGGACATAAGATCTATCCCTCCATGCTGGCCACAGTACCCGATTTTTATGTCCATACAGGGGATATTGAATATTACGACATGCACAATCCCCGGGCCATGACCGAAGAGATGATGCGTTTTAAATGGGACCGCCTCTTTGCCCTTCCATTCCAGCGGCAGTTCTTCACCGAGGTCACCACCTATTTCATGAAAGATGACCATGATGCCCTCTGTAATGATGTGTTTCCAGGGATGCAATACGGGACAGTCACTTTTGAAAGGGGGCTTGAGATTTTTGACAGAGAGCAGTTTCCGTCAAATCCAGAACCTTATAAAACCATCAGGTGGGGAAAGGATCTTCAGATATGGTTGATGGAAGGACGTAATTTCCGCAGTCAGAATCATTTGCCGGATGGTCCCGGAAAAACCATATGGGGAGAGGAACAGAAGAGGTGGTTGTTCCGGACCCTGGAAGCATCAGATGCCACTTTTAAACTGATCATTTCACCCACTCCGATCCTGGGACCCGACCGGGACAACAAAAATGATAACCATTCCAATCAGAATTTCTCCTACGAAGGTGAAGAGATCCGCCAGTTCGTCGATCAGTTTGAAAATGTATTCCTTTGCAATGGCGACCGTCACTGGCAATATGTAACACACCGGGAAGGAACCAACCTGTGGGAATTCAGCTGCGGTGCAGGTTCGGATGTACACGCCGGAGGATGGAAGCAAACAGATCTTAGACCGGAACACCGCTTCCTCAGGGTTAAAGGGGGCTTCCTGGCCGGGAAGGTTACCCGCCTGGAAGAAAAAGTACTGCTTACATTCCAGCATTGTGATGTGGACGGAAGGATCGTGCATGAAGAGCATTTTGAAACAGAATACTAAAAAACATCACCATGAGAATTCAGTTTATAGCATTAATGTTTGTGCTATTGGTGCCGCTTGGCAAAGCACAAGAATGGAAACCTGCCGGGGATAAGATCATGACCCCATGGGGAGAAGAACTGAATCCGGGGAATGTCTGGCAGGAATATCCCCGTCCCCAGCTTATGCGGGAAGATTGGATGAACCTGAACCGAAGAATCACCAGGGGCAGATCCTGGTCCCTTTCTGTGTGGAATCGGCTCTTTCCGGTGTTGGAAAAGACTTTATGCCTGAAGAGAGGTTATGGTACAGAAGGGAATTTACTTTGCCCGGGCATTGTTCCTCAATAACAAACCGTTATTCCATTATGGTACCCTGGACCAGGGATGGTGGCCTGATGGATTGCATACCCCTCCATCCGATGATGCCATGAAGTATGACCTTGAAGTCACCAAAAAAATGGGATTCAACATGATCCGGAAACATATCAAGGTGGAACCCGACCGCTGGTATTATCATTGTGACCGGCTGGGCATCATGGTATGGCAGGATATGCCCTCGGTAATGGTGGTTTTTCCCGGTGAAGGAGATGACCGCGGGACTCGCCGGTTATTTGTTGGCAGGGATCACGGCGATCCGCCAAGGCGAACAGAGGAAACGGCACAATTTGAATGGGAGTTAAGACGCATGATAGACCTTCATTACAATGCCCCCAGCATTGTTATCTGGGTTCCGTTCAATGAAGGCTGGGGCCAGTATTCTACCTGTCGCATTTCAAATATGGTAAAGGCTTATGATCCCTCACGTCTGGTGAATCCTGTAAGCGGATGGTCGTTGCGGTCATGTGGTGACATCTATGACATTCATAGTTACCATACCGAAGTAACTGTTCCACCGGTAACAACTGACCGGGCATGCGTGATGGGAGAGTATGGTGGGATCGGAATGCCTGTTGAAGGGCACCTATGGAATCCGGAGATGCGGAATTGGGGGTAACAGACCTATAAGACACCGGAAGAGCTGATGGAGCATTATAAGTATAAATTTGCTCAGATCGTTGAGATGAAAAAAAGCATGGGCCTCTCTGCAGCCGTATACACACAGACCACTGATGTGGAGGGCGAAGTGAACGGATTAATGACCTACGACAGGAAAGTGATCAAAATGCCCATCGGGGAATTATATGAAATGCATTCTGTTCTGTACGAAGAATAGTTCCATTTTGCATTTGCTGATCTGACTGACATGTGATTTGGGCAGTCAACTATAAGATGTGAAACATATCACCACGCTTGACTTTTAGTCCGTTATAATGTAATTTTAAGAACACCCCTAAATCCAGCCGTCATGAAACAGTTCATTTACCTTTCCGCCACACCCGAATCGCTGGTAGCTTCTCATCTTCCTCCGGTTAAATTCGGTCATTATCTTGCCGTAGGTACCAAGAAGAGACTTCGTGGACAGGCCATCTATTTTGAGGTAGATCCCGAGAAAATGAAAAACCTGCCCTGGGAGTATATAAAGGAACGGCTCGTTCCATACAAGGATGGGGAGCCGAAACGCTCTCTCTTTCTTTCCATATACAGGGTACTGGAAAATACACCACTGGAAGCACTGAAGAACCTGTACCTGGTTACCGATGATGGAAAGGTGCTGGAACTGAAATCACATTCTTTCAGGCCCGATGAACGGGATTTAGTTCACCTTTACCAGCAGTTCAATCCCATCAGTACAAGGGTTGCCAGCAAGTTGTCCCCTCCGGAGTTCATCAACTTCCTGACAGACACCGGTAAACCGGTTTCGGCTCCCAGGATCTTCCTGGCTGAGTTGAAACTGAACAGGCTGGCAACGCATCCCGATGCACCTATTTACGACTTGCCATACCCCAATCCGGACCACCTGAGGGACTGCCTCTCCAAGTTGATGTCCTCCAAAGAACGGCTAACCAAAACAGTCATACGCCAGTATAAGGGCGAATTGCCCTATCGGACCATCAGGAACGGCTTCTTTGTGGGAGACCAGGATAGCTTCCTTTACTATCCATTTCCGACCATGGAGGACCTGGAAGATGAATACTATTCATGGTGGCGGTCAGCCCTTACTCAGTGCTTCTGATTCCTTAATTCCGGCCCCTTCCCCTGGCAGGTCTTTCATCGTCGCTACCGGAATTGTTTTCCTGGTACAGGCGGCGCATTTGACTTCTTCTCTGTTCCTGGATCTCTTTGAACTTCTCCATCTGTACTTTGGTTAGTACCTCTGCATACTTCTTGTCACGTTCCTCCCTGGCTTCCATCATGGCAGCCCTCATGGCTTCACGGTCACCGGCAAATTTCTGGCGTTCCACCTGCCTTTTATTATAGAACTCAAGCTCATATTCCAGTATTTTCCCGTGCTGTTCCTCCGAAAGTTTAAGGGTGTCGGATAAGTCTTCTATCCGCTCTTTGATATCTTCTTCACTCATCTGGCGTCCTGGTCCCATACCTGGTCCCTGTCCGGACAATTGAATCGTAAAAACTGCCATGACGAATGCAAGCACAGTTAATTTCAGATTTACATAATTTTTCATAATAATTTCGGTTTTTCTGTTCTTATAAAAGTTATGACTTCTGTTACCTGAAAAGGTTTAATTTAGAAAATGTTTAATTTAGAAAATGTTTGGTATATTCATATATACCTTTTAAACCTTAGGGAATTCAACCAGTCAAAGCTCAACAAAGGCTTAAATCCGGCCGGAAAGATATAACCGTTGAAGATAGAAATAAAAAAGCTGAACAAGGTTTACCCGGGGGGGTATAAGGCACTTGACGGGATAGATCTTACCATTAATGAAGGGATTTTTGGCCTCCTGGGACCCAATGGCGCAGGGAAATCAACCCTGATGCGGATACTGGTCACGCTCATGCAACCCACTTCGGGTGAAGTATTGATTGATGGCAGGGATATCAGCAAGCACCGCAGGAAGGTTCGGGAAATGGTGGGTTATCTTCCCCAGGATTTTCGTTTTTTTGCAAAACTCCGATCCTGGGAATTCCTTGATTATGCTGCCAGGCTTGCCGGTATGAATTCAAAAAAGGACCGCAGGGAAAGGATCGATGAAATGCTTACCAGCGTCGGACTTTATGAATTCAGGAATCGCATGGCCAACAAGCTTTCAGGTGGGATGAAGCGTCGATTAGGAATTGCCCAGGCATTGATCGCATATCCTTCCATCATTATTGTAGATGAACCTACTACCGGTCTTGATCCGGAGGAACGCATCAGGTTCCGGAATCTGATGTCGGATCTAAGCCGGACCGAGACCATTATTATTCTTTCCACTCATATAGTAGGGGATATTTCAAGCACCTGCAATCAGATGGCTCTCCTGAATGAGGGAGCATTGATCTATCATGGTACGCCTGATCTGCTGGTGGAAAAGGCAAAAGGATACGTATGGAGAGCCGAAGTAAGCCAGGAAGAGTATGAACACCTGAAGGAAGACTACCCCATTATATCCACCATACCATCGGGAACCGGTTGGGAGATCCAGTTTGTGGGAGAAAAACCTTCCTCAATGAAAGCCCACAGGGTAGAACCAAACCTTGAACATGCCTATGTTCATTACATGGATAACAATTTAAATCACTGGAATTTATAATGAATCCTGGAAACATACTGAATGTGGCCATCTATGAAAGGAAAACACTTTTCAGGAGCTGGTTTTTCAGGATTTTTTCCATACTCTCCCTGCTGATCCTCTTCGGGATCAACATTGGAATGTTTGGAGGCCACTCCGGTGCCAGGTGGAGCACACGGGCCATTGCGGCCAACCTGCCATACATTAATGTCCTCTTTATCAATGTTGCCCAGGCAGTGATTGCAGTATTCCTGGCATCTGATTTTCTCCGCAGGGATAAGAAACTGGATACCACCGAAGTGATTTATGCACGGCCCATTACAAACGGTGAATATGTTGTAGGTAAAACACTTGGAATCCTGATCCTGTTTGTTGGCCTGGTTATAATGGCACTGGCCATGTCGCTGGTCTTCAACCTCATCAGGCAGGATGTCCCCATCGTATGGGAAGCTTATCTATACTACCCACTGCTGATTTCTGTACCCACACTGATCTACATACTGGGACTTTCGTTTTTCATGATGATCCTGTTTCGCAGTCAGGCCGTTACATTCCTGGTCCTGTTGGGCTATATCGGACTTACCCTCTTTTACTTCCAGGACAAATTGTTTGGTTTGCTCGACTATATGGCATTCAACCTTCCGATGGTCTATTCCGATTTCATCCAGTTTGCGGAACCCGAGCGGATCCTGCAGCACAGGCTGGCTTACCTGTTGATGGGGATCGGTTTCATATTTGCCACCATCCGGTTCCTGAACCGGCTTCCCCAAACCGGGCGATGGAATAACATCAACCTGGTCGCTTTTATTGCATTTACAATGTTGGGAGGCTCATTGGGTTTCCGGTATTATCTGGGCCACCAGGACCTGGCAACCGGCAGGGAGCATTACCTGGAACTGAACAACAGGTATGCTGACAGGGCTGTGGTGGATATAATTTCCAACGATCTGCATGTGGTTCAGCAGGGAAGCAAGCTGACGATCAGTTCAGAGATTCGCCTGAGAAACCAGAACAGACAATCCATCGATACCCTTATCTTCTCACTTAATCCGGGTTTTTCTATTGATAGTATTACAGACAGGACAGGAGCTGTAAACTTCATCAGGAGAGACCAGATCATCCAGATCATCCCGGATAATGGGATTGCTCCGGGAAACAGGGGCAGGTTATCCTTTTATTACAGTGGAATACCGGATGAATCTGTTACCTACCTTGATATACCCGCAGAACAACTGGAATCCCTGAAACGCATCCAGGTGGCCACCGTTGATAAAAAGCCCGGGATCATCAATAGCAACTATCTGTTGCTTACCCCGGAATTACTCTGGTATCCCATGGCCGGAGTCGGATTCAATATGATTACATTCCAGCCTCGTGAACTGGATTTTGTACGGTTTAGTCTGACTGTTGTACCCCATAAAAAACTTACAGCTATTGCCCCGGGAAAGGCTGAATATCTGGATGATCAGGTTCAATTCATTCCTGAGACGGATCTGAATGCACTCGCTCTGGTGATCGGCCCTTTTGAGAAAAGAAGCATGGAAATAGAAGGAGTGGAGTACAACCTGTTTATAAAACCTGACCATGATTACTTTTCGGGCTTTTTATCAAACATTACCGATACCCTGGATATCCTGATCAATGAGGCCAAGGATAATTATGAAATTGATGAGCTGGACCTCTATTACCCCTTCAGGAGGATCAATCTGGTGGAGGTCCCCATCCAGTATCATGCATATGAAAGACCTTATATTCAAACCATAGAACACATTCTGCCCGAGATGATTTTGCTCCCTGAAAAAGGTGCCGGCATCAATACACTGGATTTTGCCCGTATGAAGAAGGCCGAGGAGCGGCGTGACCGGCAACGGGACAATCAACGCAGTCCCAGGGAGATGGAGACGGACCAATTCAAACGGTTCCTGCAGAATACCTTTTTCCGTTCCGGTACCCGGACAAGACCGATGAGGCCGGGACAGGGGCCACAGGGTGGGGAGGACCTGATCACTTTCCAGGGCAGTTCCAACTACACAAAGAATCCCTATTGTGTCTTTCCTCTCTACTACAGTTACGTGACCGGGATCAGTTCAAAGGAGTATCCAATCTTCAATTCCATGATGGAGCTTTATCTCAAGGAGGGGTTTGAAGTGTCACCCAGACAGGGTTTTACGGGAGGGATCACGGACAATGAAAGGGCCAACCTGGCATTGCAGGAGAGGAGCATGATCGATATCTTTGCCAGGTGGAACACAGAACTTACTTCATCCCTGATCAATCAGACCGGAAGCTTTATAATCCTGGCATTAAAAAACAGGGTGGGTATGGTTGATTTTGATTACTTCCTCTATTACTACCTGGAGGACCATGCCTTTTCTGAAATATCCTTTGAGCAGTTTGCCGGTGACTTCCGTGATGAATTTGATGTAGAGATAGAACCCTACCTCGATATCATCAATTCGGGGGGCAATATGGCCACATTCCTGATTTCTACTCCGGAATTTATTCAGACCAGGGATGAGATCGGGGATGTATTCCTGGTCAGGTTCAAGATCACCAATACTGGAGCGGCAAAAGGCATGGTGGATGTCACATTCCGTATCATGGGACAGGGAGGTTTTGGTGGAGGAGGTAGCGGAATGAGTACCGAACAGAGGTTGTATGAGGTGGATGAAGGTACTACCAGGGAGGTACAGGTCGTACTGTATGACCAGCCCAGGATGATGACAGTGAATACCCTCATTTCCGGGAATATCCCTTCCAGTTTCAACATTTTCCTGAGGTCTGCCAGCACCGAGAAAGGAGCCGGTTTAACTGAATATGACCGGATCAGTGAAACCCCGGTCCATTTTAAGTATGATGGAGAGTACATTGTAGATAACGAGGATGATGGATTCTCACATGTATCGGTCTCAAGGGAAAGCAAGCTGAAACAATACATCGATTCCCGTAAAAAATTGGACAATGAAATATCCTACGGTAGTATCAATCCATACTGGAGTCCGGCAAAATGGACCCCGGTTGCCCATTCGGCATATTATGGTGAAAACATTCGTTCTGCCCTGATCACCAGGAAAGGTGACGGCGGAAACCGGGCCAGATGGGCTACCCTCTTGCCAGAAGCGGGCTTCTATGATGTGTACGTATATATACCCGTATCCGCCATGTACCGCAGGCCTTCAGGCAGACAGCATGGAGGAGAGGGAAGGGGCCAGGGGCAGGGAAACCGGCCAAGGGGACCAGAGTTTGCAGATAAGGGAACAGATTATCACTATACCATCTCCTCCAATGAAGGGACTGAAGAGGTAGTTTACATTCTTGACAATCCTGAAGAAGGATGGAACAGGCTGGGATCGTTTCATTTTCCTGCAGATTCAGCCATCATCGAATTATCCAATCGAACGGGAGGTAATCGTGTCATTGCTGATGCGGTAAAATGGGTCAGGAGACCAGGATAAAAAACATATTTCTATGATGAATCCATTTAGAACAATAAAAACAATCGGGAAAGGAGTAATCGCTCTGGTCATGTCTGTTTCAGTTTCGGCTCTTTCTGGTCAGGAACTTCTCACCATAGACCGGTCCATGAAAATAGCAGTGGAGAATAGCCCCGACATGCAACAAACCGAACTTTCACTGGTACAGAGTCAGGAAAGGCTGAATGCCCAGCGCGCCAGGCTGAAATCTCAGTTTTCAGTTACCCTCAATCCTTTCGAGTATGAGAAAACCAACCGATTCGACCAGCAGACCAGTGAATGGTATCTGAACGAATCAGCCTCCTCGGGGGGGTCTTTCGCCATCAACCAGCGGATTCTGCCCACCGATGGCGAGATCACACTGGTGAACAGGTTCTCATATGATTATAGTTATACGGAGTCGGCCCATGCGGTAGACCCGGTATCCAAAACCTTCAATAACCGGCTGTACCTTCAGGTAACCCAACCCATTTTTACCTATAACCGGACCCGGATGGAACTTGAAAAAGTAGAGCTGGATTATGAAGCGTCGCTGCTCCGGTATTTGCTGATGAAATTATTCCTGGAGAGAGATGTGACAAGAGAGTTTTATACGGTCTATTCCAACCAGATGCAGCTGGTCATTGCCCAAGAGGAGCTAGAGAATAACCTGGAGAGTTATGGTATAATCAATAACAAAGTTGAGGGGGGACTGCTCGCTCTGGAGGAGTTATACCAGGCCGAGGTCAACCTTGCCACCAGCAAGTCCAATGTGTTCAATTCAGAACTGAACCTTCAGAACAGCATGGACCAGTTCAAAGTGCTCATAGGGATTCCCCTACAGAACGGTATTTTGATCGCGGCAGAGATAAAGGCTGATACTGTGGGTGTGAACCAGGAGCTGGCCATCGAGCATGCATTGAATAACCGGATGGAGTTAAGACAGAGGGAAATAGACATTGAAAATGCCAGCTTCAACCTGGTGCAGGCAAAGTCTATCAACGAATTTGCCGGATCGGTATCAGCCTCCTTTGGTGTCCAGGCAAATAATGAATTTTTCAATTCACTATTCGAAACTCCCACCAATACTCCCAGCATCGGTTTAACGCTGAGTGTCCCCATATTTGACTGGGGTGAGCGGAAATCGGAAATAAAAGCAGCGGAGGCCGGATTTCAAAGTTCACAGCTGGATTACCAGATAGAAAGGACCGGCATCGAGGTGAATATTCGTTCAGTGGTCAGGAACCTGAAGAACCTGGAGAACCAGATAGTAATTCAGCGAAAAACCATTGAAAATGCACAGCTGGCCTATGATATTAACCTCGAACGGTACAGGAATGGTGACCTGACCAGCCTCGACCTTGGGCTGTACCAGAGCCAGCTGTCAGATACAAAGATGGCGCTTACCAATGCCATCATTGAGTATAAGATAGAGCTCCTCAATCTGAAAATACAGACATTGTATGATTTCGAGGAACAAACGCCCATCATCCCTGAAGAGTTAATGAGCAAATCATCCGAAAAAGAATAGTTAACAGATAACCCATGAAGCACATCAGAACAATTTTTTTAGTCAGTTTATCGGCCGGGATCCTCCTGGCCTCGTGCAATCAGCCTGATACGGAAGTGACTACCACCATCGAAGTTCCGGTAGGGGTCATCGAGGTGAGCACCGCTTCTATCGAGGAATTTGTCAGCACGACAGGATCGGTCTACCCGTTAAAAGAGGTGATCCTCAGCTCGGAAATAACCGGGAATTATGTGTTGCAAACCAATCCGGCTACCAGGAATCCTTATGCCCTTGGAGACCGTGTAAAAGCAAATGCAACCATCGTAAAACTGGAGGATGAAGAGTATTACAATGATCTGCGTATCAGATCAAAGGAGGTCGATCTGGAAATTTCAAAACTGGAATTTGATAAGCAGAGATCATTGTACGACAAGGGTGGGGCCACCCTGAGGGAGCTAAAAAATGCTGAGATCAACCTCATCAACACCGAATACGATATTGAGAGCAATCAGCTCGCATTGGCCAAAATGACGCTGAAAGCACCTTTTTCCGGGGTCATTGCCGATTTGCCATATTTTACCAATGGTACCCGGGTGAATAGCAACACCATGATGATCAAGGTGATTGATTACGGAAAACTTTACATGGAAGCCAATCTTCCCGAAAAATACTTTAAAAGCATAGCAAGGGGATACAAAGTATACATAACCAGTTATACAAGCACTTCGGATACCCTCATGGGCCTCATCACCCAGATCTCGCCATCCATCGATCCGGAGGCCAGAACTTTCAAATGTTTTGTGGAGGTGGATAACAGCAACACTATTCTGCTTCCCGGTATGTTTGTGAAAGCAGACCTTGTAGTAAACAGCTCTGACAACACCCTTGTAATACCGAAAGATATCATCGTAAGCAGGAACAGGAACCAGATTGTCTATGTGGTGGACAAGGGTGTAGCCCGTGAAAGGGTGATCACCACAGGGCTGGAAAATGAAAACAGTATAGAAGTAAAAATGGGACTTCTGAAAGGTGAAAGTGTGGTGAGCTCAGGATTTGAGACACTGCGCGATCAATCCAGGGTCAGGATTCTCAGGTAATTCAATAAGAGGTTCATTATGTTGAAATCCATAACCAGATTTTCGGTCAACTATCCTGTCACGGTGAGCATGATCATCCTTGCTACCCTTTTACTGGGTTTTATATCGTTCGATAAATTGGGGATTGACCTGTTTCCCAACCTGCACAGTCCCAGGCTTTATATTGAACTGGTTGCCGGTGAACGGCCTCCGGAGGAGATGGAAGAAAAGTTTGTGGACCCAGTAGAATCACTGGCCATCAGGCAGAGCGGTGTGGTGAATGTATCTTCTGCATCACGTATTGGTGTGGCACTGATTGAGGTGGAATATACCTGGGAAAAGGACATGAATGAAGCTTTTCTGGACCTCTCCAAAGCACTCTCCTCTTTTAACCAGGAAGAGGATCTGGAAGAAATCATTATTACACAGCATGATCCCAATTCCGAGCCTGTCATGCTGGTTGCTTTCCAGCATACCGAAACCGATGATCTGAATGAACTGCGAAAAACTGCTGAGAATTATGTCAGGCATGAACTGATCAGGCTGGAAGGGATTGCTGATGTGGAGGTAGATGGTGCAGAGGAGATCGAAGTGCTGGTAGAGACCAGCGATTACCTCCTTAGCTCTTTTGATCTGGATATTGCTACCATCACAAACCGGATCGAAAGCTATAACCAGAATGTATCGGGGGGCTCCATTGTGGAAATGGGGAAGCGTTATATCATACGGGGTCTCAGTGAACTGGAACAGATCCGCAACCTGGAGCAGGTGATCGTAAAACTGGGTCAGCCCACAGAAGAATCACAGGGTAAACGGATTCCGGTATTGCTGCGTGATGTAGCTACCATCACTTTCAGTCCAAAGGAGCAAAACAATGCTGTTAAGCTCAATGGGGAACCATGTGTGGGACTCAGTATTTATAAGGAGATGCGTTTCAATACTGTCAAGGCGGTTGAAGAACTTCGTCTGGCTCTTGATGATATGCAGAAAGCGCTTCCGGGTTTTACCTTTACCATTATTGAAGACCAGGGTAATTATATTTCAGCAGCCATTGGTGAGGTAAGGGACAGTCTTATATTTGGTATTATTCTGGCAGTTTTTGTGCTGTTGTTTTTTCTTCGCCGCATCGGACCTACAGCCATCATCAGTGTGGCCATACCCATTTCCATCATTGCCACCTTTGTTTTGATGTATTTCACAGACTTGACACTTAACATCATGACCCTGGGAGGACTGGCACTGGGTGCTGGAATGCTGGTAGACAATGCAATTGTGGTACTCGAGAATATTTTTCGCAATCACGAGCAGGGAAATTCTGAAAAGGAAGCTGCCATCAACGGCACTTCCCAGGTGGGAGGAGCCATTGTGGCATCCACCCTTACTACAATCGTAGTTTTCATACCCATTGTATATTTACACGGGGCATCCGGGGAATTATTTAAAGAACAGGCTGTTACGGTAGCTTTCTCTCTGTTGTGCTCCCTCGTGGTTGCCATCCTGATCATTCCCATGCTTTATTCAAGGTTGTACAGAAAAAAGTCACCATTCTCTGGCAGGGTAAAAAAATCAGTGCAATTCACTGGCTATGGAAGGTTCCTTGAGCGCATGTTAAAATATAAAGCCTGGGTGCTGCTCGGAACACTGGCGTTAATGGTTTCAGGCTGGTTTATGCTGAAAAAGACAGGCAGTGAATTCATGCCCAGAACAGATGTTCGTGAATTCTATGTGGACCTGCAAATGCCTGAAGGCACGCAGCTTGAGCGGACTTCCGGAGCTGTTAGCAGTGTGGAAAGCATTATTCGCGAGATTACAGGAAACGATCTGGACCTGCTTTACAGTGAAATCGGCCCAACTTCAGGGTTATCCACCGGTGGGGAAAATGTATTTGATGACCAGAACATGGCTACCATCAAAGTAAAACTCAATTCCGGCAATAAATTACCGGCTAATTCAATCATCGCTGCACTTACCGGTCATTTTCAGGATAATCCGAACTTCACCGTGCTTTTCCGCCAGGAAGAGAGTGCACTTCAGACAATCCTTGGAACCAATGAGCCTCCCCTTGTGGTAGAATTGATTGGTGATGATATGGATGAGCTGGAGGAGATCAGCAGTTCGGTCATGGAACAGCTTGAACTAATCGAAGGAATAAGGAACCTGAGCTCCTCGGTAGAAGGCGGAGCACCGGAGATTGAAATTGCCATTGACAGGTACCGGGCCGGATTAATGAATGTGGATGTAAACACGTTGATCACCCGCATCAGCGAGAAATTACAGGGTGCCAATGCCGGACAGATGACTGTGAAAGGGGATCTCACCGATATCACCGTAAAACTGGAGGATATCACTTTAAAGGAGCTGGAGATGCTGACCGTAGAGGTGAATAATACCGAAATCCTGCTCAATGAAGTGGCCACCATCAAGGTGGGCACCTCCCCCAGGGAGATCCTGCATAATAACCAGAACCGCATCATTGAAATCACAGCCGATCTTGATGAGGAGAATCCGCTGGATCAAATTGCCATTTTCATCGACGAACGGTTGAAGGAAATGGAATTCCCTCCGGAAGTTAGCTACCGCATTACCGGAGAAGAAGCCATGCGTAAAGAATCCATGAGCAGCCTTAGATTTGCCCTGTTGCTTTCTTTAATCCTGGTATATATGGTCCTGGCCTCCCAGTTCGAAAACCTGGTGCATCCGTTCACCATTTTGCTTCCCGTCCCACTGGCAGTGGTGGGTGCCGTAGCTGTTTTTTATTTTCAGGGTAAAGCTTTGAATATCATGGCGATCATTGGTATCATTATGCTGGTAGGTATCGCTGTGAATGACTCCATAATCCTGGTAGATGCCATCAACCAGTTCAGGAAGGAGGGAATAAAACTGAAAGAAGCCATTATTGCTGCCGGTCAGAGGAGGATAAGGCCCATCATCATGACCTCGCTGACCACCATACTGGCGCTGTTTCCACTTACCCTTGGATTCGGCGAAAGTGCTTCACTTCGTTCACCCATGGCCTGGGCAGTTATCGGTGGACTGGTCACCTCAACCATGTTGACACTGATCGTAATTCCATGCATATACATGCTATTTGGGCAGGATGAATAAGCATTTCATCATACAGCGTAAGATCCTTATTTCCATGCTGTTTATAGCCGCAACGATGCTCGGCTACATCTCCTATAAACAGCTCAAAATGGAGATATTCCCCAATGCGGAATTGCCCATGCTCTATGTGCAGGTAAACTCCAGGATCGATGTAACCCCGGAATATATGGAACAGGAAGCGATCATCCCTGTGGAAAGCATGGTCGCCGGTCTTGAAAATATTGAACTTATTGAATCCACAGCGGGGAGGCGCAGAGGATCTGTCCTGATCTCCTATGAAAAAAGGACAGACCTGAAATATGCCTATTTGAAGCTGGACGAACGCATCACATCACTCCGTGGATCCATTCCCAACGATTTTACCTTACAGGTGGTGAAAATCGACCTTGAAACCACCACCAACACACTGATGAGCCTTCAGGCCAGGGGATCAGGAGGGATCGATCGCGTACGGAATATCGTGGACCAGCACATAACCCCGGAACTGGAGAACATTGAAGGTGTCGCAACGGTAAATGTTTTCGGAGGAAAGCAAAAATCTGTCGATATCATCCTTGACAGGGTGGCCTGTGATGCCTATAATATTGCTCCAAGCAGGATCAGAAACATTCTTTCTGCCAACATGAAACTTCGGCAGTATGGAGGTAAGATCGAAGAAAAAGGACAGCGTTATTTTATTTACCTGAATGCAGAGTACCAGAACATTTCGCAGATCGAAAACCTGATCGTGGGAAGGGGAAGAAATCCGGTCAGGCTCAAGGACATTGCCGAGATCTTTTATGGAGAGAAAGAGGAAGAGAGCATCAGCCGTGTGAATGGGAAGGATGCAGTCTCCTTGCAACTGATCAATGATGCACAGGCCAACATCATCGATCTGTCACATAAGGTAAGAGCGCAGATTGACAGGCTAAATAGAGAAAATGGCCTGTCTGATATTGAGATTGTTATCCAGGAGGATACGGCTGAACTCATGGAAGATAATATCAACCAGATCATACGTCTCGCACTCATAGGAGCTCTGCTGGCCGTCTTTGTACTGTGGGTGTTCCTGCGCAACATTCGCCTGATAACCATTGTGGCCCTGGCCATGCCCATATCCATATTTACAGCATTTAATTTCTTTTTTGCATTTGATATCTCCATCAATAGCCTTACCCTTATTGGTATTGCACTGGCAGTTGGTATGCTGCTGGATACTTCGGTGGTGGTGCTTGAAAATATCTACCGGCTGCGCTCACTGGGAACCAGGCCTGCCGAAGCAGTCATCCAGGGTACAGGTGAGGTATGGCGTTCCATAGTGGCAGCCACACTCACCACTATAGCAGTTTTTATACCCTTTATATTCTCCTCTGACTTTTTGATTCAGCTATTGGGCAGACATATTGGTGTTTCTATCATCTCAACACTGGTGGTCTCGCTGTTGGTCTCACTGCTCCTGATACCCATGGCGGTACATGTGATCATCTCGCGCAATAGACGAAGCAGGATGGAGGTGTACCATGCAGTATCACTGGATAATCGCTGGATCAGAGTATACCTTTCCCTCCTCAAAACTGCGTTGAGGAATCCTGCACCGACCATCATTGGTGTGCTTGTCCTGTTTTTTGTAACCATCATTACCACCCTTTCTGTTTCTGTCAACCAGCTGTCGGAGCTGGAAACAAACCAGGTGAACCTGTATATCACCATGCCTACAGGGACCACACTGGAGACAACTGACCAGCTGGTGGCCGTGATGGAGGAAACGCTGATGAAGATTGAAGAAAGAGAGGAGATCATTTCAAAGATCGAAGATGAACAAGCCACCATTACCATCATACTCCAGGACGATTACCGGGATATCAACAAGCGCTCATTCGGTGATATTCAATCGGAAGCGTATGAAATGGTGAAAGATATGCCTGCATCGGATATCAGCCTGACAGCCTCTACCGGTATGAGCAGCTCCCGGGGACACAGCAGAGGAAGCAGTAACCAGGGCGGTGCTGCAGGTTTTCAGCAATTGATGGGGATTGGAGAAGATGAGGAATACATCGTCCTGAAGGGGCAGGATTTCCGGTTAATGGTAGAGGTGGCTGAGGATTTGCAGTCCTATCTTGAGGAGCTGGATAATATACAGCAGGTCAGGCTATCGATCAGGGAAAACCAGCCAGAAGTTCACCTGGAATTTAACACGCTTTTAATGAGCGAGTACGGAATAACCCAGAAACAGGTGATGGGGGAATTGAATACATTTCAGAATGAGATCAGTTCCGGTGTCAACTTCAGGCAGGACAATGAGGAATACGAGATCATGATCAAGTTCAATGATGAAAGCGAAGACGAAAGAAGTGAGGAGAAAACCATCGAGGACCTGAGGACCCTTGATATCCCAGACAGCGAGGATGAAAACCTGTTTGAACTCCAGAACTTCTCTGATGTATTTTTCGCAAGCGGGATGCGTGAGATTTCAAGGGTGAACCAGGAGAAGCAGGTGGAACTGCGTTATCAGTATATCGAGGATGTTTATGACTCGAATGATCTGCTTGAGTATGCAAGGAGTGAGATTGAGGATGTGATTGAAAATGCCAATATCCCTTCCGGTGTAGCGGTAGAGCTGATCCAGAAAGATTCAGGACTGAATGAGTTTAAATACATGTTCCTCATTGCATTGCTTCTGGTGTACATGATTCTTGCAGCTATTTTCGAATCTTTTGTAACACCTTTCGTGCTGCTCTTTTCCATCCCCCTGGCTGCCATAGGATCATTTTTCCTGCTCACCATCACAGGAGAATCCCTTTTCAATGCCAATACCATTATGGGATTTCTCATTTTACTGGGAGTAGTGGTCAATAACGGGATCATTCTCATTGATTTTATCAATGTACTGCGTAAGAAAGGATACCGTAAAACAAGGTCCATCATGCTGGCAGGCCTGTCACGGGTACGCCCCATTTTGATAACAGCGGTAACAACCTGTGCCGCCATGCTTCCCCTGGCCCTGGGGAATGCCGAATACGTGAAAGCCATTGGCCCTCCTTTTGCCATCACTGTCATTGGTGGATTAAGCCTGAGTACCCTGCTTACACTTGTATACATTCCCATGCTCTACAACGGCATTGAACAGGCCCTCGACTGGATTAAAAATCTGAATCTAAAGGTCAAAATCACCCTGCTCCTGATGGAGGCCGGTGGATTGACCCTGGTCTACCTCTACATCAATTCATTTATCTGGCAGATGGCCGGTGGCCTGGTGGTACTGGTGGGTATCCCGGTTGCGATCTGGTTTGTTTCAAGCAGTTTGCGTAAAGCAAAAGAGACGATCATCTCAGAGGAGGATCCCATACATATACGTATATCCAACCTGGTGAAAATATATGGCAGGGAGCGTAAAGTAATACGGGATTTCAGGGCAGGAGGGAAAATGGCTAAGCTGGCGTGGAACCTGGAGAAAAGATTCAAGCCCCGTGTGGAAGCCCTTATCTGGCAGCTGCCGCTGCTGGGTTTCCTGGTCTATTTCTCCTGGTTTTACCTGGTAAGCGGATTCTGGCAACTTGTATCATCTGTTGCGGTATATTATTATATTATTCAGATAATCAGTGATTTCAGAAGAGTAAAAAAATACAGATGGTTATCTGTTATAGTAAACATGGTCCGTTATGCTGGTCCCCTGCTGGTGCTTTTCCTGTATCAGGAAAGGTGGGACCACCTTGCTTTGACACTGTTGACAGGAGGTCTCTGGTACCTTGCGGTGGCCATCAGCCAGGTATCTATAATTGTGAAACAGGAGGAATTTGATATCAAACAGGTACGGACGATCTTCCGTTGGTTTGTCTGGATGGTCAGGATGTTACCCGGGATAGGAGAGAAGCGCGAGCAATTCAAAGCACTTAAAGGTGTCACACTGGAAATCGGCACCGGGATGTTCGGATTGCTCGGTCCCAACGGAGCCGGGAAATCAACCATGATCCGCATCATCTGTGGCATTCTTGAACAGAGTTACGGAAAGATCTGGATCAACGAAATTGATACTCAGGAAAGACGGGAAGAACTTCAGGGGCTCATTGGCTATCTTCCACAGGAGTTTGGCATGTATGAAAATATGTCTGCCAGGGCGTACCTTGATTATCAGGCCATGTTAAAGGGGATCACAGATATGGATGAACGCTCAATAAGGATCAGGGAAGTCCTTGAATCGGTGCACATGTGGGAGCACAGGAATAAGAAAATAGGAGCCTATTCCGGTGGAATGAAACAACGGATTGGAATAGCTCAGGTGCTGTTGCATCTTCCCAGGATCCTTGTGGTTGATGAACCCACAGCCGGGCTTGATCCCAGGGAACGCATCCGTTTTCGGAACCTGCTGGTGGAGCTGAGCCGCAGCCGTGTGGTGATTTTCTCCACCCATATCATTGAGGACATATCCAGTTCCTGCAATACCATGGCTGTTATCAACCGGGGAGAGGTCCTGTTCACCGGAACCCCCCGGGAGATGACTGAAATTGCAAGGGGAAAAGTATGGAAAACAACCCTCTCTTCATCAGATTTTGAAGAGGCAACAAAGGATATGCTGGTGGTGCACCACATGCGGGATGACGACCGGATCAGGGTGCGGTGTATTTCCGCTGACAGGCCGTTTGACAATGCGGTAGAGGAACATCCATTGTTAGAAGACGCCTACCTCTGGTTGCTCCGCACCGATAAAGAAGAGAGTGCTAAAAACTAAAAAAAATGACAGGCTATAGATCCATAGCATACAACATATACAACCTTTCCAGGTATAATATGAGAATCATTTTTGGAGGAAAGTTTGTATATTTTGTCCTGTCTGCGTTTATCTTCTTCCTCATTTTTGGAACCATTTTTGCGCTGGAGGACAGCGAGATAGTCATTTCAGATGTTTACGATCTCCTGGCATTCCCGGCAATATTACTCGTTTTTTACCCATCTGTATTTGGGATTCAGAGTGATGCAGATCAAAGAACGCTGGAGATTATTTTTGGCATACCCGACTACCGGTACAAAGTCTGGCTGGTTCGCTTTATCATGATCCTGGTGCTTGTATTCCTGCTCCTGATCCCCTTCTCTGCGATGGCCCATTACGCCCTGATCAGCATACCGGTCTTTAGAATGATCCTTCAGCTAATGGTCCTTGTGCTATTTATATCTGCACTTGGTTTTTGTATATCCACCCTGGTGAAAAGCGGAAACGCTACAGCGGTGATCATGGTCATATTCGGACTGGTTTTCCTCATCCTGACCGACGCTGTTGAATATACAAAGTGGAACATCTTTCTGAATCCTTTCGGCACCCCCAACCACATCAATGACATTGTATGGCAGGAGACCATACGACAGAATCGCATCATTATGTCCATTGCGAGTGTAGTCCTTATGCTGCTGGGACTTCTGAATCTGCAGCACAGGGAAAAGTTCCTGCGATAACCTGGATAACAGTTGTTTCTTTCATTTAATTTCCCTTTCTTCTATAATCAAAATATTATTACAATGAAAGGTAAACTCACACTGTTATCTGTCTTGATATGTACGCTGTCATGGGCAGAAATACCTGATCTTCCTGAAATCCGCGGATTATGCATTGCCGCACCGGGACTCGACCGACTGGAGCAATTTCTTACTTTTATGGAAAATGATCTTGCTCCCAACGGGATCAATACCCTCATCCTGAGGATTGATTTCAATTATGAGTATGACACCTATCCCAACCTGAGGGACACAGGAGCCCTCTCAAAAGAAGAGGTAAAAAGGCTGGTCCACACTGCCCGTGATAACGGGATCCAACTTATTCCACAGATCAATCTCCTTGGGCATCAATCCTGGCATACTGAGCTTACCAACCTGTTGAAAGAGTACCCGGAGTTTGATGAGAACCCATCCGTTGTTTTGCCTGAAAGGTATGAGTGGCCCAATGAGGATGGACTCTATTGTAAAAGCTATTGCCCCTTGCATCCTGAAATTCACAAGGTAGTGTTTGCACTGGTTGATGAGATCATGGAGGTGTTTGAGGCTAATGCCTTCCATGCTGGAATGGATGAGGTTTTTTACATAGGGGAAGATGAATGTCCCAGGTGCAAAGGAAAATGCAAAGCTGAGCTTTTTGCCGGGGAGGTGAATAAAATCAGGGACCACCTGGTGGCCAATAACCAGGAACTATGGATCTGGGGCGACAGATTGATAGATGGTAAAACCACCGGGCTGGGATTATGGGAAGCCAGTGAAAACGATACCCATGGAGCCATTGACATGATCCACAAAGATGTAGTGATCTGCGACTGGCATTACGAAAGGGCTGAACCTACTGCAGCACTCTTTGCACTGAAGGGATTCCGGGTCATCACCTGTCCCTGGAACCGGCCGGAAGTTACCAAGGCACAGCTGGAAATGATGCACTCATTTCGCATGCACAGCAACGACCAGATAAAGGGGAACTACTTCGGATTGATGCAGACCATCTGGAGCCCGGCTTCGGTGTTCCTGGATCAATATTATGGGAAGGATACCAATCCGGAACGAAGTGGACAGGTGGAAAGCTTCAATGAAATGATCAACTTTTATAATGGTTCGGAGTGAGCTCCGTTCGATTCAAATCCATTGACATTCTCAGGGCACTCACCATGCTCCTGATGATCTTCGTGAATGACCTGTGGACCCTCACCGACATACCCGGTTGGCTGGGTCACAAGGCAGCTCAGGAAGATGGCCTGGGACTGGCCGATATAGTCTTTCCTGCATTTTTATTCATCGTGGGACTATCCATCCCGCACGCCATCAGGGCCAGGTTTAAGAATGGCGATTCCAGAATCGTGGTACTCAGGCATATCATCGAACGCACCCTTGCCCTGTTGATCATGGGTGTATTTATGGTCAACCTGGAAAATATCGATACAGAAAAACTCATATTCAGCAAATACATCTGGCAGATATTGATGACCCTTGGATTCTTTTTAATCTGGAATATTTACAAGGGAAATATATTCTGTGTAATTTCTCCAACTGTTATGAAACTGGCCGGATGGATGCTCCTGGTCTTTCTCGCTATCGTATATACCGGAAGGAGTGAAGGTGGATATCACTGGATGCGTTTCCACTGGTGGGGCATCCTGGGACTGATCGGGTGGGGATACCTGTTGAGTGCACTGGTTTACCTGGGGCTGGGCAACCGCCCGGGCTGGATAGCCATCATATGCGCCATCCTCTATCTTCTAAATATCAACGAGTTCACCACACCATTGGCTTTCAGCATCAGGATGGTTGTCAGCGCTTCCAACTATGCCAGTGTGATGACCGGGATGCTGGTAACTGCTCTATTAATCAGGCTGAAGGAAAAGGATATGTTGCAGCACCTGGTACCTTTATTACTGGGCATATCATTAATTCTTATGGTATTTGGATTTTTAACCCGGACTGTCTGGGGGATCTCCAAGATCCTGGCCACTCCATCGTGGACCGCCATCTGTGCCGGGATCAGCACCCTTTTCTTTGTAGCCCTCTATTTACTGACTGATAAGCTTGGAATTACCCGGTGGGCCAATGTGTTCGCACCAGCAGGATACAGTACCCTGACATGCTACCTGGTCCCGTATTATGTATATGCCCTGGCAGCGATGACGGGCCTCTCCATACCAGATGCGTTAACTGCCGGAATGGTTGGTATCCTGAAATCATTGATCTTTTCCATCCTGATCATCCAGTTGACAGGGCTGCTGTGGAAGTTAAACATCCGTTTGAAGATCTGATTATTTCATCTATTTTAGTAAGTATTTAAACCGGTAACCTATTCATGCGTTTTTCCCTGCAACCTGAACAGCGTCCTGAGCACAGGATGCACACTGTAAGTATCGATGAGATACTTACTCTTGGTGAAAGAGATCCGGAATCCAGGCCTCCCCTGGAAAACTACTTTTCTCCAACCCGAAGAGAAGCATTTACCAAGGATTACCTGCATTATCTGAATAGCGGGCTGTTGGATGCAAAGCATGGGAAACTTGACAGCGATCAATACCTGGTATTTGTGCTGTCATTCCAGTTTACGGCACCACTGCTGGAAATCCCGGCAGAAAAAGAGCTGGGATTGTTTTACCGCATTCTTCAGAAGACCTATAAGGTCGATGAAATTGATCTGAACCTGCATTTCAGCCTGGATCAGCTTGAAGAAGAAATGGTAGACGAATCGGAAGCACTGGCCACATTTCGCCATGAGCTGGAAGAAACCTATAAGGGTTTCCGTGAAGTAAAGCAGAGTGTTCAGAAACGGTTGAAGAGAGATGCCATTGAATCCATCATGCTGTGGCAGAAGGATCATACCTTACCTGCACTGGCCGAAGCGTTTGGGCGTAGCATTGTGATCCCCTCTTTCTTCTCGTTTGTGGATAAAAAGCTGGTATCGTTTTACAGGGGAACCACTGAGGGGATCACATACCGGGTGGCTGTCCCTGAAGAAATTGACTAATAAAGGTTATTATGAAAACCACACATTGGGTATTGCTTTTTCTGATTATCATGTTACATTCCACATCCGTTGCACAGTTCCAGGGCCCGAAGACCGGGTTTTTCCAGGGCTTTACCGATATTGGAACACCCGGCATTCCGGGTACAGTCAATTACAGTGAACCGCTCCAGGAGTACCAGCTTTCAGGTTCAGGCAATAACATGTGGTTCGGTGAAGATAGCTTCTCCTATTTATGGAAGAAGATGGGAGGAGATTTTATAGTCCAGGCGCAGGTACAGTTTCTGGGTGAAGGGACAGATCGACACCGAAAAACCGGTTTGATGATCCGGGATGGATTATCACCCGATGCAGCCCATGTGAGCTGCGTTATCCACAGAGATGGACTCACTGCCTTTCAATACCGCAGTAAGGCCGGTGAGGATATGGAGGATGGACCCGAACGGAAGCAATCAAACACAGCTTACGTTTGATAAATACAACGACTGGTTTCCCCATCTGTCACCGGATAACAGGTGGATCGTTTTTCTTTCCTTTCCGGAGGAAGTTCCAGCTGATTCTCATCCTTTCTATAAAAGGGTATACCTGCGTATCATGTCGGTGGATGACCTGGAACCGAAGGTGATCGGATATGTTTACGGCGGACAGGGTAGCATCAATGTTCCCAGCTGGTCACCCGACAGCCGCAAGATCTCCTTTGTTAGTAATGGAATATTTGATTGATAAACAACTTCAAATGAGGTATTACTTTACCTCAATGACCTTATCGAAATGATAATCAGGTAGATTGTGCAGACCAGAAGAACCAGTATGCCACCATTGATATAGAGCGACATAGAATATCCCACAAGGAAGGGAATTAGTGCTCCACCCGAGATGGCCATCATCATTAATCCTGAGATTTCGTTGGCCCTGTCCGGCATTCTTGCCACCGTGAGGGAAAAAATCAGTGGAAATATGTTGGATGCACCCAGGCTGACGATGAAGATAATCACCCAGGCGGATGTTTCACTGGGTGTAAAGGCAAGGGCAACAAGGGATAGCCCAAGCAAAACGGAAGAACCAATAAAAAACTTATTCGACGCAATTCTTGTAAGCAGAAGGGCACCGGTAAAAGTACCGACCATTTTTGCCAGGAAATAGAGTGATTTGGCATATTTGGCAGCATCTTCCCCAACACCAAATTTACCTGAGAGAAAGGTGCCAATGTTTGAATTGATGGCCACATCGATACCCACCACGGCGAAAATTCCCAGCACCATCAACAACACGTAAGAGTTGCCCAGCAGGCCGATGCTTGACTTCAGAGTCGCCGGTTCCCTTTCCGGTTTGCTTTCTTCTATCTTTATCATAGAGAGCCAGATCCAGGAGAGAATGGTAATCAGTGCAAAAAGGTAGAGTCCGTATCGCCATGAGCCGGGAGAATCATCCCCGAGCAGACGTGCAATCCATGGACCAAACATTCCTGCAACGAACGGACCGATCATGGAACCCAGGGCTTTGATAAACTGGGAGAAACTCAGGTAACTTGATGTCCTGTTAGAAGGCACTACATCCACCAGCAGGGGATTGGCAGACACCTGCAGGATGGTATTTCCAATACCAAGCAATGCAAAAGCTGCCAGTATAACGGGAAGTGTATTTCCCAGAACAGGCATTACAAGACCAACAGCCGTTATCAGCAGCCCGTAGTTCAACACTCTTTTTTTACCAACCTTGTCCTGCCAGACACCCACAGGAATAGATAAAAGGAAAAACCAGATAAGGGCCACAAAGGGGATCAGCTGCAGAACGTATTGAGGTGTATTTGAATCCTGCCTGAGTTCATCAACTCCCGTTCCGACGAGATCGATGAAGCTCACAACAAAGAATGATAGAAGAACAGGAACTACTACAACAGGGTTGATCTTTTTCATTTTGGAAAAAAGGATTTAGTTTGTAAATATAGGAATTATCAGTTCTTATTATTTTATATTTAATTTGTAACTATAATTCGATTATGCCAAAATCTTATCACTTGCTGATATTCCTCAGTGCTTTAATACTTTCCACAGGTTGTCAAAAGGAACTTTTAATTGAATGTGAAAGTTTCGATAATCGGGGAGGTTGGGTGGTGGATCCCCAGTTCGTTGAGCAGATGGGTTCACCTTACCTGATGGCCCATGGCATGGGTGAACCGGTGGAAAATGCATCAACGATGCTCCGGTTTCCTTCAAGCGGCACTTATCATGTTTGGGCTCGTACCACAAACTGGGCATCGGAAAAATGGGCTGAACCGGGACGATTCAATATCATTCTGGATGGTATACAATTGCGGAAAAATATGGGGGCTTACAAAGGATGGGGCTGGAATTATGCCGGGAAAACCCGTGTCGAAGCCGGACCTGCGCGCCTGGAACTGAAGGACCTGACAGGTTTTAATGCAAGGTGCGATGCCATTTACTTCTGTAACAGGTACAGGGCACCTACCAATCAAAAAGAGCTCTTGTCTGAGTTCAGAGATCGACTCACAGGAAATACGGAGATTCCGGAAACAACCATGGACTTTGATCTTGTTGTTGTCGGAGGCGGGATTGCAGGATGCGCTGCTTCCATTGCTGCTGCTGAACAGGGTCTTAAGGTAGCCCTGATCCATGACAGGCCTGTGCTGGGTGGAAATGCAAGCAGTGAGATCAGGGTACATACCCTGGGCATTTATGGACACTTTGAAAGGATCCTGAAAATGCTGGATACGGAACATTATCCCAATGGATCACCCGATGCCCTGGTGGATGAACAGAAGCGACACAGGAACATGGAAGGATACCCCAATATCCATCTGTTCCTGGAATACCGGGCTTTCAAAGCTCATACAAAAGATATTGCCATTACCTCTGTCGATGCCAGGCATACCTCCGAAGGTGACAAGATAAGGTTCATTGCACCTTACTTTATTGATTGTACGGGTGATGGCTGGATAGGAGGGCACTTGATGTTGCCGATGGCCATGCAGCCAGGAAGGGTACCTGGCACTGGGAACTGATAAGCGACAAATTGCACCAGGTGGATCATGCGGAACAGATCAGGGATCATATGCTCAAAGCCATCTACGGCTCATTTTACAACGAAAAACAAAAACCGGGTACGGAACACCTGAAATTGGAATGGGTATCCTATTTACTGGGTAAAAGGGAATCCAGAAGACTAACGGGAGATTATATATATACTTTTATTGATATGCGAGAGTCACACTCTTTTCCCGATTCCGTGGTAGTAGAGGAGAGGGAGGTGGATGTGCACTACCGCCAGGATCTTATAGACTCCGGAAAACCCGACTTTCTGACCGATGCAATGTTTTACCCCGTTAAACGGTATTATATTCCTTACAGATCACTCTATTCAAAAAATATCAGTAACCTGTTTATGGCAGGCAGGTGTTTCAGTTGCAGCCATGTGGGCCTCGGAGGTCCCAGAGTCATGCGTACCACCGGTCAGATGGGAGCTGCTGTAGGCTATGCTGCATCGGTATGCCATCGGTTGGGCTGTACTCCGAAGGATGTATACCAGGAACACCTGGATGAATATATGGAGCTGGTTCTGACCGCCAATTGATACCTATCCTATCCACGAATCCACCTTCAGCAGATCAAAAAAGAAAGCACCCTGAATCACAAACCTGACCAGTCGTGCAAGGGCATAGAGTAGAAAGAGCCGGAAGGGAAATTTGAGCATGGTCACGGCAATCACCACAAGGGAAAAGGGCGTAAAAGGGAATAAAGCAGCGATAACAATGAAAGCTCCACCCCATTTGCCGACAAGCTCAATATAATTGCTCAATTTCCTTTCTGTATAGGCTTTTACCCTGGGCAACCTGGAGATCCATAATCCGATCTGGTATGAAATAACACCTCCGGTATAAGATAAGATTCCCAGCAGGGCCAGGTAGGGCAGGGGACTGTTGAATTTCTGGGTCCATACCACAAACAGGTCCACGGGTATCATGCCGGTAAATGATTCTGATATAAAAAAGAGAAAGATCACAAATCCATCAGAAAGATGGCTTATTAAACCCTGGAATAACCGGTTGTAGTCGACCAGGTATTTCCCTGTCAGGTAGACCAGGAAAACAATAAAGGCATAAGCAAGGATGATAAACAAGAGATTCCTGCCCACATATTTTAAAAACCCCCTCTCCCTAAGATGAATGAGGACTTCTTTTAACCTCGTACTGGATCTGTGCGTACTGGCTTTTGTATGATCATTGATCATCAGGGAGCATGCTTGAAATGCCTAATAATTTACAAAAAATCTATTACATTTACTCAATCGTTTTAGCATTAGTCTCAATTTTTTCAATTATTCTGATAGTGAGTTTAGCTGACTCTGAAATAATTGGAAGCCTTATGGTATTTGGCAGTACGAATAGTAGTGGTGGATTTCCCGTTGATGAAGATCGCCAGTTTACTTCTCGAACTGAATTTTATCGCGACTTCCTTTTTTTTCGGTGAAGTAATTATCGAATGAAAATATGCAAGTTTTCTGCCGGGTGGCTGAAAGTCGCATATCCTTCCGGAAAGAACGCAGCCGCGATTATCGGTTGGAAATGACTTCCATTTATATTCCTGATCCTCCTCAATGTATTTTTCGTCGGGAGAATATCCCATTTTTTCGAGACCCTCCATCCTTTTCGTGAAAGGGCCGATAACATCCCATTTTGTCAGCAGTTTATCGGGAGAATAGCTGACAGATTTCGGTAGAATTGGGCCTTTATAACTCAACTCTTCAATCGTTTTTATTGTTACATTATCCAACCAAAATTCACTTCCTCCGGAGCGTGGCCTGAAACCGACCCTGCCTGAAGAGTAATGGTAATAGTTGAAGGTTACCTTGGGCGTATTCATGTCTGCGACATAGACATGGCATGCAGTACCGACCACTTCATATTTGAATCGTATCCATTTATTAAGTTCAATGGCGGCCTCGCCGGTCAACGGAGTTTTGAATTCTTCGTATAAGGCCCTTCCGGCGGTGCCGTCACAGTGAGGGTTAACGTTTTGCCAATATGAGTAGGCTGGGATTTCCAAGCCACTTACTTATCAAACCGTTAAAATTTTTATTAAATGTACATACTTTAAATAAACCACCGACCCCCAGCTTACTTATATTGGCTGTTGGCGTTTCGTTGCTTTTATTCCAATTATATTTTTTAATCATCTATTGCTTGATAAGTTAAAATCCTAAATTTATCCATATAAGGCAAATAAACAAATGGCGTCATTTGTGTCATTACAATGCCAAATAAATTCTCTTTATAATCAACCCAAAAATATGTATTTCTAATTCCTGCCCAAAATATAGATCCATCGGAAAATAATTCACCATATTGACCAGCATCAGGTATTAGGCCAACACCTAAGCCATGACCTCTGCCATCAGATAAAAAACCTTTATTATCAATGGTTTCAATTTGGTCGGTTTTCATTAATTCAACTGTTTTTTGACTAAGGATTTGTTTATTGTTGTAATGCCCATAATTTAATAACATTTGTAAAAATTTAGCATAATCTTCAATTGTTGAAACTAACCCGCCACCTCCACTAAAAATCTCTGGAAGTTCCTTATATATTGAATTTTCATAGGTTTCTTTGATGATTAATGTGTCATTATCATATGCATAAAAGGTTGCTAATCTATCTTTTTTTTCTTTTGGTACATAGAAATCTGTATCGTCCATTTTAAGAGGAACAAAAATATTATCAATGAAAAATTCTCTTAAGGTTTGTCCAGATAGTTTTTCAATTAAATAACCTAAAATATCAGTCGAATAGCTATAGTCAAAAGTACTTCCTGGTTCATGGTACAATGGAACAGTTGATATCTTTTGCACAAATTCTGCAAGGGAGTTAACTTTGTTAAAATCCGCACCTGCTTCATTATATTCTTCTGTGCCGTATTTTATTCCAGATGTATGACGAAATAAATCTTTAATTAAAATAGGGGGACTTGTATTTTTAATTAAACTTCCACTCTGTTTATCATCATATACCTTCATATTTTTAAATTCGGGTAAGTAGTCTGATAACTTATCGTTCAACCTGAAATATCCTTTTTCATATAAAATCAATGCAGCAACACTTGTAACCAATTTTGTCATGGAAGCAATTCCATAAATGCAATTATTTTCCATTGGAATACTATCTACAATATTATTGTAACCATAAGATTTTAAATAAGCAATCTGGTTTTTCCTTGATATCAAAACAGTTGCGCCAGAAAGTTTACCAGAATTAATATATCCATCTATCATTGTATCAATTCTTGTTAATCTATCTGGCGATATATTTACATTCTCTAAATCATTCGTCTTGAAATCGCAGCTAACTAAAATTAAATTAACTAATAGTATGGTAATAGTGGAAGTTTGTATTTTCATATTTTTATAGTTTTAAGTTTTTTTAATACGATAGCTCATTTTGCAATGAACGCCAACACGTATGTAACTTCCTCCGCATTTGATATAAACAGAGCCGAACTCTGTTCAGAGATTTTTTTTCGGTTCTTTGTGATTCCGTCGTGGAACAAGATTCAGATTGTAGACAAGGCCCATCAAACTTGCTTCGTTTTTTGGGAAGCAAACTTCGCCTTCCACCTTGTAATTGCTCCAATCGTTGGAATTCTTAATCAGTGCGATCATGCCGCCGGGCGGAATAGATAAGACCTTTCCATGCGAAGGATCTTTTGAGTCGATAATCTTCCCGTCATCGGGCAACGGTTTCATGTCGCGCTTCAGATAGAATTCCCACTGGCCGGCTCCGTTTTCAAAGTCATCCCCAAAGGAAATTTCATTGACGAATCTAATTTTCTGATCCTTATTTCCGACACCATCATGAGCAAATTGTTTTTGTGACAACAACAGTGCAGTTAGCGTATAAATTAAAATCGTAAATGATATTTTTATATTCATGCTTTTTCCGTATTGGATTTTTATATGTTTCCTAAAAACTATCATTAACAACAAACTCATCCCATTTCATCTTTTCAGGTGATTCCGGCCACTTATCAGGGATTCCAATTGGTATAATACATATTCGCACGTATTTATCCGGAATGTTAAATACCTTGCTGGTAATATCTTCAGGAATTGAATCGGTGCAGAATACCGTTCCATAACCTAATGCCCTTGCTGCCAGAATCAGATAACCAGCTGCCAGAGGTCCGTCGTGGTGGTTATACGACGGGTATTTTGATTCTTTATCAGTTAATACGATCACATAAACCGGAGCCGACAAATAATCTCCATAATAGGTGTTTGCTTTATCTTCTTTTTCTTTAAGTTTCTCAGCGGTTTGATCTTTCTTGCTTTTAGCACGTTCCATTGATTTTGCGATGCATTCTTTTTTTAATTCTTCTATTTTACTTTTATCTTGTATCACAAGAAATTTCCAAGGCTGCTGATTACCCGCTGTGGGAGCTGAGCGTGCTGCATCAAGTATTTTTTCGATGTGTGTTTCCGGAACCCGTGTTGATTTGAACTTGCGTACTGAGCGTCGCTTTTCAAAAACATCCCAAATTGACATTTCTTCACCAGACACCGGGTTGGTTTTGTTTTCACCGGCAATCCCCAAATTACTTAACAGTAGTCCGGCTCCAACAGCTGTTCCTGTTTTTAAAAATCCACGTCGTTTTTGATTTTCCCTCATGATATTTCGATTTAAGATTAATAATCGCATTGTTGTTGCAAAATTCAAAAAATACCGGAGTTGACGCTACCCAAAACACAATCATTTTCCATTCAAAACACAATCATTTTGTTTTACTTTTGGACGGTCATCGTTTTTTGGACTTTGGACAAATTCAATATGAGAATAGCACCATGCTTTAACATGGTGTAAAACAGAGAAATACGTCCCGAATCCAAAAATGAACATAAAGGAACGTTCTGCCTTGTTCGGGCAGGAATACTAAAAAGCAGTTTTGAATTCGACCTGGTCAGGAGAATGAATTTCAAGCGACCTGACCGCACCCGTTCCATGAAATATATTTCTGACTCCTACCAATTTACCAGGATCTGCAGATAATGCATCCTGGAAAACAGACTGGTTATTTATTAAAGTTTCGCACTTGTAATCAA
>JAGLOO010000019.1 GCA_023138875.1 Bacteroidales bacterium
AGCTCGGGGATGGCCGTGATAACTACACAATTTTCAATAAACACATCACTTTCACAAATTCACGGACCTAAGGGTGTTAACAACCCCAACGAAACTGTTAATTCCAGTTCATTTTCAGATCTTTATATGCGTTGGCCCTGACTGAGGCCTCATTTATTTGCTAGTGTATTTGATACGCTTAACAAGAAAATTAGGACTCCGGGAAAAATGATCTATTTTTATTAATCATATTTTAGTTCACAATTCAGCATCAACGATTAATCCATAACTGTTATGAGAGAAAAAACAACATTTGCACTCTATTTTGGTAACCGGGGTTTTTTCCCGGAAAAGCTGATTGCCTCGGCACGAAATGAGATAACGGAGGTCTTGAATGATCTGGGTCATAAGACCCTGGTAATGGATGAGGATGCTACCAGGTATGGAGCTGTAGAATCTTCTGCTGATGGTGAGATATATGCCTGTTTTTTGAAGGAGCACAGGGGCGAGTTCGGAGGAGTGATCCTTTGTCTTCCGAACTTCGGTGATGAAACGGGTGCAGTTTCTGCTTTACAGGATTGTGGCGTTCCAATCCTTATACATGCCTATCCTGATGAAATAGATAAAATGGGTTTTACAGAGAGAAGGGATGCCTTTTGCGGAAAATTCTCCGTTATGGATGTATTCACCCAATACGGACTTCCTTTCACCAGTTTCACTCCTCATGTAGTGCACCCTTCCAGTGAAAAGTTTATGGAGCACATCAAGACATTTGATGCCGTATGCAGTGTGGTGAATGGATTGAAGAGAATGACAGTGGGGGCGATTGGTGCCAGGACCACAGCGTTTAAGACGGTCAGGTTTGATGAGCTGACCCTTCAGAAATTCGGTATTACAACTGAAACACTCGATCTGTCTGAGATTATCTCCAGGGTCAATAATTTTGATGAAGCGAAAGATTCTTACCAGGCTAAAGCTGACAAGCTGAAAAACTACACGAACTGGACCGGTGTGCCTGATATGGCATTTTCAAACCTGGTTAAACTTGGTGTGGTGATTGATGAAGTTATCGAGGAGTATAAGATGGATGCCGTTGCCATAAGGTGCTGGCTGGAGCTTGAGAAACAGTTGAAGGTGTCGCCCTGTGTTTTATTAAGTGAACTTAATGACAGGGGGATCCCTGCCGCCTGTGAACTGGATGTCTGCAATGCTGTTGCCATGTATGCCTTATCTCTTGCTTCACGAAAGCCGGCTACCTGCCTTGACTGGAACAACAACTGGGGAGAGGAAGAGGATAAGTGTATACTGTTCCACTGCGGACCGGTGCCACAGTCTCTTATGACCGCGAAAGGAGAGATTGTTGACCATCCGATGTTTGCCAAGGCACTGGGTGCAGGATGTGGTTTCGGTTGTAATGTGGGCAGGATAGCACCCGATGCAATAACCTATTCCAGTGCTGTAACGAAAGACGGAAAACTTGAATTTTATATCGGAGAGGGAGAAATCACTCCGGATGTAATTCCAGAGGGATATTTCGGATGTGCCGGGGTTGCCCGGATAAGCAACCTTCAGGATCATTTGAGAACAATAGGATACGGTGGCTACAGGCATCATGTGAGTGTTACGACCGGACATGTAAGAGCTGCAGTTGAGGAAGCTTTTTCAAACTATTTGGACTTCCCGTTTATCTCATTTATATAGCAGATGAGTTACCTGGGATTGGACATCGGAACAAGTGGGTGCAAAGCTGTTATCTTTGAGCAAGATGGGACCCTGCTTTCCTCTTCATTCAGGGAATATTTGCTGAAAACACCTCATCCCGGCTGGTCAGAATTAGATTCCGGGGAGGTCATTGACAGCTGTTTCCGGGTTATAAGGGGTGCTGTAAAAGGCTCGGCAGGTTCACCGGTTAAGGCAATGGGTATCTCAAGCCAGGGAGAGGCCTTTACACCCGTTGGAAAAGATGGAGAAATTTTTGCCAATGCTATGGTATCTTCTGATAACCGGGCTGAAAAGAATTTAAATGATCTTTGTGAGTTGTTCGGGAGGGAAAGACTGTATCATATTACGGGACATACGGCTTCCCCGATATTTACACTTTTTAAACTCATATGGCTTAAAGAGAATAGCCCGGAGATCTGGAGCAGAAGTAATGCCTTTTACTGTTTTGAAGAATTGATACATCTTAAGCTCGGGATTGAACCGGCCATCAGCTGGCCTCTGGCTGGCAGGACAATGCTGTTTGATATTATAAGACATTCATGGAGCAAGGAGATTTTGAATGAGATAGATTTGTCAGAGAAGAATCTGGCAAGGCCACTTCAAAGCGGAGCAATAGCGGGGATTATCCCTGATGAGATTGCCGCCGGGCTTGGCCTGGGAAGCGGCGTTAAAGTTGTAACCGGCGGTCATGATCAGACTGTAGGAGTTCTCGGTGCAGGCATTATTGAACCGGGAAGTGCGATGTACGCTACAGGTACCGTTGATTGCTTCTGTCCGGCTCTTTCAGAGTTCAGACAGAGTGAAGAACTCTACAGTGAAGAACTCTACAGTGGAAACCTCTGCTGTTATGATTTTCCTCTGCCTGAAACATATACAACAGTTGCATATAGTTTAGCCGGGGGAAATATTCTCAAATGGTTTCGGGACGAATTCGGACAGAAGGAGATTGATGAGGCAGAAAAGTCAGGAAAAGATCCATACACAATTCTGGTTGATAATCTGCCTAAAGAACCTACCGGACTGCTTGCATTGCCCTATTTTACTCCTTCAGGCACACCTTATTTCGACACAACTACACGAGGGGCGGTCACAGGATTAAGACTTTCAACAACCAGGTATGAATTTATGAAATCATTGCTGGAGGGTGTAGCATATGAAATGCGGTTAAACCTTGAGTTAATGGAGGGGTCGGGAATGGTTATCAATGAGTTTGTTGCAACAGGGGGTGGTGCCAAAAGTGCTAAGTGGACCCAGTTGAAATCAGATATTCTTAATAAACCCCGCTTACCGGTGTTGAAGAAACAGGCTGCTTTGGAGCTGCCATGCTTGCATGCAGTGCTGATACGGGAGAAGATATTTCAATGTTAGTGAAACGGCCCGGGGAGAGAAAGATCACAATGGAACCAATTAGAAACAATGTTGAGTTCTACAATGAGCAATTTGGAAAATATATGAAGCTCTATTCATATCTCAGGAATCCTTTTTTTTTTCATTTTGGTTTTATCTATATTGCTTCACCAGGCCGGCAATCATAATGATTTATTCTTGTATTTGATATGCTAAAAATGAAAATTGACGAAAATCAAACATCTACACTACTATGGTAATGAAACTCTTTGATTTCCTGAAACCTTCGAATAACTGGCGGTTGTATATCAATTTCCTGGTTGCAGTTTTTGTAGGACTGACAGCCTTCCTGATCTATATATCAAAAGCACCATCCTATTTGTCTGATGATCCCAAAACCTGTGTGAATTGCCATATAATGGCGCCACAATATGCTACTTATGCGCACAGTTCCCACCGGGAGTGGACCAATTGCAACGATTGTCATGTGCCCCATAACAATGCATTCAATAAATATTATTTCAAAGCAAAGGACGGATTGCGACATGCCACTATGTTTACACTTCGTAAAGAACCACAGGTGATCTTTATCCATGAGGCGGGCAGGGAAGTGGTACAGGATAATTGCATACGCTGTCATTCCAAACTGTTGACGGATTCAGAATTACTGGCGAAAACAGAAGTATATCAGCACCAGCGTACAGAAAGACCATGTTGGGAATGTCACAGAGAAGTTCCGCACGGACGGGTGAATAGTTTGTCAAGCGTCCCAAATCCCATGCTCTTCCTGCAATCTGATAAAACAAACAAATACAAACAATAGAACAAACTTATTTCTTAAAACTATGGCAACACTTAGAGATGTTATTCGTCAAAAGCCCTGGTTGGGCTGGGTATTGTTCACCTGCACTGTAGTGATTGTGTTTCTACTGGGTTTGCTTGCTTCATCCATCGTAGAACGAAAGTCAGAAGCCCTGATCGCCTACACCCCTCAAGTTGAGCACGGACAATATGAACCCAGAAATGAGGTATGGGGAGAAAATTTCCCTCGTCAGTATCAATCTTATAAGAAAACAAAAGACAGTTCCTTCAAGAGTAAATACAATGGGAATGCCATGATCGACATGCAGGAAGTGGATCCGAGGCTCATTGTCCTTTGGGCCGGGTACGGTTTTGGAAAAGACTATAAACAGGGCAGGGGTCATGCCTATGCTGTTGAGGACGTGAGAAATACATTACGTACCGGTGCACCGGTGAATGGGGCTGTTAGTCCGATGCCAAATACGTGCTGGACCTGTAAAAGTCCGGATGTTCCTCGTCTCATGAATGAAGCCGGGATAGCCGAGTTTTATAAAGGAACCTGGGAAACCAAAGGACATGAAATCGTAAATGCCATTGGCTGTGGCGATTGCCACGATGCCAAAACCATGAACCTGAAGATAACCCGTCCAGCACTTACCGAGGCCTTTGAACGTATGGGCAAAGACATCAATGATGCTTCTCACCAGGAAATGCGTTCTCTGGTTTGTGCCCAATGTCACGTGGAGTATTACTTCAACAAGAAAATGGTTGAGGGCGTGCCCTACCTGACCTTTCCCTGGGACAAAGGCTTGTCGGTTGAAGCTATGGAAGAGTATTATGATGAGATGGAGTTCAGTGACTGGACCCATGCTGTAAGCAAGGCTCCGATGCTTAAAGCGCAGCATACGGGTTACGAAGTATATTTGACTGGTATACACGCCAGCAGGGGAGTGTCATGTGCTGATTGCCACATGCCTTACATGAGTGAAGGGGGACAAAAATTTACAGACCACCATGTTCAAAGTCCGCTTAATAATGTGGCGAATTCCTGCCAGGTTTGCCATCGCGAAGAAACTGAACAACTCATTCAGGACGTTTACTCTCATCAGGACCGAATCATTGAAAATCGTGACAAACTTGAGGAACTCATTGTCAGGGCTCATGTTGAAGCAAAATTCGCCTGGGATCTGGAGGCTACTGAAGAACAAATGAAGGACATACTTATGGATATCCGTCACGCCCAGTGGAGATGGGATTATGCTGCGAGCAGCCATGGTGGCTCATTCCATTCACCTGTAGAGACCGGAAGAGTTATTTCGTCCGGTATCACAATTGCTCAGGAAGGCCGTTTGAAACTGGCCAGATTATTTGCTGAGCTTGGTCACAATGAGGAATTACCCTATCCGGATATTTCAACAAAAGCTAAAGCACAGGAATTCATTGGTTTACCTGCTGAAAAGCTACAAGAAGAAAAGAAACTTTTCCTGGAGGAAGTAGTTCCTGAGTGGTTAGAGAAAGCAAGGGAACGTGAGGAAGGATATGAAGTAAAAACCGTAAACCAGTACTAAACCATTTAATAAAAGAAATAAAGGTGGAAAATAATAAACATATTCAGCAACTAATAAAACGATACAGCCAATTGGGAGTATTGAAAGATGAAATAGAGAAAGCTGCACAAGCCATTATTAATTCCTACGAAAATGGAGGAAAGTTACTGGCATGTGGAAATGGAGGCAGCTCTTCCGATTCGGATCATATTGTGGGTGAATTAATGAAAAGTTTTGAAGGTAAACGCCCGGTTAATCAGACATTAAAAACGAATCTTGCAAATGTGGCCGGCGATCGGGGGACATATCTTTCAGAAAAATTGCAACAGGGTTTGCCTGCCATCTCTTTAACAGCTCATGCGGCGCTAATGTCAGCTGTTGCCAACGATATTGATGCTGATGTGGTTTTTGCACAACAAATAACAGGATACGGAAATCCAGGAGATATTTTGATTGGCATGAGTACTTCAGGGAACTCCCAAAATGTGATAGATGCACTAATTGTTGCCAGGGCAAAAGGATTGGTTACCATTGGGTTTACTGGCAAAACGGGAGGGCGAATGAAAGAGTTTTGCGATATTCTGATAAATGTTCCGGAAACACGGACTGCTTATATTCAGGAACTGCATCTGCCTGTTTATCATACACTTTGTTTGTTGGTCGAACATCATTTTTTTAGTTTGGGAAAATGAAATGGACACAAAAAAACTAGGAGCAATAATAGATCAAATCAGTAAAGTTAAAATTGCTGTGGTTGGCGATTTTTGTCTCGACGCTTATTGGTTTATCGATGAATCGAAAAGTGAAATTTCGGTGGAAACCGGAAACGCGACGCAACCAATCAAACAACAAAAATATTCATTGGGAGGAGCGGGAAATGTAACCAATAATCTAACAGCCATGGGAGTTGGTGATGTTAGGGTTTTTGGAGTAATTGGCGACGATCCGTTTGCATCGGCAATGGTAGGGCTCATGCAAAAAGCTGGAATTACAACCAACAATCTTCTAATTCAGAACGATAATTGGTCATGATATTATTTATAACCATCCCATGAATCATGGTGCAGCAATTGGAAGAGCTGCTTTAAACGATTTTCTAAGTTTTGCTGATAGTGTGAGCAAACTTGAAAATGGTGTTTACATGTCGATTGGTTCGGCGGTCATGTCGCCAATGATTTTTGAAAAGTCATTGTCAATGTCGCAAAATATCGAAATTCAGGGGGGGGCACATATCAACAATCATTTCATGCTGATTGTTGATTTAGCTGAATCGGACTGGGATTGGGCAAAAGATGGTGAACCGCCAATGGATAATCCGGCCTATTATTTGCGATATTGTAAAACGTTCAATCGAATGGGTGGCGAGATGCACTATTTAACTGCCGACAACCGCGATTTTTTATTGGCACTCTATCAAAATTTAACTGAAAATTAATTATTTGGGTCTTACAACAATAACCGGATTATGAACAAAAATGAAATTATCATATTAAAAAAGGAAGCTGAAAATCATTTAGTAACTGAACTTTTACCTTTCTGGACTACCCGAATGAAAGATGAAAAGAATGGTGGATATATTACACATTTCGATAAAGATGGGAATGATACCGGCGAAGATGAAAAATCACTGATTGCACAAACTCGCTGTCTTTATACTATTTCATCCGCACATCGTGCAGGTTATGGCGAAGGGAAATATGCCGAATTGGCAAAACATGGAGCAGATTTTCTGATCGACAAAATGTGGGACAGCGAAAACGGTGGTTTTTATTGGATGATGGATCGAAAAGGAAATGTTAAAATCGATCAGAAAATAATCTACGGACATAGTTTTGCTATTTATTCATTAAGTGAATATACTTTGGCAACCGGTGATAAGCGTGGAGTTGAATATGCTGAAAAGGTTTTTGATCTGATTCAAAAATATTGTGTCGATACAATGTATGGCGGTTATTGGGAGATGTTTCAGCGCGATTGGATATTGAACGGACCGGGAATTGCGGGTGGCGACAGAAAAACGCTTGATGTTCACATGCACTTAATGGAAGCTTATACAACACTTTATGAGTGCACAGGCAAAGAAGTGCACAAGCGAAAGTTATTGGAGGATATTGATCTGTTAAATAACCGTATAAATCATCCAGAGTACAAAACCGGTATTCCACAATTTTATAAGGATTGGGCCATAGCACCTCAAATTAAATTCGATATTATTTGGGGCTGGGACAGGTTTTCCGAAGAAGGAGAAAAAGGAAATGCCACCGACAATACCTGTTACGGACATAATGCTGAATTTGCCTGGTTGTTGATCCATTCGCTTAAAATCCTCAAGATTGATCCAAATACTTATTCCGAAACGTTTAAAATTATTTTCGACCACACCATAAACAATGGCATCGACTATGAGTTGGGCGGCGTTTATGTTGAGGGACCTCATTCGGGTGGAGTTTCTGATAAAGAAAAGGAATTCTGGCAACAGGCTGAAGTATTGATCGGAATGCTCGATGGCGTGATTCTGTTTGGCGATGAAAAATATTGGGAAGCTTACAAAAATGTGCACCGTTTTGTATTCGACAAAGTAATAAATAAGGATGTTGGAGAGTGGTACGCTTTACTTACTCGCAAAGGTGAACCGATCTGGACACACATGGGACATTCATGGAAAATTAATTACCACACGGTTCGATCCATGATTCAGAGTATTCAGCGATTGGATGTTTTACTTTCTAATTTGGATTAATAATTACAATATGAATTTATCGCTAACTCTTCTTGATTGGATCATTTTGACCATAGTGTGAAAATAAGGTTATTGATAATATTAAAAGTAACAGTTAATTAACAATTAAAAACATGAACAAGAAAAAAGGCAGTACAATTCTGGCTAATAGACGTTTTTCAGGAAGCCTTACTCTGGCCATCGTATTATTCGTGAGCATTCTGATAAACTCATGTACGAATAGCCCGGAATCTGCCGGTCAACCAAACATTGTCATTATATTCTGCGATGATCTGGGATATGGTGACCTCGGAACATTTGGTCACCCGACAATTCGCACTCCGAATCTTGACAAGATGGCTGAAGAGGGACAAAAATGGACCAATTTTTATGTTGGCGCAAGTGTCTGTACACCTAGCAGGGCTGCACTTATCACCGGGCGTCTGCCCATCCGCAACGGGATGTGTGGGAACAGACGGGTACTATTTCCCAACTCAATTGGAGGATTGCAGGATAGTGAAGTTACTATTGCCGAGGCATTAAAAACCCGGGGCTATTCCACTACATGTGTGGGGAAGTGGCATCTTGGACATCTACCAGAGTACCTGCCTACCAACCACGGTTTTGATTCTTATTTTGGCATCCCCTACAGCAATGATATGGATTGGGCAAAACCTGATAATGTGAAAGATTGGAAACATGCAATGAAAGAGCCTGAATATGAGTACTGGAATGTGCCTTTAATGCGAAACGAAGAGATCATCGAACGTCCTGCTGTCCAGACTACCATTACAAAACGCTATACTGAAGAGTCTGTCAAGTTTATCAGGGAAAATAAGGATCAACCATTTTTTCTCTACCTGGCACACAATCTTCCCCATGTTCCCCTGTTTACTTCTGAAGCTTTTCAGGATACAAGTCTTCGCGGATTGTATGGCGATGTGATTGAGGAGATTGATTGGAGTGTCGGACAGGTCCTTGAAACTTTACGTACCGAGGGTCTGGCTGAGAATACAATGGTAGTTTTTACCTCAGATAATGGTCCATGGCTGGTATATGATCAGCATGGAGGATCTGCCGGACTGTTAAGAGATGGCAAAGGAACAACCTGGGAAGGGGGCATGCGAGAACCGACGATCTTCTGGTGGCCCGGTAGAATTCAGCCGGGTGTGGTTACAGATATGGGATCTACCATGGATCTGTTTCCAACTGCCTGTATACTGGCAGGGGCAGATTTTCCAACCGACCGGATTATGGATGGGGTGGATTTAAGTCAGACTCTTTTCAATGAAGAGCCAGGCCTCCGGCAAACCATGTTCTATTATCGCAGAACTGAGTTATATGCTGTACGCTTAGGTATGTATAAAGCACATTTTATCACCAAAACAGTTTATACTAAAAATGATACTCTGATTCATCACGATCCGCCCCTGCTGTTTCATCTCGGAGAAGACCCTTCAGAAAAATACAATATTGCTGAAGATCATCCGGATGTAATTGCTGATATCATGCAGGAGGTCGAGCGTCATCAGGCCGAACTTGTTATTCCTGAAAGCCAGTTGGACAGAAAAAAGCCTCAATAAAAAATTGAACATGGGAAAAATCAGACTTTTCACTCTTTTCCTGCTTTCAGGCAGCTTATTGAGTATTACTTTCACAACTCATGCGCAGACTGAAAATACCATTGATTTAAATGGTATCTGGGAATTTGACCAGACACTCGAAGCATTCCCTCCTAAAGATTTTAAACGTACATGCGTGGTTCCGGGATTAATCCATCTGGCTGAACCCAGAATTGAAGAGTACGACAAATTCTTTAAAAGGCCTGTGGAAAGCACTTTTAAACAGCAACATAGCTTGCTGGATCTTGACTATACCCCCAGATACAGCTGGTATCGAAAAGAGGTCTTTCTCGACGAGGAGTTCAGGGATAAAGAAGCGATCATAAGCATTAAGAAAAGTCAGTACGTCACCCAGGTTTATGTAAACGGGATGGATTGTGGAACATCAATGGAGTGCTATACCCCGATTGAATTTCCAATAACTCAGTATCTGAAATATGGTGAGAAGAATGAAATCCTTATCCGCGTGGGAGAGCGGATATACCTGCCCAGTCAGGCTACCGGAGGTACCGATAAGGAGAAGGAGCACTACCTGCCGGGAATTTGGGATGATGTATCCATGAAATTCTCCGGAAAGCTTCGAATCCACCGGGCACTTATCCTTCCTGATGTGGAAAAGTCGGAGATAACGGTAAAGACTCAAATAAGAAGTTTTTACCCGGCACAACTGTTTTATGGTACGTCCATGTACGACAGCTGCAAAATACAGATTGATGTTTTCAGAAAAGACAACCATGAAAAGGTAGCTTCAAAAATCATTGAAGGATCAGCGAAAAGGGATAATCTGACCTATTTTGAAACACAGTTTCCAATTACGGATCCGCAGTTATGGTCGCCCGACGATCCCTTTCTTTATATAGCTCAGATTTACATTTCAGAAGAGAACCAGGTTTCAGACGAGTTTACAGATGATTTTGGGATTCGGGATTTTAAAGTTGTAGGGAAACATTTTTACCTGAATGGTGAGAAAATTTACCTGAGAGGAACGAATGTCACCCTGCAACGGTTTTTTGAAGATCCTGAATGTAGTAACCTGGTATGGGACAGGAGATGGGTTACCCAACTGCTGGGTAGCATTCCAAAACAGACACACTGGAATGCCATGCGGATATGTGTTGGCATTGTTCCGGATTTTTGGTACGATATAGCAGATTCCTGTGGACTATTGTTGCAAAATGAGTGGTTATACTGGCAGCATCATGGCTGGGATGATCAAATAAGGAAAGAATATACCGACTGGGTGTGGAGCGATGGAAATCACCCGAGCATTGTGATATGGGATGCCATCAATGAAAACAAACATCAATTCATTGGAAATATGCTTATTCCTGAATTAAGAGAGTTGGATCCGACCAGGGTCTGGGATGCCGGTTATATGGAAGCGGGTGATATGCAGACCGATGAAATGGACGAACCTCATCCCTATATGTGTGCTCATCCTCTGATGATTTCAACTGATATTGAAAAATATTTGCTGGAAAGCCCGTATGATCTGGGAAAAATTGGCTTATGGCCGGAACCTGTTGATAATATTCCGCATGCAAAATCAGCTCAGTTGGTGAACGAGTATGGCTGGATCTGGCTCTGGCGTGATGGTTCTCCCGCAAAGTTGACTAAAAAGCACTATGATTATTTCGTAGGTGAAGATGCTACTCCCGAACAGCGGTGGGAACTGCAAGCTTACTGGCTACAATTGGAAACCGAATGGTTGCGTGCTGAGCGCTCCCTTGCCGGAGTACTTGCATTTTGTCTTTTAACCAATAATTATGGCTATACAGGAGACTATTTCACAGGAAATATTAAAGACCTGGATCCAACAATTACACTGGATTGGTTTGGACACTGCTTTTCGCCGGTCGCTGTATTTATTGATATGAGCGATCAACGCTATTTTCGGCATGAATCAGCTCATACTCCCGGGGCAGAGTTAATGTTCAATCTGGTTGGTGTAAACGATTTTGGCAGTGAAAAGTCCGGCGATATAACAATCAGGCTGCTTGATGATGAAGGCACGCAAGTATATTCTCAAGTTTCAGATATAGAGATCCCGGCCTATGGAGCCCAATTCAAACCTGTAAGCATTACATTACCTGATAAGCCCGGAGGTTATTTACTGCTTTGTGAATTGATGCTCCCAGGAAGTAAAGAACCGGTTATTAGCAGACGCTATATCAGAGTCGGTGAGCTTGCTGAATATGGGTTTTATAATTATGATCTCAATTGACTATGGTAGAAGTCACGATATCTTTTTGGGGTTTTACCAGTCTTTAGGCGGAACTGGTTTATAAAATTTGAAGTTGAATGGAAACCAGAGAGGTGACAGATTTCCTGGACTGACAGATCACTTTTTAGTAAAAGTCTGCAAGCATGACCTACTCTGACTTTATTTATGAAGTCGAATAAAGAGCAATTTGTTTTTCGCTTAAAATACCTGCAGAAAGCATTGGATTGCATATTTGCCAGATTTGCAATTTCATTGAGATTGATCTTTTTGTTGTAGTTATTTTCAATAAACGCAATAATTTTCTGTAGCTTTTCATCTGATGTTCTTACAAAAGTGGACGCAAATCCTTCACTGGCCAAAGGTGTATAATTTTTATCTTTGCTACATCAACTGGATCTGGGTACCACATTTGATTATATCGGAGCCGATGGGTTCTATGGGAACGACTGTAATCTGGCAAGAAAGATAGACCAACTGGGATTGACATATATGCTTGATATTCATAGCAACCAACCTGTTTATCTGGAGAAACCTGAATTAATTCTCCCTGAGCGAAAAGGCAATCGTGGTCCTAAGCCAAAACGTTTAACTGTCACGGAAGAAAGCGTAAAGGTGTCGGACTACATCAAAGGGCTTGACCGGGAAGAGTGGGAGGAGATCAAGGTTCGCAAGACGGCAAAAGGTACTTTGAGAGGGGTATATCATTTTAAGAAGGTGTATATCTTGAATAAGCAGGAGAATCAGATAGAGCAAAGGCTCTTGGTAATCAGAAGGATGAAGACCAAATCCGGAATGGAGATCAAATATTCCTTCACCAATGCGGATTTGATCCAGTATACACCAAAGGCCTTGGCTTATATGCAAGCACAGGGGTATTTCATCGAGCATTGCATTAAGGAAGCCAAATACATCCTGGGAATGGATCAGTTCCAGACCCGAAAGTGGCTTGCGTGGTACCACCAGGTGGCACTGAACATAATGACCATGTGTTTTATGCTCAAGGAGAAGCTCTTCTGTTTCAAGAATTTACCACTGCTGTCAGCAAGAGATATAAAGGACTGGTTGTGCTTCAATATGGCGAAAGAACTGACATAATTTGATATGATACAACTATTGTTTAACCGACACAGGCGTCGACAATGGGATATAAACAGCTCATATTTAAAAGGATACGCTAATGTGTCAAAGTAGAAATAAATAACTAATAATATTAAGGTATGACAAATCGAAGAAATTTTATTAAAAGAACATCTGCAATTTCTGCAGTAACTATTCTAAGTCCATCTATCGCTTTTGGTTCTAAAGCTAATTCAGCTATCCGCATGGGAATAATTGGTTGTGGCGGGCGAGGTACAGGAGTAATCTCATCAATGTTGGAGCATACCAACATAAGTATTATTGCGATGGCTGACCTTTTTGAGGACAAGCTCCACAATTCGAGAATAACATTTGATGAAAAAAATGCAAAAAAAGGTTTCCCAAAAATACAAAAATCAAATACTTACACAGGCCCTGAGGCTTATCTGGGATTACTTGAAAACAATGATGTAGATGCAGTATTAATATCCTCTCCTGCATATACCCATCCCGAGTTTCTTGAAGCAGCAGTTGCAGCGGGTAAGCACGTTTATTGCGAAAAACCAATCGCACCTGATGTCGAGGGATGTAAGAGAGTCGAACGTGTTGGGAACAGGATCAAAGGCAAATTGAGTATCGTTGTCGGGTTTCAGATTCGTCATGCATCCCCCTATGTTGAGATGGTAAGACGAATACACCGGGGAGATATTGGTGAAATTATGAGTGGAGAGCTTCACTATCTCTCGTCTGGAGTCCCAATTAAAGATAGAGATGGTATTTCGTTTGATGAAGCCCGCATCCGTAATCAGTATCATTTCCGGGCCTTGTCCGGAGGAATATTATTAGACCAGGGGATTCACATGCTTGATGTTTGTAATTGGGCACTTAAGTCTCATCCTAAAAACGCTATTGGTATTGGCGGAAAAAAGGGGACTCCGGATTTTGGTGATACATGGAATAATTTCCAGATATTATATCGATATGAAAACAATATAAATGTTAGCCTGCATTCAACTCAGATAGGTCCTAAATTTGGAGATGTATGTGCAAGATTTATTGGGTCAAAAGGAATGGCTGAAGCTCACTATTCCGGAGGTGTTTTTATAAATGGAGAGAATCAGTGGGATTCGGGAGTTCAGAGGTGTAAAACTAAGGAGCTTACTCAAGAGCAGAGAAGGGCAGGCGTTTTTCTCTCCTCCCTGCATGATGCAGATGCCAATAAAGAGATTCATTTTATAAAGAGTATTGAAACCGGAAACTATTTAAATGAAACCTATTCCGGAGTTGAATCAACACTTTCAGCAATTATGGGAAGGGATGCTGCAACCTCCAATAAACTACTTAGCTGGGATGAGACTTATTTCTCCAATTCAAAGTTAGATCCAAAGTTGAATTTATCGCAATTCAACAGATAGTCTGAAATGTTAATTATTTGAGTGTAAAAACATAAAAAATGACAATAGACAGAAGAAAAATTTTAAGGACCACTGCCAGGGCCAACGCATATAAAGATCTGAAAATGAACTGGAATTAACAGTTTCGTTGGGGTTGTTAACACCCTTAGGTCCGTGAATTTGTGAAAGTGATGTGTTTATTAGAAATTGTGTAGTTATCACGGCCATCCCCGAGCTATTGAATATGCTGGACATAGAGGGGTGTATTATTACCATTGATGCCATGGGCACACAAAAGAAAATAGCCGAAACGATCATCGACAAACAGGCAGATTACATCCTTGCGTTAAAGGGCAACACTGGGGAGTAGAGAACTCACTGCATTGGACACTTGATGTTACCTTCAGGGAGGACGCTCAGAGAAAAAGAAATGGGCATGCCGGTCGGGAATGGATTTGACCGTTCTTCGCCTACGTAGCCTTTACAGCACCCCATTTTCCCCTTCATGCGCTCCCTGAAGATATCGAGGGCATAGGTGACCGCTATGCCACTGGCTGGGACAAGATCCGTCAACAGCGATGGGAACGAATCCGGGAAATGGGTATTGCTAATGGGCAACTGTCGAAGGTTGAACGTCAGGTAGGTCCTCCATATCACTTTCCGGAGGCTTTGGAAATTCTCGGCGACGGGGAGGTAAACCGTCCTGTTCCGTGGGACAGCCTAACACCGGAACAGAAACAGTTTCAGCAGGATAAGATGACTATCCATGCGGCAATGATAGAACGTATGGATATTGAGATTGGACGTATTCTAGAACAGCTGCGGGTGATGGAAGCATATAAGAATACCCTTATTGTCTTCTTGTCTGACAACGGCGCCAGTGCAGAGATCATGGTACTGGGTGATGGGCATGATACGGAGGCGGCTCCGGGTTCTGCCGATTCTTATTTATGTTTGGGGCCAGGTTGGTCAAATGCAAGCAACACACCCTTCCGCCGTCATAAAACATGGGTTCATGAAGGAGGTATTTGCACTCCATTTATTGTTCATTGGCCAAATGGTATTGCTGCAAGGGGCGAGCTGCGCCACGATCACGGACATGTGATTGACCTGGTGCCAACTATTCTCGAACTGGCCGGTGATAACCCGGAGAAGGTTCTGGAGCTGGAAAAACAATGGCAGAAAATATTGGATGATTTCAGGGAAGTAGCTCCGAATTAAATAATAAACAAATAAAAGGATCAATGGTTCCTTGATGCTTGCAGCGAGGAACCATTGATCGTTGTACCGTTTTATAAACTGGTGCTGATAATGAATGTTGCAGCAAAGGCAATGATTGCATACAATTCAGGAAAAACTGCGAGAATCATTGTACTACCGAATACATCATTTCCTGAACCTATGGCAGCGATACCGTTTGAGGTCACACCTCCCTGTTTTATTGCAGAGAAAAGTCCGACAAAACCCAAAGCTAAACCCGCAGCCAAAATGGCAATCCCCTGAGTCATGGACATGGCGTCAGTGATCACTCCTTTTGAGTTTATAACAAAAAAGCCGGCAAAGCCATATAATCCCTGTGTTCCGGGTAATGCACTCAGAAGCATATAATTACCAAAAGCATCCGGATTTTTTTTAAGAGCACCTATGGATGCGTTTCCTCCCATTGATACACCAATGGCACTTCCGATACCTGCCAAAATCAACATCAAAGCCAAGCCCGCATAAGCAAGGAAAACAGGCAGATTTCCGGCACTATTCAATAATGTACTTTCCATAATCTTTTCTTTTTGAAATGTTATTAATTATTAGTTTTAAACGGTTCATATTTTCTCCCACCGCCCTGAAATCCAGCATTCTTATAGAATTCTACAAATGTGAGACGCATAGGATGAATGATTCCTCCAAGTGTAGCCAGAAAAAGATTGATAGAATGGCCAACCAGTAACAAAATCAGAAAGAACAACCATCCTATATAAGGGATATTCAGGAATTGAAGGGAGATATCATTAAAGACAAATCCGAGGATTGCTGATGATATGCCAAGTGCAAAAAGCCTGATATAGGATAACACATCGCCAAACAATCCGGTAACTATTCCATAAGAGTCCCATATCCCTCCTCCTAGTCTGACAAGAATATTTTTATCCGGGTTATTAAATACAAAAATCAGAATTCCAGCTATACCCATCATTATATATAAGCCATACCTGATGACATCCAAATCCAGAAACCCAAGTTTACCACCCACGGCATATATAATCACGGATACAAGGAAAATAAACCATCCAAGTGAAGACAAAGCATACTTAAAACCTCTCCGTTTTGTGATATTAAAGATCTTGATAAAAAATCCAAATAATATCTGCATCCCTCCTATGATCAGGGCGAAATAGAACATACTTATGGAATCCAGCATAAGATGACGGAAAGAGCTAAAAAGTCCTGCTCCAGGTTTGCTATGTTTAAGGATATCCGTACTGAATTGTTTGAAGGATTGACTATCCATTTGCTGCTCTAGCGCAGACAGGAATTCACTTCTGGTTCTAAAATACTCACCCTCCAGAACCATAAGATCACTAACCAGGTAATCGGGTAGTGTTTCTGCTCCGAGTTCTTCCAGACTATGGGATGTAAGTGTATACCCGCTGTCAATCAGGTTAATGCCAAAAAATGTCCCGGAAATCATTCCGAAAACAATGGTGGCAATTCCCATATACTGCACAAGTGAAAGTATAGGTTTTATTTTTTTCTTTGCCTTAAGCTTAAGAAGGGACGCAAGAATTATCATAAACACACCATATCCGGCATCTCCAAGGCAAAACCCGAAGAAAATCATAAAAAATGGCGCGAAGTAAGGCGTCAGGTCCATTTCATAATAGCCTGGCAGGTTATATAAATCTCCGATCGGTTCAAACAATTTTGAAAACCTGTTGTTTTTTAACAACACTGGTGGCGAGTCATTTTTGTCAGGAACAGATTCAAAATATACAATTCCATCCTCATTCATAGAATTAACCACCCCATCTTCTCTATCATCTGGAATCCATCCTTCAAGCATCATCAGTTTATCGTCTGAAGACTTTTTAGTGTCAAGAATTACAGATATCATGCTTATTTCATCTTCCAGGGATTCTCTTTTCTTATCAAGAAGCACCGTTGCAAAAGATGATAATGAGGAGAGTTCTGTTTGTATTTCCTTCAATCCGATACTGGTTTTTTCCAGTTCATTCCTGAGAGAAGAGAGTGTATTTGAAGAAAGTTTATCAGCCTCTGCTTCAATAAGTATATCTTCTTCTGTCTTGGAGACAATAAGAAAATAGACAATGCCCTTCATTTTATTGATAATAAAAAGCTGATACTTCTCTTCCCACTTAGTATCAAACTGTGAGACCGGACAATGATACAACTGAATTTTATACCCTGCTGACTTAAGCTTAGAAAAATCATCAGGATCATAATCCCCCCAGGGAATAGTTTTATCAATCTGGCCCTGAATTTCAATCATCTCTTCTTCCAGCCTGCCATTTCTCTCCATCAGCTCTTCCACACGAGAAAGAATCTCCTCCGGGCTAGAAGTGTTTTTTTTGCTCTCCGGGGCCGGGTCATCTATTGCATTTTTCAGAATATCAAGTGCATGGTTATAACGCTTGAGTTGCTCTGTCTTATCTCTGAGAGTCTCATCTTTCTTTTCCTTAACAGGTTCACTGATATGTAAGACTCCAAGTTTCCCCAGTATTTTCAGGAACTCCTCATATTCCTTATGATATACAAGGAATGTATATTTTTTCATGGGAGTGATCATACTAATGCCTCCTCAGCTTGTTGTTGCCTGTTTTTTAC
>JAGLOO010000002.1 GCA_023138875.1 Bacteroidales bacterium
CACCCTCTGGACTTTCTTTTAACTATTAAAAGAACTTTTTCTAAATTTACCATTCAAGGCACACACAATGGCTCATAAATAATGGCGGGAGAAGAAGTAAATATCAAGGTTTGACGCTCAAATCAACCACTTGTCAGTTTGACAAGAAAGTGCTACGAAGCCCGCCATTATTCATAGCCGAACCGTTATGGCCTATAAAAACTACCAACAATTATGAGAGGGATCATTGCTTTTTTATTCGTTGCTTGTTTGATCAAGTCATGTGGTTGGATAGGTGGCCCGTATCAATCTTCCAGTTTATCAATTTATTATCCAAATATCTCAGACGCAAAAATTTGTCATGAAATCCGCGTTGATTCAAAAATGGATTATAAAATCATTGACACAATATCAACTGTGGTGTTAAAAGAGATTAACCATCATTCAGTAACACTTTTCCTCAGTGCTTATCATATTGTTAAGAAGTTTCAAAGATAGTATATCACATATAAAAACTTTCATATCTTTATCATCTTCACCCAAACCCCCAATCTCATGAAAACAGAAAGAAGCCCCTTTTTCCAAATTGCAACACTCTCTCTTTTTAGCTTACTTGTTTTAACTACAATATCCTGTTCAGAGCAGACAACTCTTAAGGAGAAATTTCAGGACGATTTCAAAATTGGCGTTACTCTTGGCGCAAGAGAAATTATTGGGAAAGATAGCTTAGGGCTTAAGCTGGTAACAGAACAGTTTGATGCTGTTACAACTGATAATGACATGAAATGGCAGAGGATTCATCCATACCCAGGAGTCTTTAATTTTAAGATAGCTGATAAGTTTATTGAGTACGGAAATGAAAATGGAATGTACCTGGTGGGCCATACGCTTATCTGGCACTCTCAAACTCCCGATTGGGTGTTTCAGGATAGCCTTGGAGAACCTGCTTCGAGGGAAGATATGATTCTCAGGATGGAGGATCATATTACTACCATTGTGACACACTATAAAGGAAAGATTGATTGCTGGGATGTAGTCAATGAGGCGGTAAATGATGATGGAACAATCAGGGAGAATGTTTGGTATAATGCCATTGGTGAGGATTATATTCAGTTGGCATTTGAGTTTGCACGAAAAGCAGATCCTGATGCATATTTAAATTACAATGATTACTCTCTGGCAAGACCAGAAAAAAGAGATGGTGTAATAAAGCTTGTTAAATCTCTCCAGGAGAAAGGGATTCAGGTTGATGGAATAGGAATGCAGGGTCACTATGATTTGGAAGGTCCCGATATTGAAGCTATAGAAGCCAGTATTGTTGCTTTTTCAAAACTTGGAGTCAGGGTGAATATTACAGAGCTTGATATTAGCGTTCTGCCATCTCCATGGGGAAGAATAGGTGCTGATATTTCAATCAGCAAGAAATTGAGGGAAGAGCTTAATCCTTATACCGAAATGTTGCCTGACTCTATACAGCTTGAACTCGCCAATCGTTATAAGGAACTGTTCAATGTTTTTGTGAAGCACAGTGACAAAATAGACAGGGTTACTTTTTGGGGAGTCACTGATAAAACTTCATGGAAGAACAATTTTCCAATGAGAGGGAGAACGGATTATCCCCTTCTCTTTGACAGAAACTATCAAGCTAAACCGGCTTTTGATGCTGTGATGGAAGTTGTGAATTAGCAGTCTCTTACTCCCCTACTTCCAGAAATCCGCCCGTGATTCTTGTCAGCCTGTTGAGCGATCAGACTTTAATCAGTCAATTAAACATCTCGAGTATAAACTGAACGGCGAGATTCAAACTGAACAATGGATATACATAACAGAAGAAGATTTGAAATGATTGAAACAGGCCATAATATATAGGGCTTCATACGGCGCGAAGCGCCCAGTAATGAAGCCCCGGTTGAACTAGATTCCGGAGAGATATTTCTATGGGGATTGCATAATTCTTATCTGGGGTATTTTCTGAATGATTTCTTCAAAGACTTGGTATTGTAATGGATGATGGCCATTGCATTTGGCTTTAATTCTGGTAATTTCTCCATTTCCTGGCAACATGGTTCAGTATAACATGCATTTTTCTTCATTTCAGGCAATCCAATCTCAACCCGCCTGTGCAGGTGTTATTACTCGATCATTAATATGTTACCAGATGAACCTGAACCGGTGGTGGACGAATTCGCGGCACGGTAGCTACCGGGACCAGGTGACCCACTTTGCAACAGGGACATTGTCGAACATCAATACCCATCAGACGGAAGATTCTCTCAATAGAGGTTTCTTTGGGCTTAATAGTCATCTTCTGCTTGACATTCAGGATAGTGGTTCTAAAGCGTGTACTATAGATCCCGTAGTACCTTATCTTAACAAATCCGGATGGCAGGATGTGCAGACAAAACCGTCTCAAGAACTCTTCTCCGGTAAGGGTAGTTGTTTTTACCTTACCCTGATCCCTGTTGTCTTTAAGTATAAATCGCACCTGCTGGTTATTCACTTCAACAATACGGTGGTTGCTGATAGCCACCCGGTGAATATATTGTCCCAGGTAACCCACCACATGTTCCACCTTGCCCAGTGATGGCTCACAGTGAACCACCCAGGGTGTACTCCATGCCTTTTTAATCGATGATCGGTACTGAGATAATATCTCACTCTTGAGAAGCTGACCCTTTATCTCTGCCATGAACTTGCCCTGGAACTTTTTGCTTAACTGGGTTATCGGATACAGATACTTTCTTTGTTTGCCGATGTGCTTCATTTTTCCTCTCAGGGTATAACCCAACGAGGGGACGATGCAATGAATATGCGGATGCAGGCTCAGGTTTTGCCCCCAGGTATGAAGTACACAGATCGCTCCACTCTCAGCCCCGTAATGACTATAGCCGAAGGAGCGCAACGTGTCCCACACAGCAGTAAACAGATGATTATAAAACCATTTGCTATCCAGCATACAAATACCATGGAGCGCCTCAGGAACGGTAAAGACAATATGATAATGACTGACCGGGTAGGCATTATTTATTCGATCTTCGACCCAGAACGTCTGGTTGGATCCCTGGCACTTGGGACAGTGACGATTGCGGCAACTGTTGTAACTGATCTGATCGCTTCCACAATGGTCACACCGGTACTTATGACCGCCCAGGGCTGAGGTCCGACATTTAGATAATGCCCCAAGAACACGGAGCTGATATCCATTGGGCTGGTGTATTTCAATGAACCTCTCGCCAAAACGTTCAATGACCTCAGCCACCTCGTGCTTCGGACGGCTCATAAAGCATCCTTATAGAGCGTATCCAACGGACTATGTGCCTGGCTAATCGCACAACGGGCCACATGAAGATAGATCATCGTGGTGCTGACATCTGAGTGGCCAAGGAGTTCTTTCAGTGTAACGATATCGACTCCCTCTTCCAACAAATGAGTCGCATAGCTATGTCGGAGTGAATGGAGGCAGACCTTCTTCTTAATCCCCGTCTTCTTCAGGGCTACACGCATTACCCAACTCAGACCACGCACACTGTAGCGTCCATCAACCTCTTTGCCATTAAACAGCCAGATATGTGGGTGCTCTATAGAAAGATACTTTTGCAGTCCCCGGGACATGAACTCCGACAGTGGTACAATGCGGTCCTTCTTATATTTACTCTGACGGATATGGATTGTCTTGCGCTCAAAATCGATGTCTGACTGCTTCAGGTTGATCACCTCCTGGCCTCGCAAACCAGCAGAATAGATCAACGTGAGGACAATCCGGTGCTTCAACAGTGTTGGTGCACGGAACAGTTCCTTGAGCTCACCGCGGTTTAGTATTACCGGGAGCCTGGTATCCCCTTTTAACGATGGAAGGTTGATGGCTCGCTGGTTATTTCCGATGTGACGGAAATAGTACTGAAGACCATAAACCATATGCTTGAAGCTGCTGCGTGAAGGGGAGTTCTTATCCAGGGCCAAAGAGGTCAGGTATTCTTTTAACTCATCATCTGAGATATGCTCAGGCAATTGCTGAAAGTGAAGGCTGATACTTGCAATCCTGCGGATGTAATTGTAGAGCGTGCTCTGGCTCTGACCCTGCATGGTTACTTGTCGATGAAGGGTCTTGTAAACGTTCTCAAAGCCGGGGATCGTCTGAATGGCTTTCTCTACAATGGTGGGCTCACTCCTTTTTTTTCATAGATTAAAGTTTTGAAGGTGAATATCAAACAGTAATTTATGGATTTTGTGTAGATTTGAGTTAGAGCCAGCCCGCGGTAGCGGGATTTAGTTCAGTCGAGTAGCTCGCCCCGTCAGTAAACACTGACAGGGAGAAGCTCTCATACCACCGTACGTACGGGTCTCGTAT
>JAGLOO010000020.1 GCA_023138875.1 Bacteroidales bacterium
GTGAGCAGGAATCTGTACTTTTTCATACAGATTGACTTTTTGAGTGGTTTTCTTCCGTGCATATTCAAGCATTTCCACTTTCTTTTTTACAATTTCCTTTTCAATGACAAGTGTAATGAGGGTCTTAAGTATTTGAATTCCATCCAGGTACCATTTCGGACTTCCGAAAACGAAGAAATCCTTTACATGAAAAGTCAATGTATCTAACTCAGGAGTTTTTATCCCGGCGATCATCTTATAGCTCAGTATTACTTTGTCTTCTCTGACCAGCCCGGGATCAAACTCATTCCACATTCTCATGTTTTCATCCTCTCCGGATATGAGTTTTTCAAGTTTTTTCTCCAACTCAGCAAATTTGCTCTTAGACCTTTTCACCTCAACCCTCAGTGCCGACTCCTTATTCTTAAGCGTAGGAAGCGCCTTTAACCGGATTTGGAGCTGTTTATTAAGCTGATGAAGTGAAGTTTTATTATATTGAAACCGGACACTCATTATGAATCACTTTCTGTATTAATATTGACTTTTTCATTTTCTTTTCCATTCGGCCAATATTTTTCGAGGAGGTTTTCCCTGATTCCGACCTCACTTTTGGAGAAGTGAGCTGCGAACAACTCCCAGCCGGTATCCAGCATATCATTTATTGCCAGGTTTTCATCAATTGCCAGGAGTTTTTCAGTATAGTCAAACGCAAATCTTAGCGTTCTATCATCATATTCGGTGAGGTCAAATCCGTTTTCTTGTTTTGTCTTTGCATTGGCAGCATCAGCAAACAAACGGATTGCGGTATTCATGACCTGTGAATGATCTTCCCTGGTTTGTTTCCCTATTACCAGCTGTTTCAGCCGGGAAAGAGACCTGAAAGGATCTATCACCACTTTTCCCACATCAGTATCCCTCCTCAGAAACAACTGACCTTCGGTAATATATCCAGTATTATCCGGTATTGCATGAGTGATATCACCCCCGGAAAGGGTTGTGACGGCAATGATGGTAATAGAGCCACCATCGGGAAATTGTACTGCCTTTTCATAAATTTTGGCAAGATCACTGTATAATGATCCCGGCATACTGTCCTTGGAAGGTATCTGTTCCATTCTGTTAGAAACAATAGAAAGAACATCTGCATAGAGGGTCATGTCAGTAAGCAAAACCATTACTTTCTGGTTGAATTTTGTAGCATAATACTCTGCCGCCGTAAGAGCCATGTCGGGAACCATAAGTCGTTCCACTGGAGGATCTTCCGTAGTGTTGATAAACGCAATGATTCTTTCAAGCGCACCAGCGTTTTCAAAAGTATTTTTAAAAAATAAGTAATCATCGTGTGACAATCCCATTCCCCCAAGGATGATTTTATCTGCCTGAGTCCTTAGAGCCAACATAGCCATAATCTGGTTATAAGGCTGATCAGGATCTGCAAAAAATGGGATTTTCTGGCCTGTTACCAGTGTATTGTTCAGGTCAATACCGGATATACCTGTTGCAATCAGTTGAGAAGGTTGTTCACGCCTGACAGGATTCACAGATGGCCCACCAATCTCTGTTTCAATTCCAGTCAATTCTGGTCCCCCGTCAATCGGATCCCCATAAGCGTTCAGAAACCTTCCTTCCAGATCGGGGCCAATCCTCAGTGAAGGAGGTCGGCCAAGGAATATGACTTCAGCATTTGTAGGGATACCTTCAGTGCCTGCAAAAACCTGGAGTGTCACTTCCTTATCTATTATTTTTACTACCTGAGCCAGTCTTTTGTGTATTAAAGCCAGCTCTTCATAACCTGCATTTTCCGCTATCAAAGAGCAAGTTGCCTTTGTTATTTTGCTGATCTTTGTATATATCTTTTGAAAAGCTATTTTTTCCATTATGCAACCTTCTTTTCATTAATTATAGATTCTAATTCACTCTCATACTTGTGAAACGGATCCGATTTAAATTCCGAATAATTTATTTGCTTCAGGGAATTTATCATCTTTCTGAAGTAGGAACCAACTTCTTCAAAGTTTTCGAAATTGAAATTCATTTTCACGATATTCAGAACTTTTTCCAGCATATATTTTTGTCGTTCCATGGGAGTCATTTGATCTATTGGATCAAATGCATCCTGTTGCAGAATCACAAAATCTATGACTTCAGATTTCCAGAAAAGGACATGGTGATGAACCGGAACACCATCATCTCCCAGGATGTTTATCTGCTCCTGAGCTTCTCTGCCCTTAATTAGTATATCTTTTGTGAAGGAAACCATATCGAGCCACGAATCCGAGACATTCTCTTTAAAATAGGCAATAACTTCTTCATATTCTGTATATTTAGAGTAGCTATCGATAGGATCAACAGCAGGATACCTCTTACTGTCAGAACGCTGTTGTGAAAGTGCATAAAAACACCTGGCAATTTTTTTAGTTCCTTCAGTTACCGGTTCTTTCAGGTTCCCTCCGGCCGGCGATACGGTCCCGATAAACGTAATAGAACCAGACTCCCCGTTGTTAAGCTCTACAAATCCGGCACGGGAATAAAAATTTGATATAATAACCGGCAGGTCAACCGGGAATGCATCCTGACCAGGTAGTTCTTCCATCCTGTTCGACATTTCCCTTAATGCCTGAGCCCAACGGGAGGTTGAATCTGCAAGGAGAAGAACCTTTAGTCCCATATTTCGGTAATATTCTGCCAGAGTCATAGCTGTATAAACAGATGCTTCCCTGGCAGCTACAGGCATATTTGATGTGTTTGCGATTATAGTTGTTCTTTCTAAGAGTTTGTAACCGGTTCTGGGATCCTCCAGCTCCGGAAATTCTTTAAAGATTTCCACTACCTCATTTGCTCTTTCCCCACAGGCCGCAACGACTACTATGTCTGCTTCTGCCTGCTTGGATATGGCATGTTGGAGAACTGTTTTTCCGCATCCAAATGGCCCGGGTATAAAACCTGTACCTCCTTCCGCGATGGGATTTAGCGTATCGATAACACGAACGCCTGTTTCCAATATTTTGAAAGGACGGGGCTTATTCCTGTATGACCTAAGCGGGATTTTGACCGGCCATTTCTGGACCATTGTAACAGTTAGTGAGGAGACGGAACCATTATTCAGGGTGGCTATGCAGTCATTGATTTTGTAGGAGCCCTTTGAAACAATGGATTCTACTTTGTATGTACCCTCAAAACTAAATGGAACCATGATTTTATGCACGATCTGGTTCTCTTTGACTTCACCAAGCCAGTCTCCTGCCATTACTTCCTGACCGTCCTCCGCCAGAGGTATAAATTCCCACTCTTTGCTCTCATCGAGAGGGGCGGTATAATTTCCCCTTTTAAGGAATACACCTTCCATAGAATCGAGATTATTCTGCAAACCGTCATAATTACGGGATAATATCCCGGGACCCAGCGCAACCTCAAGCATCTTCCCGGTGAATTCGACTGTGGAACCCACTTTCAATCCACGTGTACTTTCAAACACCTGCACAAAAATATTACTGCCGTTGATCTTTATCACCTCGGCCATCAATCTTTCTTCTCTATGCAAAATCATGCATATCTCATTTTGAGCAACGGTTTCGTTGGTCTCAACAATAACCAGGTTTGCTATGATTCCTCTTACCTTTCCTGTACTAGCCATTTCATATTTGAATTTAAATAATTTCCGGTTTCTCCTTTATATAAGCTATCATTTTTCTCAGGTTCTGTTCACCTGAATCATGATCAAGACTTGCCCATCGTCTGATTATAAAAAGCTTTAGCAAATACCCTAAAAGCCAGTCATTACTGAACATCTCAAAAAATATAGCCTCATCAATTATTTTCCAACGAAGCATATCATACTTGCGTTCAGCTTCAGTAAAAGATTGATTGCCTGCATATCCCATGATCTCATTAAAGAACTCAAATTCTGAATCCGGTACAACATTTTTTCCCCCGACCCTCTTTAAATAGTTTGCTAAATAATTATCTCCTACAATAATCTCTTTCTGAAAAAGATTATACTTTCCGGTTTGCAGTGTAGCTAGAAGATTTTTCATGTTATAATCAAACTCTGTCATCTTTTTCAAAAATGGAGTTCCCGTTTTCATAACATGATTATAATAGCCTTCAGCCAAAATCTTCTCATATATACCGGAGTCTGTAACTGACTCATCATCGTAATGATTTTTAATAAGATCAACCATATATCCGGGCAATATATCTTTCTCCGGTAAAATGGCAGATAACTTCTCAACCTGATCCCTGAATGTCCCGGCATCATAGTTCCCCGCAAATTGATAGTCAGTTTCACCGGTTTTCAGAAAGCTGATAAGATTTATATTGTCATATATCAGCAATACCAGCTTGACCTGCTCATAATCGTCAGGATGCAGCTGATTTTCCAATTCCTCATAAAATTCCAAGAAACTGATGGGTTGTTTTTGTTCTTCAAATGAAAGATCAGGCAGACCTGCAACAAGATAATGGTACCTTCTTTGCGACATTAGTTATCCTTTTTAAACAAAAACTCGACAATTCTTTCTTTGAAATGCTCGTTCAAAAAGGCCTCAAATGTAGAATCAGTTATACATATCTTGTAATTGCCATTTTTAGGTAAAATCTCAAAACCCTTTTTCAGATCTTCATCACTACTTAAGGACAATCCGCTATTCAATATTTCACTTGCTTTTTCTGTAAAATATTGTTCGGTCTCTTCCAATAAATCTTTCGGCAGGAGAACATCCAATCCGGAATCTCCTTCACTGGGATTCCATTTCTTGACCACTATTTCCAGCATTTTTTTCATAAATTCATGATCCTCAAATGCTTTTTGCAAAGGTTCTTTAAGAACTTTTGTCTGAATGAGTTCAGTGATTTCCTTTCTGAGGACGCCCAGTGATTGCTGTGAGGAAAGCCGTAGCTCTGTCTTTATACGCTCAGCAATACTTAAAGCCTCTTTTTCGGCTTGATTTACAATCTTTTCCGCTTCCTTCGTCGCATCATCAATAATTGATACAGCTTTTTCTTCAGATTTAGAAATGATGAGCTGAGCATCTTCGTTTGCTTTTTCAATTCCTTCACGGTAAATCTTATCCGTCAGATTTTTTATTTTATTGTTATATTCCATAGTAAATTATGAATGTTATTTCAAATTAATATCCTGCCAGCTTTTCTTCTGGGTATCGAAAGAATCAAAAAGATTTCCGATGAGAGTCTCTTTTCTGGGGACCAGGTTAAAAACCGGGCTCTCAGACCTGTGAATTATTTCACTCGCAAATTTTCCGATATGATTATCAAGAAGGATGGACTCCTGATGGGTCATCATTAATACCAGGTCCGGCTTTAATTCACCAATATATGATAATACTACATCATGCATTGAACGGTTATTGGCCTTAAGTAATTCCACGTTTACATCCAGCCCCACCTCCTTTATGGAGTTTTCTATTTCCAAAGCCTTCCGGTGTGCCAGGCTTTCTAATGGAGTAATATCCAGGTCAAGCACCGAAATGACATGTACTTTTGCATTGAATTTTTTAGCAAGGTACTTTACCCAGGCTACCTTATTGGTGATCTTTTTCGTGATGTCAACCGGAATCAGGATATCCTTAATGCCTTTTTCAGTATGCTTTCCAGAAATAGTTAAGACTGGACATACTGCACCAGAGATAAGTTTATCTGCATTTTCATTTTTCAGAAAGCTTAGTCTTGAAACTATTCGCTCCCCTTTACTAATAATAATCAAATCACATTTCGTTTTCTTCGCAGCGAGGAGAATTTCCTGAATTAGCTCTCCTGTACTAATCTGCATGCTTATGAAGTCAGGTATTTTACCACCAAAATAATTTCTTGCATATTTCTTCAGCTTCTTTTTCGCCCTTTTTATATGTTTCTTTAATCGTTTTGGCTTTAATAATCTGTGAAAAAATGAAAACGCAGTTTCAACATGCAACAGGATAATCTCAGAACCATAAACCTCGTGAAAGATCATAGCCTGTTGTATTGCAATTCTACAATCACTGCCTAAAGGAACAGGAGTCAGTATTTTTTTTATTTCAGGAGTGTAATTCATTTGTCCTTTTATATAAATTTCTATTCCTGTAAAATTTTAAAATTCCTTAAATAACTAAAGACCATTACAATAAGGAATTCCTTATTCTAAAAACCTATTTTGGAATTGAATTGGAAAAAATGACCCTTTCCCGGAGATTCTTTTCTATTGTAATAAATGAAAGAGAATCAGCCTGCACTAGAATAGTCTTACCATCCGGCTTCTTATTGAAGCGTTTTTTCAGTTTTATCATGATTGTAAAGCATTCGCAAAAGTATGTAAAAAAAATGACAGTATGATGGGGAGAGTTACGAAACTGAATGGAGGGAAACCCTAATTTTTAGGTAGGGATTTTCCTGTTTATTCTCGATTGTATCACTTCAGTAGTCCCATCCTTAATGATGGATACCGGATCGCTGTTACCAAAGGCCCCTCAACCCAGCCAGTGATAAAGGTTTCATCCCCTACTGATCTTTATTTATCTTAATCTTTGAAGAACCTGATTAGGGTGTCCCATCGCACAAAGCAGGAAGAAGGGGTCTTCATTTCAGAAGATACAAGTGTCACGCTGTTGTGACATTCATAGTTGGTAGCCTTGCTGCCATCTAGATTATATACAACTGATATTTAAAGAGTTGAAGGATCACTTATATCCAGCTTCCCAGGTTGAAATGTAACGCTGTTGTGACCTTAAGATCTTGAAAAACGGAGAAGGGAATTTAGAGAAAGATATCAGATACAGATTGAATCCCGCTCGCGCATTGGCTTCTCCGAGCTCGTAAAAACTCGGTTCTTCGTAGCTCTGCGTAAGCTGAGGAAAAAGGTTGATTGTTAGACGCTTCAATTCCAAGAAGGACTTTTTGTCCAATGGGTACAGTCATTAAGGGATACGAAGATATCCAGAGAAGTTATCGCCGTTGATGGTAAGACCATGCGAGGCTCAAAAGATAGTTATCACGGCCATCCCCGAGCTATTGAATATGCTGGACATAGAGGGGTGTATTATTACCATTGATGCCATGGGCACACAAAAGAAAATAGCCGAAACGATCATCGACAAACAGGCAGATTACATCCTTGCGTTAAAGGGCAACCAGGGATATCTGAAAGAGGATGTACAAAACACTTTTATCAGACAACAACCTGATTCTACAGATCAAACCGTTGAAAAAGGCCATGGCAGAATAGAGACAAGGAAATCAACGGCAAGGAATCATCTGAGAAGCGATTATATATCAGCAGCGTTGAAGCAGATGCACTGGCAACCATCACTTCTGCTTATGATCCAACGCATTCTTATGGCCTGTACGCACTTCAAATGCAATTTTTCAGTTATTCTCACGACGATCGCGTCTTGATGGAGTTCCCATATTGGAATGACCTGCAGTTTACAAGCAATGAAAACAAAATTGAGTCAACGTATATGTACCTCTTCAGGGGAGTCTACAGGGTGAACATCGCCCTTGAAAAGATTCCCGGGATTGAAATGGATAACAGTCTCAAGCAGAGACTGCTTGCCGAAGCTAAGTTCCTGAGGGCATTCTATTACTTCCATCTGCGAGTATACTTCAATAAACCGCCGCTTGTTCTTAAGGTAATCAGCTCTTATAGCGAGAGCAAGCTGCCTAACGCCACCGCTGCTGAGATCTGAGCGCAGATTGAGGCCGATCTGCTGGAGGCTATTGCGGTGCTGCCTGAGACATATGATAATGACAATACAGGCAGGGCAACCAGGGGAGCGGCCCTGGCCCTGCTGGGGAAAACATATCTCTATCAGCAAAAGTGGGCCCAGGCAATAGAATATCTTGGCATAGTGATCGATCTGGGTGTATACCAGCTAAGCATGCCGGCAGGTACCGACTCCATAGATTATGTAAACGCTTATTTGTGTAATTTCACTTCCGAAGCGATGCCAGGCGGTGACGGGAGTACCTACACGGCCGAAAACAACTGCGAATCCGTTTTTGAGATTCAAAACAATGACGATCCTCCGATTGATCATCCAGCCGGGTTGAAGTATGATCCCAGGCGATATGCTTCTGTATTTGCAGAGGGTGATACCATTGAGAACCGGGAAGGATTTCACTATTATAATGAGCCATTTGACTCGACCAGGCATGTTAATGTACAAATTGGCCAGGGATACCAGGTGCGCAAATACTATTACCCATTGCATTCTGCAGGTCCGGATGCCCCGTATAATGACCCGAATAACTGGAGATACCTCCGGTATGCAGATGTGTTGTTGATGTATGCCGAAGCTGAGTATCACCTGAACGGAAGTACTCCGGTAGCAATTGATGCAATAAACCAGGTGAGGGCAAGAGCAGGGATGCCCGGTGTAACCCAGGTGACACCGGAGGTGATCATTCATGAAAGGGATGTAGAACTTGGACTCGAATGTCTGCGTTTCCATGACCTTGTCCGCTGGAGCTTGTTGCCGGAGCCATGGGTGGATCCAGTTGTTATGGTTTCCGGGTATGTGGCTGGCAAGAATGAATACCTCCCCATTCCCATCGAAGAAATCACCAAAAGCGAAGGATTGCTGAAGCAGAATCCGGGCTGGTAAAATCAAAATGCGGGCTGCAAGCCTCTCTATCTGATAACTACAACTTTTTGGGTGTTCAATAGTGATCCGGATTTAATAGAGATCATATAGATTCCTGCTGGAACAGGATCGCCATTTGAATCATTCAGATCCCATGTTACCCTGAGCTCCCCTGACGGTGCATAGCTGTTATAGATCGTCTCTATCTTTTTACCCGACAGATCAAATGCAGCTATGGTAACAAATCCATTCTGTTTTGAGTAACAGGTCAGATGAATCTCATTTGTAGCCGGATTGGGATAGATTTTGCCTGATTCATGATCCTGAAGGGTAGAAACGTTTTCAATTCCGCTTATCAGGTAGTTAGTGAAACTGGCTCCGTCAAAATGGGAGACACCCTTCCCAGTTGCAAACCAGAGTGTTTGGTCGGTATCTATGGCAATATCATAGATCACGCTATCCGGCAGACCATCACCCATCGTATAATTTATAAACTGAGCCTCAGCCGGATTGTATCTGCTGATCCCTCCTTCGGTTCCCATCCAGATATCTCCATCGTTGTCCTCCAGAATGGCCATTACGTTCCTGTTGACAAGCCCCTGGTCCATAGTAAAGGCCTCCCATCCTTGCTGGGCTTCCTGAACCTTATGGCGGGATGCCCCTTCTGTGGTACCGTACCATTGAAAGCCTTTCGAATCGATATAGACACAATTGATGGTGTTGGATGGCAGTCCGACCCATGGGATTTCATAATAGGACGCACCCGTATAGCCGTCCAGATCATCCCTGATCACTCTTCCGACACCTTTTCCATCTGAACCCGTATAGATTGTGTCGTTTTTGGTACCCAGAGACAATACTGCAGCATCCGGTATGTCGGTTCCCCTGACGATAGATGACCAGGTGCTACTGTTAAAAATACCCAAACCCTCCGGAGTGGCAAAGTAGCGGATATTGTTTTCATCCACCAGAATATCATGGATACTGTCAGATAGAATACCTGAGTTTTCCATGGTGTAATGTGTTGCATAGGTAATCCCGTCGACATTGTATGCCGCCACCGAAACACCCTTATCGCTTCCGATCCACATTTCCGGTCCGTAATCAGAGAATTGATATTCGATGTCGGAAATATGGTCCGGGATCTTAGCATGAGAACCATAGTCAATCCAATCGTTGCCATCAAACCGGACCAGCCCCCCATCTGTTCCAAACCACTTCATGCCGTGTTCATCTACAAAGACAGCCTTAACAGTACCCTGGGAAAACAGGGTTGGGGAAACCATCATGATTAAAACAATGATTGTATAGATATTTTTCATAAGTCGTTGATTGTAATCCTATTTTAGCAATTCTATTTTCCCGGTAGCATGCTGTTCTCCCTGATCACCGGATAGCGTAATGCGATAAATGTATGATCCGGATTCCAGGTCGCTATTATTAAAATCTCTCTGGAACGTTCCTGGCATCTGCCGGCTCTGTTCAAGGTTTTTCACCACCCGTCCACTCATATCCAGCAGATCGATGCTCAATAATCCTGAATCCTCAAATTCAGCAGAAATGGTAATATGTCCCGATGAGGGATTTGGATATGCTGAAGCAAGGAGATGATTCGGGATCGGATAATCGCTCAGACTGGAAATTACACCGTTCAGAATTTTCACCAGATGGATTCCCGAATCATAGCCAAGGTTTCTTGAGTACTGCTTATCAGTGGTATTGTTCCAATGTTCATGTGTCCCCAATGATGGGATCAAATCTCCAAAATCATCCGGGTCGTAAGATATCCCGTCGGCCCAGAGATCCAGGGCCACCTGGTCCTGTGAAATGAATATTGAGTTTGGATAATCATTATCGAATGGAGACATTATCCATTTTACAGGTCCTTTCACTGCTTCCGGGCCTCCCCAGAGCCCGTCGACAAGGAATAACAGTGTATTTCTTCCCAGTACATAACTTCCCATCAGATCGACCTGGACCCTGTACATACCATAATCATTTCTTATAGGAACATCATTTTCAAGTGCAACAAGTCCCGGGTGCATATGTTCGGCACTGCTCTTGGTAGTGCTTCCAAAATGATTCTTTGCAGTTAAAGTAATACCTGCCCGTGCGTGGGCTTTTAGTGCAGCCAGATTGATCAGATAAT
>JAGLOO010000021.1 GCA_023138875.1 Bacteroidales bacterium
GGATGGGGAAGGCATTGCTCCAGGCGGCTGAGAATGATGTAAAGGACAGGGGAGCAAAGGGCATAGTGGCCTGGGGAGTTCCTCTGCCATTCTGGATGAAGGCAGCATGGTTTAAAAAGCAGGGATACACTAAGGTGGATAAATCAGGGTTTTTCGGACCTGTCCTTTTATGGAAACCATTCACAGATGATTCAATTCCGCCAAATTGGATCAAACGAAAGAAAAAACCGGAGAAGATCCCTGACAAGGTAACTGTAACAGGATTTATAAACGGATGGTGTCCTGCTCAAAATATTATCTTTGAAAGAGCAAAAAAAGCTGTATCAGAATTTGGGGATAAAGTAATATTCAGAGAGATAAATACATTTGACAGAGAAGTCCTGCTGGAATGGGGAATTACTGATGCATTATATATTGATGATGAAGAGGTAAGAACAGGACCGCCTCCATCCTACAAAAAAATAAAGGGGAAAATTGCAAGACAGGTTAAGAAATCCCGCTTAAGATACTTTTCAGTTTCTCAGCTTTTTCTTCTATCTGGTCTATTTCTTGTTTAATCCCTGCAATAAATTTGTTCTCTTCGGGATTTCCCCTTACTGCATTGAAATCCTGGTTAACAACTGCATCATCACCATCAATACCGAAACCTATTTTACTGCTGCTGTCATATTCCTTGGCGGCATCGTTTAAAATCATCTTATCCAGTTTTATGGAATCTAACTCCCATTTCGTTACCATTTCTATCAACTGACCGGTGCCGATTTTCTTGATATCAACTTCATACAAATCATATATCAGCCTGGTGGTCCAATCCCACGTATAGCTTTCATAGCTGGCATGAATATGTTCAAGTCCAGCTGATATTTCATCCAGATCTTTAATGCTTCCGGACTTAATATCCCGAATTAGATCCTGAATTACGTGGCCGGGTGCAATCATCCCGGCAAGGTCAATCCAATTATCAGAAACCTTAGTGTCGCTGCCAGAAAACCCTTCCCTTATCGATTCTACAGAATTGATTTCCTCTATTTGATCCAGCTTTCTGATAATCTGGTTCCCAATAAATATGGACAGTGCCAGTTCGTAATACTTCCGGGTCGATTTCAACATAAGCCTTTTAATCCGGATACCTTTATAAAGTACAGATTCCTGCTTCTTAGGGGTCTTTTCATAAAGCTCATTAAGGATCTTTATGCTTCCGGCCACTTTCTGGATAATATAAGGACTCAGAAAATCGAAGTTGATCAGGTCGGATTTTTGAGGATCTTTTCTTTTGTCCCTCCGGGGCCATTTTTCACTGTCGCGCCGTGTGCCAACAGTAAAAAGGTTCATGCCGGGAGTCAGTATGCTTCTTTCATGATCGACATTGATGTAGGAAAAAGGGAAATCGCTGGTGTCGAAACTGGTCAGGTTCTTTCCTATAACCACAGAGTAGGCTCCAATACGGCTTGGCCATAACATATATGTAAATGAACCTGTCTTTGAGCCTCTTTCCACAATACCCTGATGAACCGGTCCAAGTTTGTACATATGGTTGCTCTGGTTCGTGCCACTTCCTGCATTAAAAAATGAGAACATCCCGGCAATCAATAGGGAGGATTTATGATGTGTTACCGTGTAAGGCCCTGCAAACAAACTTACTGCCTCTCCGTGAAAGGCTTCGGTGTTTGCAAAAAACACACTGTTTTCGGAGGAGAATTGCTTTCCGATCTCTACACTCTGTCCTACAAAACATTTATCGATCAGAGCTCCTCCATCAATCGTTGATCCTGACAAAACAATGAAATTCCTGGCAATGACGTTCTCACCGATAAGGACAGGAGCATGGCTGTTGCTCACAATGGTTCCATTCTGTAACAGGGAAGCCCCCCTTATGGAAGCATGCTCACCAATATTAACATTGTATATCGACCCGGAATTTACAATCTGTGTCCCTGTTCCGATATTTCCGGTTTCAGAGGTTCTCTCACGGGCATATTCTTTAATCATCCTGTTTATTGCTTCAATTAAGACAGGATCATGGCGATAACAAACCAGAATATATGCCAGTTGAGCAGAAAGTTTGTCGAAAATCAGGAGTTCCCGGCCACCGCCCTCATTCAGTGCCTCAACCTCAAACCCATTCCCAAAAGATGATGGGCCGTTCACTGAAATTGTGTCGGCATTCTCAATGATGACTCTGTCCCTGATCCTGTAATTCTGAATCAAATGGACGTTATCGATCAAGACATCATCACCTATTTCACAGTTAATAATTTTGCAGTTGAACAGGCCTGAAACCCGCTTGTTTTCTTCGCCGGTCACAATTTCACCACCCAGCTTCCCTATTTTGACCTCACCCAGAAACCGGACATTTCGGATATGATCAGTTGAGAATTTTTCAGACACACTGATTTTTGACCATTCGGAAGAAAAACAGCCCTGATTCTGGAGGGCTGCTATTTCTGAATTACCCAAGGACCGGAAATTCATAACTTATCGTGTTGGCATTTTGGAATGTGCGATCTCCTCAATCTCTTTAAAATACTTGACACTCTCGACCTGCAGCTCCATGGTCGCGGCATCGTCACACGCAATAATTGCATGCTCATGCATCTGTAACATGGAAACAGTCCACATGTGACTTATTCCACCTTCAATGACTTCCCTTACAGCGCGGGCCTTATTAAAACCTGTGATGATGATAACCACCTCCCGGGCATCCATAACAGTACCCACACCGACAGTCAGGGCCTGTGTGGGAACTTTGGACATATCATTGTCAAAGAACCTGGAATTTGCCAGAATGGTATCATAACTCAGGGTTTTTACCCTTGTCCTGGAAGCAAGGGATGATCCCGGCTCATTGAAAGCAATGTGTCCGTCCGGACCAATTCCCCCCAGGAACAACTCAATGCCTCCAAATTGTTTAATCTTAGCTTCATAGTCCTTACACACCTTTTCCAGATCAGGAGCATTCCCATCAAGAATGTTGATGTTTTCAGGGGGAATATCAATGTGATTAAAGAGATTGGAATACATGAATGCATGATAGGATTCGGAATGATCTTCAGGAATACCGACATATTCATCCATATTAAAAGTTACTACATTTTTAAAGGAGATATCACCCGCCTTATATCTTCTGATCCATTCCTCGTAAACAGGCATCGGTGAAGATCCGGTGGGCAGGCCAAGAACAAATGGTTTTTCAGCCGTGGGAGCAAAAGTTTTGATCTTTCCAATGATATAATCAGCAGTCCACCTCCCGGTATCATCTCTTGTTTCTTTAATAACAATTCTCATAATTCAACAGTTGTAAGTTATATAATTAATTAGTTAGAATTCTTTAAAATCATTCTGGCGTCTCCAATGATGCTTCCCTTCCCCTGGTCCATGACAAACAGGGGATTAATATCAAGCTCATCAATTTGTGGAAAATCCATGGCCATCTGTCCCAGTCTTATCAAAGCGTCAACAATCGTTTCAATATCCCTTGAAGTACGACCTCTGGAGCCTTCAAGGATCTTGTAAGCCCTGGTCTGTTCGATCATGTTCCGGGCTACCTCCTGAGTAAGTGGTGCTACTCCAAAACTGACATCTTTGAAAATCTCAACGTAGATGCCTCCGAGACCAAACATCAATACAGGACCAAACGAAGGATCCCTTTTTATGCCCAGGATAACTTCTTCGCAACCGGTAATCATCCTGATTACATAGACTCCATCTATGGTGGCATCGGGCATTACTGCTGAGATATTATCATGTATCCTCTGATATGCATCCCTCACCTCCTGCGCACTTGTGAGGTTGAGCTCAACACCCTTCACATCAGATTTGTGTATGATCTGATCCGAAACCACTTTCATTACCACAGGATATCCAATATCGCCGGCAATATTTACTGCTTCATCAACAGTGGCTGCCAGCTTCCCTTCAGGAACCGGCAATCCATATGTCTTAAGAAGATCTATGGTTTCAACTTCGGAAATAAAGGCCCTTCCATTGGATAGAGCTTTATTCATCATTTTTTTAGCAACATCATGCTGTATATTGTCCAATGCTGGCACCCGGTGAACCTTAGATCTCAGGTTTTTATTGAAATGATGTACCGCATGAAATGACGAACACATGGATTCCGGAAGGGAGTAATGGGGTATCCTGTGCTTCTGCAAAATATTGATCCCCGAGGCCACATCCTTTTCACCCATGAATGATGTATAGATCGGCTTTGTCTGCCCTTCAGCAATTATTGTAATTTCCTCAGCAATCGTATCAATATCAGTCATAGATTGCGGAGTCAGGATCACAAAAACCCCATCAACGTCTTCATCATCAAAAGCAGCTTTGATCGCTGCCACATAGCGATCGGCCCTGGCATCCCCGATCACATCAACCGGGTTATTGATATTCGCAGTAGAAGGAAGTGCTCTCTTGAGTATTTTTGTGGTCTCTTCTGAGAACTTAGCAAGCTGGAGTCCACTGGAAATGGCTGCATCTGTTGTGAGAACTCCCGGACCACCGGCATTCGTGATGATGGCTACTTTTTCTGACCGGGGAACTGGCTGGTAAGCAAATGCAATGGCCTTATTAAACATCTCTTCTATATGATCACAGCGAATGATCCCTGCCTGTTCAAAGGCGGCATCACAGATCTCATCCTTACCTGTCAATGATCCGGTGTGTGATGCAGCTGCCGACGCACCGGCTTCTGTCCGGCCTGATTTAATAATGAGGATTGGCTTCCCACTTTTTTCAATTACCTCCTGTGCTGCATTCATTAAGGCTTTACCATCAGAAACTTCTTCCAGGTACATCAGAATGACCTTCGTTTCTTCGTCATCCATCAGGTAATAAAGGAGGTCGATTTCACTGATGTCAGCTTTATTTCCAAAGCTGATGAACTTTGAGAAACCGATATGCTTTGCTATGGCATAATCCAAAACAGCTGTACAAAGGGCGCCGCTCTGTGAAAGGAAGCCGATACTGCCTTTATCAGGCATCTCCCTTGCAAAGGAAGCATTCAGGTTCGTTTCTGGTGCGGTATTAATCACACCAAGACAATTGGGCCCGATAAATGAGATGTCATATTTCCTGGCAATCTCAACAAGTTGTTTTTCCCGTATCAAGCCCTTTTCTCCAATTTCCTTAAATCCGGCAGAAATAATAATTACTGATTTAATACCCTTTTGGCCACACTGTTCAAGGGCCAGATGGCATACCGGACTGGGGAATACCAGGATCGCCAGGTCAATATCATCCGGCACATCAATCACATACTTATAGGCTTTGATCCCCTTGATGCTCTTTTCTTTTGGACTTACAGGATATACAACTCCATTGAAGTCAGTTTTAAGGATGTTGTCAAGGATATCATGCGGAACTGTTCCTTTTACTCTATTTGTACCGATGATGGCAACCGATTGAGGATGAAAAATCGTTTCCAGATTTTTCTGTCTAAGTTTTTGTAATTCATTCATAATGAAAGAAAGTCGGGTTATGTTATAATTGGCTGACTACAGATATTCAGCTATGAAATTTACCGCATCCTCAATGGTTTGTATCTCAAGGGCTCTGTCCTGGTCCATCTCAATATCAAATTCCTCTTCAAATCCTGCCACGAGTTCAACGCTCTGCATAGAATCGGCTCCAAGATCAAATACGAAATTGGCATCATCGGTTATCTCAGAACTTTCAGATTTCAGAACATTGCCTACAACTTCTTTGACACGCGTTTGAATTTCACTTTTTTCCATTGTTGATTTTTTTAAGGTGGGACAGTGAGTTTAAAATTTTACAATAAGGCGTTGAAGATATAAAATCTTTCATTCTAATCAAACCACATTTAGATTATAGATATATTATCTAAATCCCTTAACTAAGATTAATCAACTTCAGGATGCAATGCTATTCGAGGTAAAAGTTTCCATCATGATCCTGGTCACCACCTGAACTGCCGTGGTCAGTTTCCCAAAGGGAGTGGAAATAAGCATATAGAAATCTGCTATATCATTCACAAGCAGCAAATGCTGATAGGTCTCTCCTTCATACAATGTTAAAAAACTCTTTTGCAGCCAGAGATCGTTCCCCATTATCCCGGTCATCTCAGCTCCTTCAAAAGACACTGTATGATTGGGCAATTCTTCTTCTACCAATCCTTCTATTTCTTGTATACTCATGGTCTTTTGACCACCAGAAACGGTGATTGAAGGATCATCAGTATTTATGGCCCGAAAGCGATCACCATGGATGGTTGCCTCCCATCTTGTCGGGAAATAAAATGAAAAAAGGGAATTCCCGACTTCCAACAGTTGATAGTTCTTCATGAAGTCGGGCATCAACTTAATAAACTCGGTTCCGGAAAAATAGAGTCCGGTTACAACACCATCGGGTCTGACCTTAAAATGAATGGACTGAGGGGAGCCAATGTTCCTGCTGACAGCATTCACTTCGTTGGTGAAGTCCATTGTAAAATTCATGATTTCTGTTTTTCTACGTTTGGCGAGGACTTCCAATTGTTTGTCAGGATCAGGAAAAATCTGCAGTTCCACATTCTGCAAAAATGAAGATCCTCCGCTTCCGGCATACCGGTATACTCCTTCAAATCGCTGCTTAAGGGAATCGGGCAGTTGGTAATCATTCAAGGTCGGATCCGGAATCCTCGGAGTCCCAAAATCTGTTGCCTCTTCCTCTTCAATGAGATGAAACAGGTTATTCAATATTCCAAACTCCGATTGGAATTTATGCTGATCAATGGAAAAATAATTTATGTTGAATAAAATTGAGGCTGCCATCTGTTTTTCCGGGTAGAGGATGGTCATGGACGACATCGTTTCTGTATTTCCACCATGATGGACCAGCGTGCGCCCTTCCACCTCAGATATCATCCATCCGAGCCCGTATTGGATCTCCTTTCCGTCGCCTCCCTGATCAAAAGACAATCCGGGAAAACCGATCTGCGGTGACCACATGCTTTCAATGCTTTTTGGTGTCAGGATCTGCTGGTTTTCGGAAATGCCCCCGTTCTGCAATACCGCCAGGTAGTGACCCAGATCTTCAGCACTTGAGCGCAACATCGATCCCGCCGGTATCATTTCACCGGATTCGATAACCCGTTCTGCAGGAATGCCAGCATCCAAACCCAGATGATGGCCATATAAAACCTGCATCTTCCCAAAATCATCAGGATCTGTAGTGGACCGGTTCATTCCCAGGGGATGAAAGAGATACTGTTCCAAATACTCGGTGTATGATATTCCGGATACCCGGCTGATGATCAAACCAGCTAAGCTGAAAGCAGTATTGGAATACTCATAGGAACTGCCCGGCTCTTTTTTCAGGTAGATCGACTGCAGGGAAACCATTAATCGTTCCAGCGATTGATCGGTATTCCCAAAATTCTGCGAAACGCCACCATAAAGACTTGAAGTATTATTCAACAGCATCCTGACAGTGATTTTATCACTTCGATTTTTATTGGCGGTACGGAATTCCGGCAAGTATCGGATCACAGGATCATCTAAAACTACTTTTTCCTGTTCGACCAGCTGCATGATGGCCATAGAGGTAAAAGACTTCGTTAGTGAACCTATGGCAGTCGAGGTACGCCTGGTAAATGGTTTCTGACTGCCGATTCTCTCTACACCAAAACCCTTTGTAAAAATGACTTTACCTTCCTTAACAACTACCACCGAGAATCCCGGGGCAGGAACAGCTTTATGCACATCCAGAAAATACTGATCTATTCTCCGGTTCAGGTTTTCACTTTGTCCATAAGTGATACCCGGAACAATAAAAAGGGAAGCTATTAGAATCAATGTTGCTTTCATAATATATTTTTCAGTTTGTAACCAGGTCTTTTGGGCTGATTTCCAATACCCTTCCGGATGCCCACCAGACGCTTAACCCGGTAAATAACAACATTGCCGGAATGACCAGGATTGTCCCTGAAACTTCGACCAAATATGGAAATTCGGCCAGTCCGATTCCGGATGTGATGCCACTGATCAGGGGTGGACTTAAGAGCAATGCCATGGGGACTCCAACAGCCAGACAGGCGATGGTCAATACTGCCATCCTGTAAACCAATGACATACGAATTTGAACAGGAGTCATTCCAATGGTTTTGAAGATCCCGAATCCCAGACGGAATTCATGGATATTCATAAGGGCATCATTGAACAGAACTGCGAACAATATCGAAAGAAAAAACAGGGACACAAGCAGCAGCGAGCTGCGCATACCGGCGATGGTACTTCTGACCGCCTTTCTCTCTTCAATGCTTAATTCGATTAATACCGTTTCGGCATAAACTTCCTGAAGGTGTTGTTTAAAGTTCTCAACTGATGAACCCTCGTGCAACCGAATGGCATAAAATTCTGGTTTGAACAGGGGATTGAGCTCTTTCATTGCTGATCCCGGCAAGCGGAATCCTCGTCCCATATTACTTATATCCTGGTAAATTCCGGTAATATGGTAGGTAATACTTTGCCCCTCGAGAAAAACCTCCAGTGAGTCACCGGGCTCTATCCCAAGCTCCTCAGCGGTCAAAAGGCACAGGGCCATTTCATCCGCATTTTCAGGATGCCGCCCTGTTTGATTGACCAAACCTATATCCGACATATCGCCGTTATAAACTTTTCCATTGACCTCCTGCATGGCTTTGTCCTGACTGGCTGGTATGGTTGCTGAACAATAGCTGTAGGGCACGACAGTTGCTACGGATTTCTCGTTTTTTATGAGTTCCATAAACGTTTCATGTTCAAGTGGAAGCGCAATTTTTTGGTTGAGTCGAACCTGAATGTCCGAATCTTCAAATCCCCACGCAGCTTTGTTATCTTTCAACCTGGCAAATGAGTGTGAGATATTGATAGAAAAAACCAGGATGAAAATGGCAAGCAACAAACTGAAACCAGTATATAACACTCGTTGTTTATTGGCCAGAAGTGTTCTTAGTCCAAGGAAAACAGGAACATTATGAATCAGGTGATTTAATAGCCAGGAGAAGGACCCGCCGGAGTAAGACCCTGTGGCCGGATCAGATCGAATGGCTTCAACCGGCTTGATCCTGCCAGCTTTACGGCTGCCAACAAAAGAAATCAGAGCAACCAATACCAGGAACAGTCCGGTGGTAATGGCAACCGGACCAAAAAAAGAGAAATTCAGGTTTACCAGGCCTATCGATTTTACCAGGGATGATAAAATGGCGTTGGTCACCAGTAAACTGCCGAGGATACCAATTGGCAGGCTCACCACTGCAAGCACCAGGTATTGAAGCACATAGATAGTGACCACATTTCCCGGAGAAAAACCCTGGGCCTTATAAATACCTATTAAACGATAATCGGAGGCAATCGTTCCCGACAGCATTGTATATAAGATAAATATGGCCGCCAGGATAGCCATCACGGAGAAAACCATTAAAACAGCACTGATGATGTTATAAAAACTCAGAAAGACCGATTTGAACAGGCTATATTCCAGCATCTGACCGTTGTACAGGTGCGCCTGGTTAAACCTTGCCCATAAGGATGGAATATCATGCGGTGAATTCAGTCTGACTCCCATCATGAGCCTTGTGAGCTGACCGACCGGCAGGTAAAAAGTCAGGCTGCCCGGTGCAACCCAGGCCCGGGTAGGATTGAACAATCCACTTGCGTATTGCGCATCCACAACAGTGGCGGAAACGATCAGGGGATATAATCCGGAGCTGACAGGCATGCCCAGTGTATCTCCGATTTGAATTCCATGATTTGTTGCCAGGTGATCAGGAATCCAGATCTCTCCCATCCCCGGATGTGTCTTCTTTTCACCATGCAATATCATGATCTGGTCCTGCTCCAGGTTCTTATCAAGGTGTTCAGTCAGATTCACCATTAAATCAAGCTCTTTACCATGGTGGATCATGGGTTCTTGCACGGTAAAATAGGGTACATAATCCAGGACTGACTTAACCTCCGGTTGCTCCAGGAACCATCCGGCAATCTTATCAGTATCCTCCTGGAGATGATCATAGAACAACAGGATATGGGATGCACTCAATCGTTCATACAATACATCGAAAGGTTTGTTGATACCCTTGAGCATACCCAATGTTGAAGCAAACAACATTGCGGAGAGAACTATACAAATGCCGACCAGAATGCTCTGAAGTATTCGTCGTTTAATGTTTGCTATCGATATGATGAAGATACTTTTCATAACACTCTTACCATTCATTTTCCAACAACCAATTTGTCAATAACTTCTCTCTTCGCTCCAGTGATTCATCCTGACGGTCGAATCTCAATTCATCTGCCACATCGCCATCCCTGAAGAACAGAATCCGCTCTCCCCTGCAAGCCGATTTTACATCATGGGTAACCATAAGGATGGTTTGTCCCAATTGATGAAATGAATCGAAGATATCGAGAACTGTTTGAGACGTAGCAGAATTGAGGTTACCGGTTGGCTCATCGGCCATAAGAATGCGGGGTGAGTTAATCAGGGCCCGCACAATTGCACAACGCTGTTGTTGCCCACCGGACAGTTGGGATGGTAACCTTTGACCCAGATCCTCCATGCCCGTTTGCTGAAGTAAGCTCAACGCCCGTTGACGTACCCCTTCTTTTTCACCCTGGTTCAAATACCCTGCCACCAGGATGTTCTCCCACACGGTAAGATTGGGAACCAGGTTGGCATTCTGAAAAACAAAACCAATGGAGTGTCTCCTTAAGAGGGCAAGCTCTTTTTCGGACTTCTGGTGAATTGGCTGGTCATGAAACCATATCTCTCCACCGGTAGAGTGGTCCAAACCACTTAAAAGATACAGCAGTGTGGACTTCCCGGAACCAGAGCTGCCCATGATCACTGTAAACTCACCTTCGTTGACTTTGAGATCAAGTTTGGATATAATCGTGTTCTCCATGTTTTCCGAATTATAAACTTTGTTTAAATTTATCGTTTCAAGAATGGCCATATGTGTTGGTTTTGAATTTGTTTATAAAGTCGAAAAGTATTGGTATTTAAGTTTGCAATCGTCGCACTTTAAGAAACTGGGGCCTTTTTTTTGGAAGGTGAGACTCTTTTAGAGAAACTGAGACTTTCTGTGCTATCAAATTTCTTTGTTCTAATGTAATAGATATCATGTTGAACATTATTTACTCCGCCAGCGGTGGTTTGACCCTGCTTCTAATGGTCCTGTTGCTGACCAAAAAACAAAAAACTCTGGCCGAATACTTACTCGCCGCCTGGTTCCTGCTCATACTCCTGGTCATCGTTACAACCTATATAAATCACAACCAAATAGATACATGGCAGGGACTCTTTGAATTAACTGACAGTTCTGCTGTTCTGTTCGGGCCTTTTATGTGGTTTTATACACTTGCCCTGACCAAAGAGGAATTTCGCTTTTATCGGAAGGATGGATGGCATTTGTTACCATTTATCGCCATTTCGGTGTATCTTTTTTTCCATTTGTTCAGAGGAGAAAATGTTTCGGAAGCAGGGCTTATGATCATCCTGGTTGCCAAAATGATGATCCTTATTTCCTATGGTTTGGCCACATTGCTTCGATTGAATAAACATGAGAAGAGAATTGCCGGCATTTTTTCATACACCGAAAAGGTTCAATTGAATTGGCTGAAACTTCTGGTATGGAGCCTGATAGGCATCTGGGTCATCAGTGCCGTAAGCCTTTTGCTGTATTCCCTGGCAGAAATAGCCATCCCCCAGTATGGAGGTTTATTTACAAATCTGGCCCTCAGTATTTTTATGTTAGTCCTGGGTTATTTTGGGATCAGGCAAACAACCATATTTATCCCTGCACATCTGCTTGAAGCAACTGGCAATCTGCAGGTTGATTTAAAAACGACAACAGGGATCTCGTCCGGTACCCAAAGAAGTGCCGGGCCGGGCCAGCCCCGGGAATCAACGGTTTCCGACAAAGACTACCAGCGACTCATACAATTGATGGAACGTGAAAAACCTTTTCTCGACGGACAATTAACATTGTACAAACTGGCCCATATTATTCAGCGACCCGCTTATCAGGTCTCCCAGATAATAAACAGGCATGCAGGTACCAACTTTTTCGACTATATTAATCAATACCAGGTAGAGGAGGTAAAGATTAAGATCCGGGAAAAGGCCCACATCCATCAAACACTACTGGCTATTGCTCTTGATTGCGGCTTCAACTCAAAGGCTTCATTCAACAGGGTATTTAAAAAAATGACGGGACAAACACCAAAAGAATTTATTACCACATTAAAGTAAAGTATTATGGCACTTCAAATCATTCCATTCCAGTCAAGCATGAACACCTGTTACTTAATCAAGGACAAAGGTGCGGTACTTATCGATGGAGCCTGGCCCAATGAGGCAAAATCATTCTCCAAATTCCTCGAAAAGCATCAAATAAAACCTGAAGAGGTCCAATTGATCATACTGACCCATGGCGACTTTGACCATGTGGGAGGCGCAAAAGAATTGAAAGAACTGACCGGGGCCAGTATAGTGATTCATGAAATGGATAAAGAGAACCTAGAAAAGGGAATCTTCCACTGGCCAGAAGGTGTCACCCCCTGGGGAAGATTTTCAAGGTCTGTGCTAAAACCCATCATTAAAAAAAAGGCGGCTTTCCCTGCAGTCAGGGCTGATATCGTTTTAGATGATAACGGGTTGTCTTTGGAGGAATATGGCATTCCCGGCAGAATTGTATATACACCCGGTCATACATTTGGATCCATCAGTGTACTGCTGGATACTGGGGATGCTTTTATAGGATGTCTCGCGCAGAATAGAATCCCTTTCCGTATGAAGCCAGGATTGCCTATCTATGCAAAAGATATTGAATTGTTAAAAAAGAGTTGGAAGATCCTGATCGATCAGGGTGCTAAAACAATTTATCCCGGCCATGGAAAGTCCTTCCCGGTTAAAAAAATCCTTAAATACCTTAATTGATAGATAATGAAAAAAGCAATTAAAATCATCGGCTGGGTCCTGCTATTGATCATTGCAGGACTGGCCATTGCCTGGTTTGGATTTCTAAAACCGAAACCCCCTCCAATCTCTCCGGAAGACCGGGCACAGATCACAATAATGCCGCTTCCTTCTGAAATGAAACTGAATAAAAGTGTGTTTGTGTTGAACGAAGATCTCAACCATGCGTTCACCGCCTTATCCACCCCCCGGCTGGAACGCGCAGTGGAAAGATTCTATGGCAGGTTATCCTCGCAAACAGGACTGGCTTATGGAGACGGCATGGATGCAACACTGATCCTGGAATGCAACGGTAGTGAAATGGAATATCCGTCCCACGGCGATGACGAATCCTATTCCATACGTATATCCGGAAATAGAATCGCAGTTGAGGCCGGCACCGAAACCGGGATCATTTATGGACTGGAGTCATTGCTGCAACTGGTTCGTAAACAGGAGGATCAATGGATCCTGCCCGGACTTACCCTGAACGACAATCCCCGCTATGGTTGGCGCGGACTCATGATCGACGCCTGCCGGCACTGGATCCCCAAAGATGTGATCCTCAGGAACCTGGATGCCATGGCCACAGTGAAGATGAATGTCCTGCACTGGCACCTGACAGAGTACCAGGGCTTCAGGGTGGAATCAAAAGTGTTCCCGAAACTGCATGAAATGGGCTCCGAAGGAGATTACTACACCCAGGATGATATACGGAAAGTGGTCGAATATGCTGCGGATCGGGGTATTCGGGTAATTCCAGAATTTGACCTGCCGGGACACACCACTTCATGGTTCGTGGGATATCCTGACCTGGCTAGCGCTCCCGGTCCCTATTCGCTCGATACTACTTTTGGAGTGCTCGATCCTGTATTGGATCCCACCAGGGAAGAGGTTTATGAATTCCTGGACCGGTTCTTTGGTGAGATGGCTGGTCTGTTTCCCGATGACTACATCCATATTGGCGGGGATGAGGTCAAGCCCCTGCACTGGAATGAGAATCCGGCCATCCAGGAGTTCATGAAGGAGAATGATCTGGATGACCCCCACGCATTGCAGGCCTATTTTAACATACGGCTTCAAAAACTTCTTAAGAAACATGATAGAAAAATGATGGGATGGGATGAGATCATCCACTCCGACCTCCCCAAGCAGGGCATTGCTGTTCAAACCTGGAGGGATCAGACATCACTCTGGGAATCGGCCAGAAAGGGAAACAAAGCGATACTCTCGGCCGGTTACTACCTGGACTATAAACAGCCAGCCGCATTCCATTACAATGTGGATCCGACTGTAATCCCAGGGGCAGTTAGCATTGAGATTGATTCAACCAACTGGAAAGGATGGGATTGTACCATGGATCTTTCCGATATGGTCATAGATGGCTCCGTGTACCTATTTGGCGAAGGGGCCGGTTTGCGCGGTATTATGAAATTTATGGGCGGATCTGCAGGTTTTACTGATGTTGTCTCGGATGGGGATCATATATTATTCTCTGTTGAAACCAATTTTGGCCAGGTGAAATATGATATTAAAATATCAGGAGATTCCATTGTTGGGAGCGGAAAACTTTCCTTCATAACAATGCAACTTAAAGGAAAGCGATCCGGAGGAACAGATATGGAGGGCGGAGAACCGCTTCCGGAATTTACCAGGATAGATCCGCTTACCCCGGAACAGGAATCCAACATCCTGGGAGGAGAAGCCTGTATGTGGTCTGAGATGGTGGACCAAGTAACCCTGGAATCCAGGGTGTGGCCACGGGCTGCGGCTGTGGGAGAAAAATTATGGAGTCCGAAGGTGCTTACTGATGACAGCCAGGATATGTATCGCAGGATTATGGTGATGGATGATCTGCTGGAAAGCCTGGGTGTAAGGCACAGGGATTACAGTGAGGGTCTGCTCGGTGAAATGGTCGGTGAGCCATACCTTCATCCGCTCCATTCGCTGGTGGAATTGCTGCAGGAAGACAAATTCTTTAACAGGATGATCATCTATGATCCCGAACCTTACACCACCACTCCTTTGAACCGCATTGTGGATGCTGCCAGGCCTGAAAGCTATGTGGCATACCGGTTCGGACAGGATGTGGATCTGTGGATTGATGAGGCTGATCAGGCGGCCCGGTCAAGGATGATGCAGTCCCTGGAGACCTGGTCTGTGAACCATGAAAAACTGGCACCTGCCTTTGAGAGATCGGAACGGATCAGAGAGGTGGAAGCACATTCAAAAAACCTTTCCAGTTTGGCAGAAATCGGTCTTGAAGCTTTATCGGAACCCGGATCATTGAAAGGGCGGGCTCCGGAACTTGAGGTGTTGTTCAATAACGCAGCCGGGGCCCATGGAGGAACCATACTCCCCCTTGTTGGACCTGTTAAAAAGCTGGTGGAAAACTCAGCAGAGAATTAGATATCTTTGAGAACAAAGATAGACAAGGAGACAGCAGCGAAAATGACCCAAACCAAATTAGAATTATTGAACAACCTGTTTGACAGGTGGTGTGGAGAGAAAGTAATATCCATTAACAGATTACCGGCTTCCGGTTCAAGCAGGGAGTACTACCGGATTACGGGGACGGAAACCAGGGTGATTGGTGCAATCAATGCAGACAGGGAGGAGAATGAGGCATTTATCGAGTTCAGCAGACATTTTAGATCGAAGGGACTGTCAGTTCCGGAGATTTTTCTGGTTGACCTGGATAACAATGCCTACCTGCAGGAGGACCTGGGAGATACCACTCTATTCGATTACCTCGTGCAGGTGAGGGATAACGGCAGCTTCCCGGATGACCTGAAGAAAGTCTACAAGGAGGTCCTGACAGAGCTCCAGAAATTCCAGATTACCGGTTCCAAAGACCTGAATTACTCGATGTGTTATCCACGTTCCAGTTTCGATCGCCAGAGCATGCAATGGGACCTGAGTTATTTCAAATACTTTTTCCTGAAGCTAGCTGATGTTCCCTTCAATGAGCAGTCGCTCGAAGATGATTACAATACCTTGATCGAATACCTGCTCAGCCAGGATACGGATTATTTCCTCTACCGCGATTTTCAATCCAGGAACATCATGCTTCGGGATTGCAAACCCTGTTTCATTGACTACCAGGGAGGAAGAAAAGGTGCCCTGCAATATGATGTGGCTTCACTGCTGTATGATTCAAAAGCGGATATCCCGCCAGAGGTGAGGGAAGAATTGCTTGATCATTATATCAATAACCTGGATCATTACCCATCGGTCGACAAAAGGGGATTCAGGGAATCCTATTACGGGTATGTGCTGATCAGGATCATGCAGGCCATGGGAGCCTATGGATTCAGGGGATTTTATGAAAAGAAGACCCACTTTCTGCAAAGCATCCCATACGCTTTAAACGACCTGAAATGGATTCTGAGGAATGTGGATTTTCCAATTGAGATCCCAACACTGTTACAGGTATTTGAAAACCTTTTGACTGCTCCTAAACTAAAACGTTTCAAGGACAAAGAGGGAAGAAAGTCCACGCTTACCGTATCCATCAACAGCTTCAGTTACAAACATGGCATTCCCGAAGATCCCAGCGGTCATGGTGGTGGTTATGTGTTTGATTGCAGGGCGATGAGCAACCCAGGCCGGCTCGATCAGTACAAAAGCCTGACGGGAAAGGACAAGCCTGTTATCGATTTTCTCAACCAGCACAATGATGTGGATGATTTTTTAGGCAGTACCACCTCACTGGTCGACATGTCTGTGGATAAATATGAGGAACGAAATTTCTCACACCTGATGGTGAGCTTTGGTTGCACAGGTGGACAGCACCGCTCGGTGTATTGTGCGGAAAGACTTGCAGAACACCTTCGTGAAAGTCAGTCTGTCCGGATCACCCTATGGCACAGGGAACTGGATTAAATAGTCAGTCCTGAAAAAGGTCACCACATATTCTATAACTATATGAAACATCAACCTGAACAAATATCGACAGATGAATTAAATAAATTTCTGGCAGAAACCGGAGATTTTGTTATTGATATCAGACCAGTGGATGCATACAACGGCTGGAAGTTTCAGGATGAGATGCGCGGTGGACATATAAAAGGAGCAAAAAGTCTTCCGGCTAAATGGGCTCACTACATAGATTGGGTTGAAATTGTACGGTCAAAAAAAATTACGCCTGAACATGAAATTATTCTTTATGGATACTCTGAAGATGAAACTGGAAAAGTTGCCGGACTGTTTTATAGATCTGGTTACTTAAAGCTTAAAGTTTACAATCATTTTGCAGATGAATGGTCATCAAATCCGGATCTGCCTATGGCCTCCCTTTCAAGATTTAGAAATCTGGTCCACTCTGACTGGGTCAATGCCATTATTTCAGGTAAAAACCCAGAGGAATACGATGGACATCATGTGGTCATTTGCCATGCTCATTATCGCAACCGGGAGGCCTACCTCAGTGGCCATATTCCCGGAGCAATCGATATTGACACCCTCTCACTCGAATCGCCGGTTACATGGAACCGACGATCTCCAGAAGAGTTAATGCAAGCACTACTGCAGCATGGAATTACTGCTGACACCACAGTCGTTTTGTACGGAAAATATCTATTCCCAAACAATAACGACCCATTTCCAGGAAGTGCTGCAGGGCATATCGGAGCCATACGGTGCGCATTTATAATGATGTATGCCGGAGTCAAAGATGTGAGGGTATTGAACGGAGGCTTTCAATCATGGAAAGATGCCGGTCATGAAATAAGTACTGTGGATGTTGTTAAAGCACCTGCAAATCATTTTGGCTCAAATATTCCGTCAAATCCCGAGTTTGCGGTCGATCTTCCCGAAGCAAAGGAATTACTTGCATCGGATAAGGGTGAATTGGTCTGTGTTAGAAGTTGGCCTGAATTTACCGGAGAGGTAAGCGGCTATAATTATATAGAAAAGAAGGGACGTATTCCGGGTGCTGTTTTTGGAAATTGTGGAACGGATGCATACCATATGGAAAATTACCGTAATCTCGATCATACGACCCGGGAATACCATGAGGTTGCATCATTATGGAAAGATGTCGGTATTACTCCTGACAAGCATCTGGCCTTTTATTGTGGCACTGGCTGGCGAGGAAGTGAAGCCTTTTTTTATGCCTGGTTAATGGGTTGGCCCAAAGTATCGGTATTTGATGGTGGTTGGTTAGAATGGAGCAATGATCCTGAAAATTCTTTTGAAACAGGTGTACCTCTCAATAATAATGAAGCACTTTAATCTGTTGCTCTATTCCGGGCTATGATTGCAATTTTATCTTTCTTGAGATCAGATGATCCAAACTAAATTTTCCAGCACCATTAGTCAACAAAGCAAAAAGCATCAGCATATAATAAACCGGGATTTCAAAACCATTGTCGCCGGCGTTGAATCCGTTACCAAGATGCACAGTTACAATGGCTACAACCATAGTGAACAATAATGGAATCGAAATAATCCGGGTGGCCAATCCTAAAGGTAAAAGGATTACAGCAGCCATTTCAGTGGTTGCTGCCAGGTAGGCGTTGAGCAAAGGCAAAGGAATACCCATGCTTCCGAACCATTCTGCAATGCCGCTGATGTTTCCCCATTTCATTGTGGCCGGTATATAAAATCCATAGGCAAGGATCAACCTGAAGAAAAATAATGGGAGGTCTTTTAAATTTGTTAGCCAATTCGTGGCGTTCTGATACATTTGAATAAGTTTCATTTTTTATGAATTTTCTTGTTTTCCAATAATTCATTGGATTAGTCTTTGACCAGGCCCCCTCCTTACAAAATTTGTTTGTGCGGACAAATTAAAAGTCTGGATGAGCCCGATCGCCTCAGGGAGGAGGGACTAAATACAGGGATATGGACAAACAAGGTCAGGAGAACCCTGGCGGGTTAAGGCAGGTTACATGTTTAAAGGACCTTGAACGAGTATTTACCACTTCCAACCTCAAACACAGCATACCCATCCTCCATCTGCCGGAATTCAATTTCAGGGATTTCATCATGCCTTTGACCACTTTCAAAAACATTACCGGGAGCTGATGCAGGAACATATACGGTTGCTGAACAACTCACAGGTACAGATATGTCCATGGTAAATGAGCCCTTTTCGTTGCTCCAGATAATCCCCGCTTCTCCATAAGGTGTATTGTTTGTGTAGGTTACAAAATCGAGCTGATCGATAACCTGAGGCCGGAAGATTATATGCCTGTATCCCGGTTGATCCGGGTCAGCCTGCATCCCGGCCAGGTTGCGATAGAACCATACCAGTCCGCCTCCAAACATGGGGTGGTTGTGTGATCCCCTTTCATCCCATCTTTCGCGCGTGGTGGTGGAACCCAGTTCAAGCCAGTGTCCAAATCCCGGTTCAGTCCTTTTGTTTAATGCCTCATAGGCCAGGTTGTGCAATCCATTTTCAGCGAGTACTTCAAAAAAGAATCTGGTTCCAACGATACCCGTATCAAGGTGACCTTTGTTGCTGATAATGCTGGCTTTCAACGCAGCTACTACACGCTCGTATTGGTTATCGGGCACACCCATCCTGAGGGCCAGGATATTTCCTCCCCCATCTCCATAGGTTCCCTTTTCTTCATCAAAAAACCTTTTTTGAAATGCCTGTTGTGTGGTCCGGGCAAGTGCTTCATACATTTCAGCCTCCTTGTCCATATTCAATATACCGGCGGTCCGGGCAGTAATTGTTGCACAATACCAGAGATAAAATGTGTGTACCATCTCATCCGGAACGGTCTCGCCGGGTGCCACCCATTCTCCCAGGTTAAACCATTTCAGAACAGTGCCATCTTTAGCGGTTCGTTTTGAAAACATGATCCCTTCATCATCCACCCAGGTTTTCATATACCGGATGTATCCTTTCATGCCCTCGTAGTTATCTTCCAGCATATCCGTTGAACCGTAATGCACATAATACTGCCAGGGAATGACACAGATGGCTGCACCCCAGGCGGGTCCTCCACCACACCCAGGTTGCCATGGAGCTCCATTGGGAACATAACCCGTTTCAGCAATCTGCGCGCCCAGCATGTCCTGAACCCACTTTTGGTAAAAGTTCTTTGCATCGAAATTATGCAGGACTGTGATGCATGCGATCTGTCCATCACCTGTATACCCTGACCGTTCCCGGTGTGGACAATCACTGGCAATGCCCCCGTGCATGTTATCGGTCTGACTCCTTCTCCAGATCTTATTGATATCATTGAACAGCTGGTTGGATGTCTCGAAAGTGGCCGATGGTTCAATGAAAGTGTTCACCGCTTCGGCTGTAAGATATTCCGGCTTCAATTCCCCGGGCCAATTTATGATCTCCACACCACTAAATACAAACCAGTTAAACCGTGGAGCATAGGATGATGGTCCGTTTCCACTGAAAATGTATGAGTTGTCGCCCGAGTACTGGTTGCCATTAAATTTCATTTCTATCCTGTGGCCTTCCGGCCCCTCCACCTGGTTCAACCGGACCCAGCCGGATATCTCCACTCCAAAATCAACAAAAAAGTGTCCATCACCCAATTTTTCGATGGAAACCGGGGCAAGGCTTTCCGTAACTCTGTCAGGATACGCCGTATGTGCAACCATCTTCCCTTCAGGAGCATTCCTAATGGCAACCTTTTTCCAATCAGAATCATCAAATGACGGGGTACACCATTCAGGTTGTTCTTTCCTTGCATCATAATGCTCCCCGTAATAGACCATATTCATAAGGATCGGACCCTTTGAAGCTTTCCAGGTACCATCACTCACGATTACCTCGTCTGAGCCATCGGCGTAGGTAATATGGACCTGGCAAAGAAACCTGGGAGAACCATACGCTGCCGCCCAGAACTTGGACGGATTATAAAAACCGTTCCCCAGGATACCACCGATTGCATTCTCTCCCTGGTTCAACTGGTCCTTAATATCGTAAGCCAGGTACATCACTTTGTACTCCCTGAATTCGTCCGGAAGATAAATAAGGGTCTCTGTCAATTGCGGACGTTTCCCATAGTTGGTCTGGTTGGGCACAAGCACATCATTGCCCACCTTCTTCCCATTCACATAGAGTTCGAAATAGCCAAGGCCGGTTACAAAAGCAACAGCACTGGCCACCTCCTTCTGAATCCTGAAATTCTTCCTTAACAGTGGTGACGGGGGACCAAACATCATCGGCTGGGTAACGGGTTCATCCTTCGGTTTTAGAAATGCCTCCTCCCCCTGCCAGGGCGCACCGATCCAGGTTGCTTCCCAGTCGCCCGGCTGCAGCAATCCCATCCTCCACCATCCACGCTTACTCCAGTCCGAAATCTTCCCGTCCTTCTCCCATACCCGAACCTGCCACCAGCATTCCTGCCTGGATATCAGTGGTTTTCCTTCATACCTGACCCGGATTGACTGGTCCGACATCACCTTGTCACTCTCCCAAAGATCAGGATGATCCAGCTTCTCCTTCGAACTTGCGACCCTGACCTGCCAGGCAGTCTGCACCTGGCCCCTTTCCCCTTCAACCGATTGATTGATCCATGATAAACGGGGATGCAGTACATCCACTACAGCCGGATCCTCAAGGTATTCACAGGTAAGCTGAACCGGTATAAGTTTTTCTTCAGATGAACAACTCAGAACCAGTCCGGATATCAGCAGTAGAAGTATCTTTTTCATATTTAGTTGTATTGCAGTGTAAATAGACATTAGCGATTCCATATTATGCGGGATTTACTATTCTTTAAATCTGAGGATACAAATTATAAAAATACTTTATATCTTCCCTTCTTTTTATGCTATGAAGAATAGCACACGCTATAAAATCCTTCTGGGACTGGCAGCGCTGTCCGCGGTTCTTTTCCTGGTTTCGTATTTTACCGGGATGAATAGTTGGCTTGGGCCATTGCTAATTTCGTTCTTCATTTTTCTGGCTTTTGGTGTGCGGGGCAATGCAATTTCAAAAGGTTTCTCTTATACCATCATGATCTTAGCTGCTGTCAGCATCTCCATGTTCTACCCGGGTCTTTTCATCAAGTGGGGAGATTTTGAACTGAAGGTTACCATCATTCCCCTGCTACAGATCATTATGTTCGGGATGGGATCACAAATGAGTTTCCGGGATTTTGCCGGGGTTGTGAAAATGCCAAAGGGGGTGTTGCTGGGACTGGCCTGTCAGTTTACCATCATGCCGGTGGTGGGATTCACCATTGCCACCACATTTGGATTTCCGCCTGAGATAGCTGCAGGGATCATTCTTGTGGGTTCTTCACCAAGCGGCCTGGCCTCCAATGTCATGTCCTTCATTGCAAAAGCAAACCTGGCTTTGTCGGTGACACTCACTGCAGTGGCCACTATGCTTGCACCGCTGATCACCCCCTCGCTGATGAAACTTCTGGCCGGACAATTTGTACCGATCGATTTCTGGGGTATGATGCTCGGGATCATCAACATCGTAATCCTCCCCATCGTAGGCGGTCTGATTTTCAATGCTGTGGCCTATGGAAAGGAGAACCGAAAGAGCATCATCATCCAGGCCATTGTGTACCTGTTAATCATTGCCGGAAAGAACTTTATACTCTTCCAGACAGCCGGTGTGGGTTCCGGTGCAGTTTTAACACAATTTGGAAAAGACCTTGTCTGGTTCCTGGCCCTGCCCATTATTGCTGCCATGGCTTTTAAAAACCTGGCTAAAGGTAATAAGGACCTGCTCGATAAAGCCCTTGCCTTTGTATCCATGGCCGGAATTGGCGTGATCATCACTGTAATCACCGCAGCGGGCAGAGACAGTCTGCTTGAGATCGGTTTCCTGTTGATCATTGCCTGCCTGTTGCATAATACTGCCGGTTATTTCCTCGGATACTGGATATGCAAACTGGCCAGGATGGATGAAAAATCGTGCCGGACCATTGCATTGGAGGTGGGCATGCAAAATGGTGGCCTTGCCTCGGGCATTGCTTTACAGATGGGAAAGGTGGCTACCATAGGTCTGGCCCCCGCTGTATTTGGTCCCATGATGAACATCACAGGCTCCTCCATTGCCACCTGGTGGCGGAGAAAGCCTGCTACGTAACAAGTCTGAAACTCAAAAATTGAAAGTGAAAAGCTTGAAAGTGAAAAAACGAATAATTTAAACAGATGAAAAAGATACTATTTCTGACAGCAGTTTTGACCATTGGGTTCAATTTCGATTCCTATTCCCAATTCTTTAATTCCCCCGAAGAGTTAATCTATTATACCAGTGAATGGGAAGGAGAACGGTTTGAAGATGGCCGGCCTAAAGTGCCGGAAGAGATATTGGATCGGCTGAAAAAGGTTTCCATCGAAGAGGCCTGGGGAGTATTGCGCTCAAAAGGATATAACAATCAGTTTGAAGGCAACTGGGAGATTCTCGATGAAGAGGAACCCATTGTGGGGAGGGCGCTGACTGCCCGGTACATGTCCAAAAGACCTGAAATCATGGACCGGTTTACTGAAAAGGGCCATAACCAGGGCCGTGTGGGCGCTATGAATTCCTGGCCCATCGATGCCTTACAGCAGGGAGATGTATATGTGGCCGATGGTTTCGGGAAAGTGGTGGATGGCACCCTGATCGGGGATAACCTGGGAAATGCTATCTATGCAAAATCCGGAAGGATTGCCCATGACCAGGGAAGACCTTGATATATACCTGAAAGACAGGACCTGGTAGATTCCTGGACCCCGGTAACCTTTTTCCTTTGAAATTTGTTTACTTATTAAATCACATGCTATGAAAACAAAGCCGATTACACTTTTGCTCCTTATTGCCATGCTTTTAAATGGCCTTACAGGAATTATTACCGCACAGGATTCTGTGTATGTTGAGCAATCCAATGTTCAGAAACTCTTTATCGTGATCAAGAATGATGGAACCGAGTTTATAGGCTATATAATATCCCGGGATGAGAGGGAGGTGTTGTTAGACACAGAGACCATAGGGCAGGTGGTTATACCCAAACATGAGATCCGGGAGATCCGGGAGGTGGATCAAAAGGACATGAGGGATGGAGTTTTTATAGGTAGTAATATATTCTCTTCAAGGTACTTTCTTACTACCAACGGATTGTCTATGAAAAAGGGGGAGAATTATGCCCTTATCAGTTTATACGGACCTGAAGCACACTTCTGTCTGGCCGATAACTTTACACTGGGCGGCCTCACATCCTGGGTCGGAGTCCCTCTCGTTGTCTCCCTGAAGTATTCCTTCCATATGAATGAGAACTTGCATTTTGGACTGGGCGTACTGGGGGGTTCCCTGAGCTGGCTTGACTTTGGATCTGTCGGTGGCCTGGTGTATGGATCCGTAACTGTTGGAAATCATATTAATAACCTGACCTTTTCAGGTGGATATGCCGGTGTAACAGACGGTGAAGATATATCCGGAAGTGAACCGCTATTCTCCGTTGCAGGTATGGTAAAACTGGGTAAAAATATCTCCCTGGTGGGTGATTCATTTATTTATGCCGGTGAAAATCCCTTTGCCATTATCATGCCCGGTCTGCGTTTTTCCCGTTCAGAAAGAAAGGCCTTTCAGTTTGGCTTTGCAGGAATCATAATCGAAGGGGAAGCCATTCCATTTCCCATTCCGATGCTTGGATGGTTCTTGAAAATTTAATCTTTTACTAAATTCTAATTTTATGACTATGAAAAAGCTAATCCTAATCTTTTTAACTGTTTTTCTTTCTATGAACGCAATCTCACAGGAAAGTGGGCTGGGCCTGGGTGTAATTATCGGTGAACCCACCGGACTGAGCGCCAAGCTATGGACAAGCGAGAAGACCGCCATAGATGCTGGTGTTGCCTGGTCATTCATCAATAGCGGATTTCTTCATATTCATGCAGATATGCTGGTACACAGTTTTCTAATCGATGTGGATAAGGGGAAATTGCCTCTGTATTTTGGAATCGGAGGTAAATTAGTACTGGCAAACGACCTGGGACTTGGAGTAAGGATTCCCCTGGGAATGGCATACATCTTCGATTCGGCCCCTATTGATATCTTTATTGAGCTGGTCCCCGTCCTTGACCTGGCTCCTGCAACTGCTTTCAGTTTTGAAGGCGGGATCGGTGTCCGGTACTTCTTCTAGATCGCAATATCCGCCCATATCAGACCGTTGCTTAAAGTATATTAATAGTATCTTTATACATCATTACAGCTAACTTAATTCCGTTCGAATGAAAAACTTACCAATCATCATTGCTTTGACCACAGGGCTGGTCCTTTCGTCCTGTTCAAAGAAATTACCGGATTTTGTAAACAGTATACCCGATGATGCCATTGCTGTTGTATCATTACATCCCATGCAACTCCATAAAAAGGGGCAGGTGAATACACTACAAAACCTCAAAGAAAAGGTGAAAGATGAGATCTGGGAACAGATCCTTGAAAATCCGCTCAGCACCGGCCTGATGCTGGATGAGTACATCTATGTATTCGTTAAGATGGAAGAAGAAGCTCCCATCATTGGTGTGGTCAGCCTGATGAAAGACGTTGGAAAATTTGAGTCAACCCTGGCTAAAATCAAGGATGATATCAATTCTGAATTCGTTGAGACGGATGAATACACCTATATCCAGCCTGATAAGGAAGGAGCCATAGCCTGGAATGAGGAACAGATGATCCTACTGACCTCCCCTGATAATGATGAATTTGAAACCTCCTACTGGACCGGCAGTTTTGATAAAATGTTCAACCCTGTAAAGGAGGAGTCCATTACAAGCCTGGTGGATTTCAAAGATTTTCTCGGGAAAATGAAAGACCTGAATGTATGGATTTCCTCCAATGACATACGTCAGCTCATTGAAAAAACCAAGCCCGGGGGCATTGATATCGATCTTCCTGTGGAGCTCTATAACAATTATGCCCAGATTTATTGTGATTTTGCAGATGGAGCCGTGTATATCACTGGTGAAACACATTTCAGTGAAGAGGTAGAAAAGAATATTGAAGAAGTGCTGGTCATGAATCCATCACTGAATGAAGATATGCTGAAACTGGCCCCTGGTGGGAACCTTCTGCTTGCCATGGCCGGTTCCATGGACTTTGAAAAAGTTCAGAACCTGGTGAAGAAGTTTGCTCCCCCACAGCTTGACGAGGTTGGCAACAAGGTCGAACAGGCTACCGGTGTTCCAGCAGAGGAAATTCTCAATGCATTTACTGGTGATTTTACCATTGCTGTGAATGGACTTGAAGGTGATGCCATGATTCCGGTCGAGGTTTTCATAGGGTTTGGGGTGAACAATGAAGCCATCCAGGAAAAAATAATGGGGACTGTCCAGAGCATGATGCCGGTAGAAGAGCAGGGCGACTTCTTTGTGATCAATATCCAGGGCAATGAGATCTATAGTGGTATTATTGATGATATGTGGGTGATTACCAATGCAAAGGGATACAAAGATGCAGTGGAAGGCGGAAAGCTTGATAAGTCGCTGGTCGATTCAAAATTCGACGACTTCGCAGATGGTTCCTTGGGCATGTTTCTGAACCTGGATCTTTCCAGCTATCCGTCCATGATCCAGGGGGTCCTGAGTGAAAAACCCGAACAAAAAGAGTGGCTCGGGTACCTGACAGAATCGTTTGAATACCTGGGCATATCTGCGAGTAATTACGAGAACAGGGTAACCCTGGAAACCACTAAACCATCAGAGAACAGCCTCTATACCATTCTTAAGATGACTGATATTCCGGATTAAATCAAACATTATTAGAAGCGAAATCAATGACCATCCGGTTAGAAAAACTGATTCCGCTTCCCCTGCTGGAGCAAGATACCACCGGCTCCGGGATATGGGAAGCGGAATCCGTTGTATTTGAGCAGGGGGAAAGATACAGTATTGAAGCCCCTTCGGGCAGGGGGAAGACCAGTCTCCTTGCTGTAGTTTACGGGATCCGGAAAGACTATAAAGGAGAGGTATTCCTGAACAACAGCAATATTGCCGGTTTTACCGGAAAGCAATGGTCAGCTATCCGAAAAGAAACATTGTCCTTCATTTTCCAGGGACTGGAACTATTTGATAGCCTGACTGCCCTTGAAAACATTCAGCTAAAAAACTCCATCACCAGGCATAAGACTCTGCGGGGTATAGAAGAGATGGCAGAAAGGCTGGGCATCGGAGACTTCCTCCAGAAGAAAGCAGGCATCCTCTCTTTCGGACAGCAGCAACGCGTGGCAATCCTCAGGGCTCTCTGTCAGCCCTTTGACTACCTTCTGGCCGATGAATGTTTCAGCCACATAGACCGGGATAACAGCCAGAATGCGTTCCGGTTGATCCGGGAGGAATGTGAAAACCAGGGGGCAGGATTAATCCTGACCTCATTGCATAAGACAGACCAGATGGACGTGCATGTACGAATGAAAATATGAGGTACCTGTATTACATACTATGGAAGGATCACAGCAGGGCCCACCTGTTGTGGGCTTTCCTGGGGAGCCTGGCAGGATTTGTTTTACTGTTGGCAGGGATCCAGTTCTATATGGATATCAAATCGGTCCTGGCAGATAATCAGGACCTGCTTGATCCGGAGTACATAGTCATCAATAAAAAAGTGAATATCGGACAGACCCTGGGACTGATCGGGGCCGGATTTTCAACCGAGGAAATCGAAGAGATAGCCAATCAGCCTTTTGCGGACCAGGTGGCGCCCTTCATTTCAAATGAGTTTCCTGTCAGCGGTTATACAGAAAATGAACGATTCCCCGATTTTTATACCGAACTGTTCTTTGAGGCCATACCGGATGAGTATATCGACGTTAAAACCGATGATTGGAAATGGGATCCAAACGAAGGTACCATTCCCATCATCATTCCACAGGACTATCTGAACCTTTATAATTTTGGCTTTGCCCAGAGTCAGGGACTTCCCCAGATCCCCACTGGGGTTATCTCCGCCATCAACTTCAGGATCAGACTCCGGGGTCAGGACCGGGGAGATTATGAGGATCATGCAGGCCGTATCGTTGGATTCAGTAACCGCATCCATTCCATCCTGGTACCCCATGATTTCCTTGTCTGGGCCAATGCAAAGTACGGCTATTTCAAGATGAACGAGCCCTCACGGATCATCCTTGTTTCCAAAGATCCAACCAACCCGGCCATCATCAAGTTCATAGAGGACAGAGGATATGATACCATTCGGGAAAAATTAAAAAGCAGCCGGTTGAACATCATTCTGAAATTTATCATCAGTTTCCTGGTGGTCATAGCCAGCATTATCATTGCACTTGCTTTCCTGGTGTTCCTGCTCAGTCTGCAGTTGATGATCAGCCGCTCGTCCGAAAAGATCAAAAGGCTCAATAAACTGGGATACCATTACAGGGAAATCAGCCGCCCCTATATCGCATTGTTACTGATCCTGATGACCGGGGTAACCGGACTCTCATTGCTAATCACAGGGATCCTCACCAGGCAGTTCTCCGGAATGGCAGGAGTATGGAACCTGGATATATCAAATTCTCTGCATGGTATTATTTATGGAACTGCATTTGGCTTGATCACCCTGATTTTCATCGCTAACCTGGCTGCCATCCTGATAAGTACCAACAAGCTATGTAAGTAGCCCAATAAATTGCGGCATATTGTTTGTATCATTCAAATTAATCACTATTTTTGCAACCCCAAATAAATTGTACGGCGATATGGCACATCATTTATCAGCGAAAAAGAGAATCAGGCAGACTGAGTCGAAGCGTGTGAAAAATAAATATTATGCAAGAACCACCAGGAGTGCGGTGAAGAAATTGCGTGAGACTACCGATAAGAAGGCAGCAACAGAACAATATTCAGCGGTTGTTTCGATGCTTGACAAACTTGCCAAAAACAATATCATTCATAAGAACAAGGCATCAAACCTCAAGTCCAAGTTGTCAAAACACGTGAATAACTTGTAGAAAGAATTCACCAACATGATATACGAAAGGCTGTCTCAAAAGGATGGCCTTTTTTTATCTCCATAATATTCATACCTCGCTGAAATTAGCTACACTGAACTCGCAAGCCCGGTTCTTTGCAACGCAAGGTTCAGATGCGTTATAACATATGCGGAAGAACTGACCGATGATCCCCGTTCCGGCACATTAATAAGAAAAGACAATCTATGACTGTATACAAATCACATGCCCTGAAGACCTGGGCAGTGGAGGAACGGCCCAGGGAAAAAGTTATGGCCAACGGGGTTCAGTACCTGTCCGATTCCGAACTTCTTGCCATCCTGCTGGGCTCGGGAACAAAAAATATAACCGCAGTTGAGCTGGCCAGACAAATATTAACGGGTACCGGAAACAATCTTCACGAACTTGGAAGACAAACGGTTGGAGATCTTCTCAGGATCAAGGGTGTGGGACCAGCCAAGGCAATTTCGGTATTGGCCGCCATGGAAATTGGACGCCGGAGAGCAGGCATGCATCACATTAAAAAGATCCCTGTAAAATCAAGCGAAACCGTATTTAATCTTTTTCATCCCCTGGTGGGAGACCTGGAGCATGAAGAATTCTGGCTCCTGATGCTGAACAGGGCCAACAGGGTACTGGGCAAGTTCAAGGTGAGCCAGGGTGGACTTTCCGGAACTGTGATTGACACGAGGATCATCCTGAAAAAAGCACTGGATAACCTGGCTTCTTCAATCATCGTTTGCCATAACCACCCTTCCGGCAACAACCAGCCCAGCGATGCGGATGTGAAAATCACCGAAAAGTTGAAAAAAGCTGCCGAAATGCTTGAAATTAAACTGCTCGACCACATTATTATTGCAGATAAGTCTTACTTTAGTTTCGCAGATGAAGGTTTGATTCTATAATTTTCCCATCAGGGTCAGTGGTACAGATATTGCTAATCATACTTATCAGCACGGTCAAGTTTGCCATGACATTTTCTCTGTGAACATTCCTGATAGTCAGGTATTACCGATCTCAAAAAACACGCTTTCTGTACCTGATCACATCAAACCTGGTCTGGTCGGTGCTCTATACCAGCTTTTATCTTTTCTGGGACGGAATTCTGTTTAAACGGGCATGACGTTACCCGGGTCCTTACACTGCTCAAGCAATTCCCGGATGGCAAGCCCGTTTGATGGATGGACCAGGTCAGCTGCAATTTCCGCAAGGGGTACCAACACAAACCTGCGCTCGTTCATTTTAGGATGGGGTACTTCTAGCCTTGGATGATCCAGCACCTTATTTCCATAAAGTAGCAGGTCAATATCAATCAACCTGTCGGCATACCCCTGGCCTTCACGCACCCTGCCCAGGATTAATTCGATGGACTTTATTCTATCCAACAAGGGAATGGGATCCAGGGAAGTGGTTACAGATAAACAACAGTTGTAATAGAGGTTCTCACTGGAATACCCCCAGGGGGTTGATTCATAGACCTGCGAAACGGATCCTATGCTGCCCAGCTGATTCCCGATAAGCCTTTCGGCAGTCTCCAGGTTCTGCAATCTGTTACCCAGGTTGCTGCCCAGTGAGAGGTATATGAAGTTCCCAGTCATCCGGTCTGAAGTATTCATTTTTTCTTCAACCCAAGATATTTATTATCAACCACATTTTTAGTAAATTGCTGCCTTAAAAAAACAATTGATATGAAAAATTTTCTGAGCAGTTTGCTCGCTACCATTATTGGCATCCTGATCATGACCATTTTAGTTGTCCTGATCTTTGTCGGTATTATTGCGGCCTCCACATCAAAAGAGGCGCCCGAGGTGAAAGAGAATTCCCTCATGGTTGCAAAATTTAATTCCCCCATTGCAGATCGTGCTGATGATAATCCCTTTTCAAAATTCCTCTCGGGCAATTTTGCTTACACTGACATGATGGGACTTGACCAGATCCTGAAAGACATTAAAAAAGCCAAAACCGATGACAACATCAAGGGTATTTTTATGAGTCTGAGCAATGTGCCGTCAGGAATAGCCACCATTGGCGAGGTCCGGGATGCCCTGATTGATTTCAAGGAGAGCGGGAAATTCATTTATGCCTATGCAGATGTATTCTCTCAAAAATCTTACTACCTGGCCACTGTTGCTGACAGCATCTTTATGACTCCTGAAGGAATGTTCCTTTTTACAGGTTTGAGTGCGGAAGTAACATTCTATAAAAATGCGCTTGAAAAGCTCGGGGTTGATATGCAGGTGATCAAGCATGGATCTTATAAAAGTGCTGCGGAATCGCTCACCCGTGAAAACCTCAGTGCCGAAAACAGAGAACAGATTGAGGGCTATGTTGGATCTATCTGGGATAAGATGATCTCCGACATATCCGAAAGCCGTAACATTTCCGTAGAAAAACTGAATCAGTATGCGGATGAACTGATCTCTATTGAAAATGAAAAACTGGTAGAAACAGGAATGATCGATGGTATGATCTATTTCGATGAAATGCTCAGTTTGCTGAAGGAGAAAATGGATGTGGAGGAAAAAGACGACCTGGAGTCCATCAAACTGACCAGTTACAAAGATGTGCCTTTAAAGGAAAAGAAGGAATTCAGCCGGGATAAGATTGCAGTGATCTATGCCATGGGTATGGTTGTCGATGGCAATGCCGGGGAAGGCAACATAGGTTCCGAGCGCATAGCGAAGGCCATACGAAAAGCCAGGAGGGATAAAACTGTAAAAGCCATCGTACTGCGGGTGAATTCGGGTGGTGGCAGCGTCGTTGCATCCGATGTGATTTACCGTGAAGTCAAGCTGGCTGCAGAAGAGAAGCCTTTTGTGGCCTCCATGGGTGATGTGGCTGCATCGGGAGGCTATTACATCGTTGCTCCTGCCGATACCATCCTGGCCAGTCCCAATACCATTACCGGATCCATCGGTGTGATATTCACCATTCCCAATATGAAAGAACTGATGAACGACAAGCTGGGTATTACCACGGATGTGGTCAGGACCAACCGTCATGCCGGTATGCTTACCATTTTTGATCCCCTGGATTCCGAGGCGCGGATGTTCTTCCAGAAATCTGTAGATGATACCTATAAGACTTTTGTGGAGATCGTCTCTGAAGGCCGGAACAAATCCTACGATGAAATAGATGCCATCAGTGGCGGACGCGTCTGGTCAGGTAAAGATGCGCTGGATCTGGGATTGATCGACATGTTCGGGGGACTGGAAAAGTCCATCGAAGTAGCCGCTGAGATGGCCGGACTGGAAACTTACAGGGTGCAGTCCCTTCCCAAACTTGAAGATCCACTCACCATGATCATGAAAGAGCTTTCCGGAGGGGCACAGTCAAGGGCCATTAAAAACGAACTGGGCGATCAATACAGGCATTATAAAACCCTCCAGCAGATTAAAGAGATGCGTGGACTGCAGGCCATCATGCCGTGTGAAATAGATCTGCATTGATCAGGTAAAGAGCTGCCAGAAACGGATGAACATTTCCAACCGGTATAAATGGAGACTTTTGCTGGTCCCGTTTTCCTGGCTTTACGGCCTGGTCGTATGGATCAGGAATTCCCTCTATGATGGCGGGGTTATCCAGTCTACAGGTTTCAACATTCCCATCATTTCAGTTGGAAATATCACTGTCGGGGGTACCGGTAAAACTCCCCATGTGGAGTACCTGGCCGGGTTGTTGAATGAAGATTTCAAGGTGGCCACCCTGAGTCGGGGATACAGAAGAAAGACCCGTGACTTCAGGATTGCTTCAGCCGGTTCTACTACCCGGGAAATTGGCGATGAACCCATGCAGATCAAGCAGCGGTTTCCCGAGGTTACGGTAGCTGTGGACCGAAAACGTGTCAATGGGGTAAAAATGCTCATGAAACTTACCCCGCCTATGGAGGTTATTTTACTGGATGATGCTTACCAACACCGGGCCATCAAACCTGGTTTTTCCATCCTTTTAATTGACCATGGGCGTCCCATAGACCAGGATCATCTGCTCCCCGCAGGCATGTTGCGTGAACCCGCCTGTAACCGGCATCGTGCCAATATCATCCTGGTTACCAGGTCTCCGGAAAGAGTGAAACCCATCGAGAGAAGAGAGTTTGTTAACAGGTTGGGGCTCTCCATCGGGCAACACCTTTATTTTACAACCATCAGGTATGGTGCCCTTATCCCGGTGTTCCGGGATGCTCCCCGAAGGGATTCGGAATTTTTCAAAGAGCGGGCCGGAGGGGTACTCATTGTTACCGGCATAGCCAATCCACGACCCATCAGGCAATTTGCCCGCAGCATCAGCACAAACATCAGTGAGATAACTTTTCCTGACCATCACCATTATACCAGGAGAGATATCACAAAGATCACCAGAAAGTACAACGAGCTGAAGAACAAATGGCAGGAAATCCTGGTACTCACCACTGAGAAGGATGCCATGCGGTTTCGTGAACATGCTCCCGGAAAAGAACTCAGGGATGTATTCCATGCAATCCGGATCCAGGTACATTTCCTCAACGACGATAAAGATGAATTTGACCAACAAATAAGGAATTATGTTAACAGCAACAAAAGAAGCAGTATCCTTCATCAGGGAAAAGATTAAGGAGATCCCCAAGACAGCGATCATCCTTGGAACCGGGCTGGGAAACATTGTTGAACACCTGGAGGTGGATTGTGCGGTCGATTACAAGACCATTCCCCACTTCCCGGTCTCCACAGTTGAAGGACATGCAGGCAAGCTTATCTGCGGGAAACTGGGTAAGACCAGGGTTCTGGTCATGCAGGGCAGGTTCCACTTTTATGAAGGATACAGCATGCAGGAAGTAACCTTCCCCATCAGGGTCATGAAGTTCCTGGGAATCAACACCCTGATTGTATCCAACGCAGCCGGAGGGATGAATCCCGATTTCCAGGTGGGCGATATCATGATCATCAAGGACCATATCAACACCATGCCCAATCCACTGATCGGAAAGCATCACCGGGAGTTCGGCGAACGATTTCCCGATATGAGTCAGACCTACAGTTCAAACCTTATACAGAAAGCCAGAGAGAATGCCACTGAGCTGCAGATCCCGGTCAGGGAAGGATGTTATGTCGGCGTAACCGGCCCAACCCTTGAAACCCCGAAGGAGTATGAATACCTGCGAATTATAGGCGGTGATGCGGTAGGCATGTCCACCGTTCCGGAAGTTATCGTGGCCCACCAGATGGGCATCAGGGTATTTGCTGTATCGGTCATCACCGACCTGGGCGTACCCGGAAAGATCCGGAAGTTTACCCACAAGGATGTGATTGAAGCTGCAGAAAAAACCGCCCCAAAACTTACCTCGCTGATCATTAGATTGATCAACGGCTGATGAGAAAGCCCCGGGAAGGCTTCCAGAAAGGAAGGGTCATTACAATCTCAGCTGCTCACTTTGTGCATGATTGCTACACCTCATTTCTGGCTCCCGCATTGCCCCTGATCATTGAAAAACTGGGGATCAGTTACGGAATGACCGGATTACTGGCAGTGATCCAGCGAATCCCATCCCTTTTCAACCCTTTCATAGGAATCATTGCCGAACGACCTGTCATGAGGTATATGGTTATCTTCTCCCCTGCCCTTACCGCAGTGTCAATGAGCCTGATCGGAGTGGCTCCGGGCTATACTTTCCTGGCTATCATCCTGTTCTTTTCAGGAATCAGTTCTACTCTCTGGCACATCCCGACACCGGTGATGGTGAAGCAATTTTCAGGAAAGAGGACAGGCAAGGGCATGAGTTATTACATGATGGGTGGCGAGCTGGCCAGAACAGCCGGACCCTTGATCATCCTGGGGGTGATCAGCTGGTGGGGCCTGGAGGGGACCTGGAGAATGATGCCCCTGGGATTTGTGGCTTCACTGCTCCTTTATCTCAATTTCAGGAACGCCAACTTCAAACCAGCCCCTTCACCACGTCAGCACCAGGAGGGAAGTTACTGGAAGATCTTCCTTCGTTTCTCAGCTGCATTCGTACTCACAGGCGGATACACCTTTTTCCAGGCGGGGATGAAGGCATCCCTGACCTACTACCTGCCCACTTTCCTTACTTCAATGGGAAACAGCCTGCACTATTCAGAACTGGCACTGGCTGCAATCCAGCTTTCAGGTGCAATGGGTGCGCTTTTTGCAGGGACCATCAGTGATAAGCTGGGAAGAAACCGGACCCTGTTCATCATTAGCCTGGCCGCACCACTGCTCACCCTGCTGTTTCTCACCTTGGACGGAATCTGGATTTTCCCCGTTCTCCTGCCCCTGGGATTCTTTCTGTTTGCCCCAACCTCGGTAATGCTTGCAACGGTTCAGGACCTGGATACCGAAAAAAAGGCTTTTGTGAACTCCATTTACATGACTCTCAACTTCTTTGTTGGCGTCATGGTCTATCCCATTGTGGGAGCAGCCATCGACCGTGCCGGGTTCATTCCAACATTTCGTGCCATTGCCTTCCTGGGCTTCGGTGCAGCTTTCATAGTCCTTCTTACACGAAAAAAGCTGCATTTGATTACCGGTAAATAATCCCTGCCGCCGCCTTCCTGCTCCACCTCTCTCCGGAAACAGGATTATACATCCATACAAGGACTACATAGATGCCCTCGGAAGCCATCTGTCCGTCATCCCTTTCACCATCCCAAACATACCTGACAGAAGGTCCGGTAAGGTGGTTATTGGCCAGGCTTCGCACCCGGTTCCCTGCAAGATCTGTGATCCACATGCGCATTACACACCCCTGCACTTTCGACGAAACGGAGATCACCAGCAGGTCCTGATATCCGTCATTGTCCGGACTGAACACCGCCGGATCGACCTTCAACAATTCCGCTGATCCAGGTCCGTTAACAGACTGTGAGTTCTTTCTCCCCGGAGTGGCATACCCTTCGATGGACGCTGCAGAATGCCAGTTCCCCGGATCGGTCCCCGGTCTGTCCGGCGAAATCCGCTCCAGGCTGATCCCTTTCATATCATCAAGCAGGTCCATATGCAGATGGTCGCCATAATTGGCCATATCCATGATCTCTCCCGATCGGTTGGTCAGGTAAATGGTCCCACCCGAATTGATTAATTCTGCCACTCCTCCCCTCTCCAACCACCGGCCTGATAACTCCAGATAGTAAGCATCCATTAAATGCGGAACACTCCTGGTGATGACCAGGTATTCTCCGGGAGGAAATATCCTGGAGAGTCCGCTCAGTGGTAGCGGATTCGCAGGGGATGCACCCTTCTTCACTACATCCACTGACAGATCCTGAAGATCAAAAAGCCGGTTTCCCGGATTATAGAGTTCAATGTACTCGGGTGCCCAATCAACCGGGTCATACATGATTTCATTGATCAACAGAGAACCGAAGCGGGGAACAGATGCCTCTCCTATCCGGATGGTCAATTCGCGGGACAGATTTCCCGAGCAATCAGCTACGGAAGGCAGCCGGAGTTCAGAACCTGATCGATCCTGAAGATCCTCAGAAAAGTACAAGGCCATTTGATCAGACAGGGGGAAACCAGGAACCACGCTGTCAGGATGAACCTCTCCGGGTACCACTGAAACCCGGTCAATCTCCATCGGTGATAACCGTACTGGTTCAGAATAATAGATGTGGACCGTTCCCGGTTCTCCATAACCGAAATACAAAAATACAGGTGGTTCACGGTCCTCCAGGTCAGAATCATTGCTATTTAGGCGACCGGGTGTTCCTCCCATGCGGTCAGTAGAGAATTCCCACAACCCTGTAGTGTTGCATACCAGGTCGGGGTCGGGCGACTCCAGGGACCATCCCCCTTCCTTTTTCCAATCGGGTCCTTTCCAGGGTATTCCATATCTTGCTGCATGGACCAGTGTCCCGTCCCGGCTGTACAGGGCCAGTGTGGCTCCATCATTGGGAAGGGTGAAGTCATATAACAACCCATACTGTCCGGGATCCACTGTCAATCCGGTGATCATATGGGCACGATCGTTTACATCCACCCGCCATCCCTCCAGGTCCAGATCATAAGACGATCTGTTATAGATTTCCAGGTACTCATCCCCGGACAACCGGACCGCAGGATCGGGATCATACATGATCTCATTGAAAACCACGTCACCCCATTCTGCCTCATTGCGCATACACCGGACCAGGGTGTCCGGCATGCAATTCCCATCCGCATCACATATGCCTGTCACCAGCAGGTTCAGTTCTTTCCTGTTGGGAATGGAACCAGGAAACCTTAGTACAAGGCTGCTGTCCAGGACAGAAATTGTATCAGGATTCAAATTCCATCCAGGATCCTGCTCATCGGATTGATCAGCTACCGATAGCAGGAAAGAAGAACATTCGGGTGCCGGTACCACTTCCGAAAATAAGAGCTGCAGGTGTGTTCCATCCATCACCTCTACCCTGAGGAGTGCCGGTGCAATAGTATCCGGAACAAAATTCCCATCCAGAGTGATATCATCCAACCACAGTTTCCTGTCCTGTGATGCACTGTATTCATACCTGACCACCAGTTGCCTTCCTGTCGGCAATGAATCCAGCTGGCATGACCCCACCAACTCAGTCGATCCCTCCGGGGGATCCCGGGTATAATACAGATCCAGCTTTCCTCCCCTGTACCATACCAACCTGAACAAAGGCGCTGCTTCGGTTCCAACATGCTCCTGGTAGTTGATGGATGTACTGCAAATCTGATCACAATTCCCCTCAATACAACTCCATAGTTTCACCTGATCATCTGAACCGGTGAAATTGACCCCCAGGATCACTCCCCCGGTGATCTGACCCGGAAAGGCCCCTTCATTTGAAAAATCAGCCAGCAGTGCTACCTGCCAGTTATTGGCCGAACTGGATGGGTAGGCATGTTTTACCCGGAATGAGAGGGCAAGAGAATCCGGATCATAAAGCGGATCGTGTGAAATCAGGAGGTAATCACAACCCGATTCGTGATTGTCATGGCTGTGATGCAGCGAATAATCGCCCGAAATGGCACCATAAGTGTCGCACTCCCACCGTCCACCGGGAACCTGCTTCCACCAGCCACCTGTACACTCTACCCAGCCGCCGGTGGTATCATTTTCGAAATCAAAATGGTATTGTGCCGATAAAATAACAGGCATCTGTAAGAAAAAGAGGAGAATTCGTTTCACATTAAAGAAATAATTGCAATTTTTGCATTCATCTAACATTTAGAAAAAAATCATGAAAGTAGCAGTAGTTGGTGTAAGCGGAGCCGTGGGACAGGAGTTCCTGCATGTGCTCCAGGAGAGGCAGTTCCCTCTCGATGAACTGGTGTTGTTCGGCTCTTCCCGCAGCGCGGGTAACCAGTACACCTTTAACGGGCAAACCCTTACCGTAAAAGAATTAAAGGACAATGATGATTTCAAAGACATTGACATCGCTTTAACTTCAGCTGGCGGAGGCACCTCCAAACAGTTTGCATCAACCATAACCAGGCATGGAGCCATCATGATCGATAATTCCAGTGCATTCAGGATGGATGCGGATGTTCCACTGGTGGTTCCCGAAGTGAATCCCGGTGACCTGCATGCCCTGCCCAGAAACATCGTGGCCAATCCAAATTGCACCACCATTCAAATGGTTGTATGCCTTAAGCCCATCAACGACCTTTCACCCATCAGGCGTGTGCATGCTGCCACTTACCAGGCTGCCAGTGGTGCCGGTGCTTCAGCCATGGCAGAACTTGAACAGCAGATCAAGCAGATCGCCGCCGGCGAGCCGGTTACCGTTGAAAACTTCCAGTACCAGCTGGCCATGAACCTCATCCCACAGGTTGATGTGTTCACCGAGAATGGATACACCAAGGAGGAGATGAAAATGTACAATGAAACTCAAAAGATCTTACATTCAGACATCGAGGTAAGCTCGACCTGTGTGCGTGTTCCCGTTCTCCGAAACCACTCCGAGGCCATCTGGGTTGAAACCGAGGAGGAGCTAGACCTGCAAAAGGTGAAAGAAGCGCTGAGCGGGGCCCAGGGTGTGACCTTGAAAGATGATCCGGAGAACCTGGTATACCCTATGCCACTGGGATCAGCCAGCAAAGATGATATTTTCGTGGGACGGCTCCGAAAGGACATTACCAATCCAAAAGGGATCGCCTTCTGGTGCGTAGGTGACCAGATCAAAAAGGGAGCCGCCCTGAATGCTGTTCAGATTGCTGAATACCTGGTAGAAAAGGGATTAGTATAAAAAGTCGTTATAAGGATACCTTTTCACATGGATCTCCTTTACTTTCTGGTAGAGCTGGTCTTTTAATTCATCGATGTTGGATTTGCGCAGGGCCGAAATAAAGAGTGCCTCTTTATGTTTATTGGTCCATTCGCGCTTAATATCATCCAGACTCAGATTTTCTTTCGTAGATAGAGTCAGGTCATCCTCTTCCTTTTTAATATAAGTATGGGCATCTGTCTTATTGAACACCAGCATCAGTGGTGTTTCGCCCGTTCCCAGTTCACTGAGGGTTTCTTCCACCACCTCGATCTGTTCCTCAAAATTGGAATGGGAAATATCCACCACATGCAGAAGAATATCAGCTTCGCGGACTTCATCCAGGGTTGATTTGAACGATTCCACAAGGTGGGTGGGCAGTTTCCTGATAAAACCAACCGTATCGGAAAGTAAAAAAGGAAGATTTTCCACCACAACCTTTCTGACGGTGGTATCCAGGGTGGCAAACAGTTTGTCCTCTGCAAATACCTTCGACTTACTGAGCAGGTTCATCAATGTGGATTTCCCTGCATTGGTATATCCCACAAGGGCTACCCGTACCATTTTTCCACGGTTCTTTCGCTGAACCACCATCTGCTTGTCAATCTTTGCCAGCTGTTCTTTCAGCCTGGCTATCTTATCACGAATGACACGCCGGTCGGTCTCAATCTCCGTTTCACCGGGTCCCCTCAGTCCAATCCCTCCACGCTGACGCTCCAGGTGGGTCCACATCCCGGTAAGCCTGGGCAACAGGTACTGGTACTGAGCCAGCTCTACCTGTGTTTTGGCATGGGCTGTCTGTGCCCTTCCTGCAAAAATATCCAGGATCAGGTTGGTGCGGTCAAGGACCCTGACTTTCATTTCTCGTTCGATGTTTCTGAGCTGTGAAGGTGAAAGCTCATCATCGAAAATTACCAGGTCAATCTCCTCCTTCTGCACAAAATCCTTCACCTCTCTCAGCTTCCCCGATCCAATGAAAGTTTTTGGATTGGGTACATCCAGCCGCTGAGTAAAAACTGCCCTGAGTTCGGCTCCGGCAGTCTCCGCCAGGAATGCAAGCTCTTCCAGGTATTCTGCAGCCATCTCCCCGGTCTGATCCCTGTTAATAACTCCCACCAATACAGCCGTCTCCGGATAAGGTCTGTGATCGTAATAGTCTCCCATGTTTGTAAATCAGGCTGCAAAAATACGAAAAAAGGAGGTCTCCAGCATATACCACCCTCACATCTTTCCGGGATATCCATTCACTACTGAAGAATATGTTAAGAAAGAAGCAATTCAAGTGTTTGCTCCTATTTTATGTATTGCCGGTTCGCGTAGATGGCATTCCGGATGGCAGGTTTGATGGTCTCCGTGCAGATCATTACCATCTCCACATCGGTAGGAAACTGGATCTTTTCCTGCTGAGTCTTTTTCAATGCTTCCTCAGTAAGTGCACCAACATCCCCGATAGCTCGGGCAGAAGAGTGCTCAAACTGATTGGAGGCTCCAAAGGGCTCTTTCTGCATCAGTCGCTCTGGATTCATGGAAAGAATCTCAATTTCTCCCCTGATCTCTACCGACTTGAATTGCCTGGTCTCAACCAATGTGCAGGTGATATCCTTAAATTTCTGCAACTTGATATCATTGCCTGCAGTGTCCTTCATCACATTGCCATTGGCATCCAGCACATAGTCAAATCCATCAGAAATCCTCTTATTAAATATTTCGTCCACATCTTTTGTTTCATCCGGAGAAACCATGATTGAGAGCAGTTTTACAATGATGGCATAATCGTAAACTGCATCTTCATCCACGTGTTTTAAATGATATTCCACCCATTCATTGCCGAGTCCCCTTGTATCAAATGATATCAGGTCATCCTCCACCTGCGGAGGAAGTTTAAGCGGACCCTGATTGGACACCTCCACGATCACACGGCTGATCCCTTTCATGCGCGCATCGTAGATTAATTCGTCAATTTGTGCGAACTGTCCCCCACTGTATTCCGAGGCCTTCATTAACTGGTAATAGGCATTCCTGTAATCATCCTTCTGAAGGGCATTTTCCAACAGGGCCTTCCCATTGTTATAGAAAAAATCTGCGGCTTTCCGCTTGGCACTGATCAACTCGGCATCATAGTCCACATATTCGTAACTGTAAATTTTTCCATCAATCGTAAGCGGTGTGACAGTGCGAACCTTCTGCTGGCGCATCTTCAGCATGTTGTACTTGCTGAAGATCTCATCATAATTATCAGGATTGTTCTCCATCTTCAGGTACTTGATCCGCTCAAGATCCCGTTCGTTGGCCATCCTGAAGGCCCTATCCATCTCTGCGGCATTATCTGCATCGGCTTTCCTGATCAGTTTCTTGGTAGTCTTATCGATCACAGCATCATAGTTCCCCTGCTGCAATTTCTTTGTGGTGGATCCACATCCGGCAAGCAGCAACGCTGCTATGAAAAAAGTAAAAATCTTTTTCATGGTTACATGGTTTTATCTCAAGCTAAAAATAGGAAATATTCCATCTCAATTAAACATATGCAAGGTATATAACAAAAAAAAAAGCCGACACAAGGCCGGCTTTTATCAACATTTGATGAATATTTTACTGAAGCACGAAGTTAATAGGGAAGGTAAAGAGCACCTTCACCGCTTTCCCGCGCTGCTTTCCAGGGGTCCATTTCGGTGAAGACATGACCACCCTTACGGCTTCTTTGTCAAGTGCAGGATCCACGCTACGCACAATAACGGCGTCTACAACCTTACCCACTTTATTCACGGCAAACTGAATAATCACACGTCCACTGATTCCATTTTCAGCAGCAATTTCGGGGTACCTCAGGTTCTGAGCAATGTACTTGCGGAATTCTGTGGCGGGCTCACCACCGTTGAATGTGGGCATATCCTCCACAATGTAGAATACTTCTTCCTCATCTATATTCTCATCATCATCGCCCATCATGCTGGTGAAATCGTATTCAGTATTATCGGTGGCTTCCATGTCGAAATCAAAATCATCGTCAATTTCCACATCGTCATCCACAATATCGAGAACCTCTGCAACTTTGGGCGTCTCGGGTTTTGGTTCCGGCTTAGGTTCATCCCGGCGGGTGATCTGCATCATCTCATCCTCAAACTGTATTTCCTGGACAATGTCAGTATCGTCTCCCTTACCAGGACCCTTGGCCCATTCGAATGCAACCAGGACAATTGAAAGGGCCACCACCAGTCCAACTGTGGTAAACATACTTTTCCTTTTCTCCAGATCAGCTTGTTTCGCTTTTTTAAGTTCCATGATGTTGTTAATTTGGGCAATAAAAATAGTGATTTACTTACTATATATCAAAAAGAAATAACGCAAAGATTCAAAGAGTAGTGTCATACCAGTGTATTTACAATTTAAAACCCTCAAAAATTCTGCCATACTACCCATTGTACTTGCATTTTTTTTAATATTTTTGCCTCGCGTTGGGGCATTAGCTCAGTTGGCTAGAGCGTTTGACTGGCAGTCAAGAGGTCATCGGTTCGATTCCGATATGCTCCACACTAATAATCAAAGGGTTGCAACCGATCAGGATTGCAGCCCTTTTTCTTTTGCCAGAATTTTGCCAGAGAGGTGACGCATATAAAGCTATTTAAGTATTTTTAACAAACAAAAACAGCCTCCCAAGCGTATAATAAATACCTTGTTGAACCCGGATGGGGATCGGGCATGCTTGGGTTTGCAAAATTTTATTATATTTGGTTAGCATTAACCTAACTCTATGAATCACAGCAACCACAAGTCGGCGGCCCTTTCACTTTTTTGGTTGAACATACCACAAACCTATTTTACTGTAAGGACATCTCTGGGTGTAATTGCACTAGGGTAAGACTATTTTTTACAAAATTTGTCCTATTAGCTATGAACTACAAAACGGTTGTTGAAAGGCTTGCAGAGAGTAAATCTGATGAGGTGATTTTTAATCACGGAAACGATAATTGCATTGTAACACTTACTCAGCTAGCCAAGTCAAGCAAGAAAGAGATTCGATTGTATACCGGTTCTCTTGCCCCAGAGATCTGCAATAATGATGAGTACGTCAAAGCCATTGAAGGGTTTATAAATAGTGGAGGGAAGTTGATGATAATGACCGAACATGAGCCAGATGAGAAGTCAAGATTATATAAATTAATTAGATCATATCTAGGCCGGGAATCCAATGAGGAAGAAGTATCCGAAATTACGTATCCGAAATTGATCCCGATGGTCCCGAAATGGGTCCAATATAAAGGCAAACCTATTCACTTTGCTACCGGAGACAACTCGATCTTTAGGATTGAAACAGATCCCGTCAAGAGGTATGCAAGGGTATGTTTTAATAATGAGGAAATCACTGGCAAGCTTATTGAATATTTCGACACGGAATTGAAAAGACGTACAGCATAAAATAATCAAACCCCTCGAACCCAGCAATCTAACCCTCTACCTTGGAATTCAGCCTATACTTCTACGATAACTATTTTGCCTTTACGGCTGGTTTAGTTGCAGCTATAGCAATTTTGTCGGAAAATAATGCTGTATTAAAAAATGCCTTTCTGCATCCAAGCCCTGCTCGTCTAAATAAAGATCAAGAGGATGAGCTAGAACTAATTGTAGAGCTGGATAACGATGTTACATCTCTTGCTAAAGAGTATTCCAATTCTAACGACCTACATAAAAAGGCTCAAAATGATATAACATCAGTAATTAACACTGCTAGGCAAGCAAAGGGAAAACTTCGAAGAATTGTAATATTGGTTATTAAGCCTGTTAATTTTTTCACAAGAATAGTACCAAGTGATTCTTCGTACCTATTTCGCTACTCATGTCTCTTAGCAACTATTTATTCGATTTTTGTCTTAATATCATGCGGATATGCATCTGGACAGTTTTTATTCAAATCCAATGGCACTGTATTAATTCCTTCGTTGAACCCGTTATATGTTCTGGGTGCAATAATTCAGGGTATAATGGTACTGATTCTTTTGATTGAATTCTTTGGACGGGGAAAGGATTTCCTGAGTAGAGCATTCAGAAAAAACCACCAATCTAAGGACGAAGAGAAAGAGGAAGTGGTAGAGAAGGAGAAGGAGAAAGACCCGAAGCCGATGAGAATCCTTCTTCTTCAATTCATTCTTAATCTGCTGACTCTTTTCGTTTTTCTGGCCTTACTCAGAATACTTAAAAACAATGGTGCAATTGCAGACTTTCTCAATTCCACTACCAGAGTAGAGCGACTTCAACTTTATATTATTTTTAGCACTCCTTTACTGCCACTTGTAATCTATTTCATTAAGAACAACACTATCCCTTCTACAATACTCTTATTTGCTACAGGGCTCATGTGGATAACTGAAAGATGGAGGAAAAACGCAAAACACCTATGTGTTGCTCTCAAAGCACTAAAGGCAGATAAGCCAAATCCTGATAATCTTGGGTTAATTACACCAGATCAAAAAAATAGCTGAAGTTATCTTTTCCCGAACCTTTGCCATTAAGGTTCGTTTTTAGCATCCTCTAATGTATCAGTGATATTCTCAATCTCGGAACTTTGGTTCGCGTACTTTTTATTGTGAATCAAACCTCATTACAATCGAGATGAAAAAGGAGATTTTGGTGTTCCAAAGAACCCGCCTAAAAAGGGATTAAGGGAGCCTACCTTGAGGGGACTGGAGAAACATTCAGTAAAACTGCCAGATAATTTGCCAGATAAACGGAAAACAGGTGTAGTATATAGTGCCTGCACGAAAACGTTCAATTAATTGACATACAGTGAGTTATTGTTAATAACGGCTCTAGTTTAGAATAGCTATTATTTGTATATTTGTTACATGGATATTGAAGAAATCAAAAAGCAGATTCTTGCACTCCCCATGGGAGACCGGCAACGTTTGCTCAGGGAGGTCGGGGACACAGTGACTGGGCCGAAGGCGCAGGCCTCCCGTCGCCACCAGCTTGACAACAGGATGGGCAGCTGTCCGCACTGCGGGCATGGGAAGTATGTTCGCTTCGGGAAGGACAAAGGGGCGCAACGCTATAAGTGCGGGTCATGCCGGAGGAGCTTTACCGAGTATACCGGTACATGGATGGCAGGCCTGCACAAAAAGGACAAGGTCGACGACTATCTTACCCTGATGATGGAAGAGAAGAGCCTTGACAATATCAAGGATACTCTGAAGATCAACAAGAAGACTGCCTTCGACTGGCGCCACAAGATACTGTCCTCACTTGCCGACAGCGACGGCGACGATTTCACGGGGATTACCGAGAGTGATGAGACTTTCTTCCTGAAATCGGAAAAGGGAAGGGAGACCGTTGGGCGAAAGCCAAGGAAGAGAGGGGGCACATCATCTAAAAGGAGCGTGAACGATGAACATGTTGCGGTCATAGTCACCCAAGACAGAAAATCAGGCCTGGACCTTACCGTGGCCACCATGGGGAGG
>JAGLOO010000022.1 GCA_023138875.1 Bacteroidales bacterium
ATCCCGCAGGGATTTAGTTCAACAAGGTGTAGTTGGCCGTAGGCTTACGTATGTTCAACTTAACAATTAAATTTAGGGGTTATGAAGAAGAAGCGAGTCTTTAGTGCAGATGAAAAGATGCAGATTATCCGGGAAGCGGAAGAGTTCGGCACCACGGCCACCTGTCGCAAGTATGATTTAGCGAGCAGTTTATTCTACAAATGGAAGAGCCAGTTTATAAAAATAAATGCATCACTGCTCAAGGGATCTCGAAATAGTTCATTGCGGACAAGACCGCTTAATCCATCAAATCCTTTCCGAAGATCTGTCCCTGGCCCATACAGATAATACCTGATCTGGCCGGATAGTCCGTAGAGCATATCTTAATAAATCCGTAGTCGTATTACATGAGGTAAATCCAGTTCTATTTCCGGTGAAATACCGGTTTCCCTGGTCAGGCTTTTAAGTGATAAAAATTTAACAGGTTGTCCTTTTGAGCACTTACAATGGTAAGGCCGGCTTCTGATAAGGTCCTCTCCATATATTTCCTGGTATACTGTTTATAATCCAACTCCCAGAAATGGTGTTCGGTATTGATCTTTCTCCTTTTGGTTTTTAAACAAAAAGAGACCTCCTTGAAATAGGGAATGATCAGCTCGGCCAGGAACCAGATCCTGTAATTGGAGGGAACACTGAGGAAGAGGTTTTTCTTAAAGGTTTTTTTCAGCAATGGCAAGATGGCTGAGAATTTGTCGAACGGGATATGCTCAAAAACCTCAAATGCCAGGATATGGTCATAGGTATCAGGAAATGGATATTCAACCAGATTGGCCACAATATCCGGTGATTTCTTGTCGTCAATATCGAGGGTACTGACCCGGTAGCCTTTAGAACGAAGATAATTGCTGGTAAAACCGGATCCAGGCCCGATCTCCAGGATGGAATCTCCATGCTCAAGTGCAGGCAGGACCAGTTTCATTTGACGCCAGTATGCCCTCCAATGCTCCTCCTTTTCCAGTTGGTGTATCCACTCACTGACGTAACTGTACTCGATTCCATCTACCGTTTGCGATCGTTTGTCTGATTTAGTATCCATGCGCATTACTGAATAAGGTTTTTAAGGTCAGGCCCAGTTTCAGAAATCCTTTCAATTCCTTAGCGTCTTTTAAAGATGCTAACTACCCAATAGAGAAACTGTATAATAGTAGGTTTCAGATCGTCAAGATGCAGGTCGGTATACGATCTGGGGATATCTCGGATTACCCGAAAAAGGTCCTTAGGACGTTTCAGGATCCTGTAAAGTTCTCCTTCAGTGGCAAATACCCATACATAACTCTTCTTTTGATAAGTAAACATCGGCTCCAGGTCTACTTTATTCATTTGTAAAAGGTATTCTGGGAAATGCATACCTGCGAGGATGTGTAGTTCGAGTGCGGTCCAGAATTTTGGATTGATCTCTATCAGGTAATAACTTCCGTCTTGGGCCCGTTTATATTCAACCATACCTACCCCGTGCCAATTTAACTTGTCAAAGACATATTTACCCATCTCCATCAGCGTATCATCATGGATAGTCTCTGCGGATGTGGCATGACCACCAGTAACAGGATATTCTCTTATCCTTCTCTGACAAATAGCCCGTTTCAATTCTCCATTCTGGTAAAGGCAGAAAAACCCATATGGCTCTCCGATTATCCGATCCTGGATAACCAAGTCCGTTAATTCTAAGTGAGGATGTGTTTGCCGGAGAAGCTCTAGTTCATGGTTCAGCTCTTCAGAGTTTTCTATGTACTTTACAGGAAACGTTTCCTTCACCTCTCCAATGCCTTTAATAATTGCAGGAAATTTCACATCTGCTAAATCGCGGTAGGTCTTTGGATGTAAGATGCCATGTTCCTCGCAAAACTTAAAAGTCTCTGCTTTATTTATAGCTGTCTTAAAACTCTCATAAGGAGCTATCTCAATTCTTACATACTGTGAAAGCTGGGAATAATACTTAGAACAGATATTAGATGTTAATATTCCTACCGGAATCAGGATATCATACTTATTACGCTGAACGTGGTGATAGAGAAATTCAAAATACTCCTCCTGGTTTCTGATGTCTGGGCATATTATGAGTTTATTGCAATACTTGGAATAAGCCATAGCTGCCTTCTTATGATGTATAAGATCAATTTCATGCTCTTTCAATTGCCTCATTATAGCCAGAGAATTCATGTGTGAACCATCTGTCAGTAGTATTCTCATATTTGCTTATTCAGGTTTTCTGATCACAGTTGAATAGATATGAAAGCCGAAGCCTCCTAAAAGTATAAGTAGAATCAGGATCGAACCGGCCAGCGAAATCTTCTCTCCGGTCTCGAATGGTTTAAATTCAAATTTGAACTCAATGGTATGTTCCCCTGCATCCACAGGCAGGGCGCGAAGAATATAGTTGGCCCTCAGATGGGGCGCCGGTTCACCATCAATCGAAGCATGCCATCCGCCTTCATAAAAGACATCTGAAAACAGCAGCAATGATTCCTGTCCCAGGGATGCCTTATAAGAGAGGTAGTTTGGACGGTACTCGGTCAGTTCCACACTACCTGAAATTTCCCTGTGTTTGAGCCCTTCTGAAAGAAGCCCGGCAAACCGTTCATCCACCACTGCCACATTGTCCAGGTCATAAACTGCAAGTGCAGCTATCTCTTCATCGGCATTTTTAACCAGCCGATAGTCTTTCACGATCCATGCATGTCCTTTCGCAAACCTGTTCATGAGTGGTTGTGACGAAGGATTGAGGATCATGTACTTGGTGTTAACCATGTTCAAAACCTGCTGTTTAGAAAGCACAGAATCGACCTGCACACTGGTGGGCCGGGAATTAAGGACCCCTGTGATGTTTTGAAGTCCCGGTGAAAGGTAAAACTCGATCAGGTCCTGGTACCTGCGCAGTTTGGCACCGTGGTATCCACCGATTGACTTGTGGTAATAGGATGTACCGGCATCCTGCCAGGGTGATTTGGTCAGGTTCACCACCCTGAAATGTGGATCCGGATCATTCAGGATGAACTCATCGGCCGGGGTACTGGCCACTATATTTCTTTTCTGCTTCTTTGTGATGAAGTTATCATTATTCAGGTACCTTTTGTCGATCGTCCACATGTCGACAACGATCATCAATCCGAGTCCGGCTACGAACCAGGTCAGCTTCAGTTTTTTATTGGCATAGAACCAGGTCAGCAGAAAAGCTGCAGTGATAAAGAGGAAACTTCGAATGGCATCGTGCCGGAAGATATAGATCCGGGCTGCCTCAAGCTCATCCATAAAATCCCTGAATTGCGACGCATACTGGGCTGTGGCCCCGGCCAACTGCTGGTCAAAGATTTGCTGCTCCTGGGCCGAGAAGAAAGTAAACAATCCAGGAACCAGGTAAAAGAAAAGGGAGAGTCCCCCGGTAAGTCCAAAGGCCACCAGGATCTGCTTTTTATTATTAAGGATAAGTTCCGGCTCCTTCCGGATCCGGTCAATAACCAGGAATGCCATCAGGGGTATGTTAAAACAGGCAATGACCAGGGTCATTTCCACCGTCCTGAACTTGTTATAAAGGGGAACATGGTCCAGGAAGAAGTAAGAGAGAGCCGGAAAATTGTTGCCCCATGCCAGGAGGATCGACAGGATGGTGCTGATGAGTATCCACCAGCGCATGCTGCCTTTGATCAGCAGCATGCCAAGCACAAAGAAAAATACCACAATGGCCCCGGAATAGTTGTCCCCGGAAGTTATAGATTTTGCACCCCAGTACTGGTTCTGGCCCTGGATGGTCTCCCTGAAGCGGGGACTCACTTTCTCCATGGCCTTTTCATTCTCTCCCAGTGCACCGGTCTTGCCTCCTGTAAAATAAGGGATCATCAATGAAAATGTCTCTGCCTTCCCATAGCTCCAGCTGAGTGCGTAGTCCTTATTCAATCCTGATGTCTGGTTTTCCTGGTTGAGGGTAAGTTCTGGCTGCCCACGCATACTCTGCTTGGAAATCTCGTAATTGACCCAGAGGCTGGAAATGTTCGGGAGCAGGGCCAGCAGGGCTGCGGCCATCAGAATTCCCGAAGCCACCAGGAATTTCTTAATTTCCTTCTCTTTGATGGCAAAAACCAGTTTGGTGAGCACAATTATGAGTGTAGTAATGAGCAAATAGTAGGTAATCTGCAGGTGGTTGCTGTAGAGCTGCAGTCCCAATCCAAGCAGGAACAATAATCCTCCGGCAAGGTGCTTTCCGCGGTATGTGAGAAGAAGACCTGCTATGACCGGGGCCATAAATGCGATGGCATAAGCCTTGTTGATGTGTCCGACCTCGATAATGATGATGTTATAGGAAGAGAGGGCAAAGGCAATGGCCCCTATGGCACTGACCCAGGGAGAAAGCCTTAATGAAAGCAACAACACATAAAAGCAGATCAGGTAGATGAAAAAAATGGCAAACGGATTGCTGAGAGAAATTCCAAATCGCAAGACGTTTGCAAAGTGACTGAAGACTGTTTTTTTTGCGCCTGCGGGTCCCACATGGAAGGCAGGCATCCCGGAGAACATGGAGTTGGTCCACTGGGAATACTCCCCGGTCTCTTCATGGTACTCCTTTAATTCCTGTGACATTCCTGCAACCTGTGTCATATCAGATTGTTGCAGGACCTTCCCGTCAAGCAACGGGCTCAGGTACACAAGGCTTATAGTAATAAATCCCAGGAGAATGATCAGATGGGTCCTGGAAAACTCTAACAATGCCTTTTTCATAACCACTGGATTAGTCTGTTAATTTTTCAAGGAGTTGCCTCAGGCTTATTTTTTCCTTCATGATCTCATTGATCTGGTTGACAGGGATGCGCTCCTGTTCCATGGAATCGCGGTAGCGGATCGTTACAGTATCGTCCTCTAAGGTCTGGTGATCTACCGTGATGCAAAAGGGTGTGCCGATGGCATCCTGCCTCCTGTAACGCTTTCCAATGGAGTCTTTCTCTTCGTACTGACAGTTGAAATCAAATTTCAGCTGATCAATGATGGTCCGCGCTTTTTTCGGGAGTCCGTCTTTTTTGGTAAGCGGGAAGACTGCAAGTTTCACGGGGGCCAGCACCGGAGGAAGCTTCAGGACCACCCTGGAGTCTGTAGATCCGTCCTCCTTGGTAATGGTCTCCTCGGTATAGGCCGCGGAGATAATCTGCAGGAACATCCGGTCGACCCCGATTGAAGTCTCCACCACAAAAGGCACGTAGTTCTTGTTGGTTTCCGGGTCGAAATACTGTAATTTCTTTCCCGAATACTCCTGGTGACTGTCCAGGTCAAAGTCGGTGCGCGAATGGATCCCCTCCACCTCTTTAAAACCGAAGGGAAATTCAAATTCAATATCAGTGGCTGCATTTGCATAATGGGCAAGCTTGTCATGGTCGTGGAACCTGTATTTGTCCTCTCCAAAGCCAAGTGCACGGTGCCAGTTCATGCGGTTTTTTTTCCAGTAATCGAACCATTCCAGTTCGGAACCGGGGGGGACAAAAAATTGCATCTCCATCTGTTCGAATTCACGCATCCGGAAGATGAACTGGCGGGCCACAATCTCATTTCTGAAGGCTTTTCCGATCTGTGCGATGCCAAAGGGGATCTTCATCCGTCCGGATTGCTGTACATTTAGGTAGTTCACAAAAATGCCCTGGGCGGTTTCGGGCCGCAGATAGATCTTGTTGGCGCTTTCTGAGGTAGAACCCATCTCGGTGGAGAACATCAGGTTGAAATGCCTCACATCGGTCCAGTTCCTTGAACCTGAAATGGGACAAACGATCTCCTCGTCAACGATGATTTGCCTGAGTTCATCCAGGTCGGAATCGTTTATGGCCTTCACAAAGCGGGCATGAAGTGCATCATGCTTCTCCTGGTTGGCCAGAACCCGGGCATTGGTTTTAAGGAATTGTGCCTGGTCAAAAGCATCTCCAAAACGTTTTCGGGCCTTATTCACCTCCTTGTTGATCTTGCCTTCATATTTGGCCATCTGGTCTTCGATCAGCACATCGGCACGGTATCTTTTTTTCGAATCTTTATTATCAACGAGCGGGTCGCTGAAGGCATCCACATGGCCGGAGGCTTTCCATATGGTGGGATGCATGAAAATGGCAGCATCAAGGCCCACTATATTTTCGTGCAGCAATACCAGGGAGTCCCACCAATACTTCTTGATGTTATTTTTCAGTTCAACACCATATTGTCCATAATCATAAACTGCAGCAAGTCCATCGTATATCTCACTGGATGGAAAAACAAAACCATATTCCTTACAATGTGCAACCAGTTTTTTAAATAGTTCCTCCTGGGCCATAAATTCAATTATTGGTTCGAAATCAAAGAATCACAAAAGTACATCATTTATGTGAATTACCTCCACCGGGTTGTAGTGAGCACCTTCAAAATTTCCCGGGCAGAATGACCCTCCCCGAAAATTGGAGGATAGGATGCGGGAGGGGTATCCAGGAAATCCCTGGTGGCTTCCATGATCCCGTTTACAGAAGATCCGGCCAGGCGGCCATTCCCCGATTCGATAATTTCCACCCATTCGGTCTCTTCCCTGAGGACAACCACCGGTTTTTCCATGAACCAGGCTTCCTTCTGTACGCCTCCCGAATCGGTGAGGATCACACTGGCCCCTGCTTCAAGACTGATCATGTCGAGGAATGAGACAGCAGGAATGAAATGGACCATGCCGGAAGGATCATCAGGTTCCAGCGCCTTTTGTGCTTTCAGATTCTCAATGATCCCGGCAGTCCGGGGATGCAGCGGGACGATCACCGGGATCTGGTTTTCCCGGGAAATCCCATGCAGGGCTGTGATGATGTTCTGAAGATTTTTGGTCACATCCGTGTTTGAGGGACGGTGAACGGTAGCCAGGATATAGGGCTTCTCTTCCAACTCCAGTTCCCTCAGCAAAGCAGGTTTATTGCGTGCCAGTTCCCTGAAGAAGAGTGTATTGTCATACATGATATCCCCGCTGTGAAATACCCCCTGGTGATCGAAAGTATAGGGCTGGAGATCACTGTGCATGATTCCCTCTTTTGCCAGGTTTTCCACTCCTGTACAGGTGGGAGAAAACAACAGCGTGCTTACATGGTCACAGGTAATCCGGTTGATCTCTTCGGGCATCTGTTTGTTGAATGAACGCAACCCGGCTTCGATGTGAATGACCGGGATTTGGAGCTTGGCAGAAGCAAGGGCTCCTGCCAGTGTGGAGTTGGTGTCCCCGTAGGCGATCACTCCGTCGGGTTTTTCATTCAGGATAACATCTTCGATACCCTGGATCATGAGGCCGGTCTGTGATCCGTGTGATAAGGATCCGATATCCAGGTTATAGGCGGGTTCCGGGATCTGCATCTCCCGGAAGAACACCTCCGACATGGAGGCGTCGTAATGCTGTCCGGTATGGAGAATAACCTCCCTGATCTCATGGCTGAATTCCTCCCGGATCACCCTGCTCAGCGCAGCTGCTTTGATGAACTGGGGCCTGGCTCCGACAATGGTAAGTAGCTTGATCATAGGAATCAAAATTAGCGGATTTAAAATCATTCTCTACAGGTTTTTCTATATTTGTCTATAATTTGATAGCAAGCTCCATGGAGAAACAGTATGATTTTCTGGTGATAGGATCGGGTCTGGGCGGATTGAGTTATGCGTTGAAAGTGGCAGAGCATGGAAAGGTTTGCCTGATCTCCAAATCGACACTTGAGGAGACCAACACCAGGTATGCCCAGGGGGGGATAGCCGCCGTTACCTATGAACCCGACAGCCATCAAAAGCATGTTGAGGATACCCTTATTGCGGGTGATCATCTCTGTAATAAAGAAGTGGTAAAAATGGTGGTAAAGGAGGGACCGGCACAGGTCCGCGAACTCATCCACTGGGGCACTAAGTTTGACAAAGAATCCAATGGCAAATATGACCTGGCCCGTGAGGGTGGCCATTCGGAGTACAGGATCCTTCATCACAAGGACAATACCGGAGAGGAGATTCAGCGAGCGCTTTCAGGGCAGGTGCGAAAACATCCCAATATTGAGTTGCTGGAACAGCATTTTGCGGTTGACCTGATTACCCAGCACCACCTCAGAAAGCTGGTGAAGAGACACATGACCGATATCGAGTGTTACGGCGCCTATGTACTTAACCTTGATTCGGAACAGGTGATCAGAATCCTTTCAAAGACCACCCTGCTTGCTTCAGGCGGTGCCGGGCATCTCTATTCCACCACCACCAATCCACCCATTGCCACTGGAGACGGAATTGCCATGGTATACAGGGCCAAAGGCATTATCGAGAACATGGAATTTGTACAGTTCCATCCCACCTCGCTCTACAATCCGGGAGAGACCCCTTCATTTCTTATTACCGAGGCCATGCGTGGTTACGGAGGGATCCTGAAGAACCAGCTGGGTGAAAAGTTCATGAATAAGTACGATAAAAGGGGGAGCCTGGCACCCAGGGATATTGTGGCCCGGGCCATCGACAACGAGATGAAGATCCATGGTCATGATTTTGTCTACCTGGATACGACCCACATTGACGAAAAAGCACTCAAGGAGCATTTTCCCAACATCACCGAGAAATGCAGGTCCATTGGAATTGATATTGCCAGAGACATGATCCCTGTGGTTCCTGCCGCTCATTACATCTGCGGAGGGATCAAGGTGGATATGAATGCCCAGACCTGGATCAAACGGTTGTATGCGGTGGGAGAAGTCTCCTCTACGGGGCTTCATGGTGCAAACAGACTGGCATCCAATTCGCTGATCGAAGCCATTGTTTATGCCGACCGTGCTGCAAAGCATGCTGTTGGGCTGGCGCCGGAGTATCAGTTCGTTGAAAGCATTCCAGAATGGGACGACAGCGGTACCGCCCATCCCGAAGAAATGGTACTGATTACCCAGAGCCTGAAGGAGGTTAAACAGATCATGTCCAATTATGTGGGGATCGTTCGGTCGGACCTGCGCCTGGAAAGGGCCACAGCCAGACTGGAGATCATCTACAGGGAGACAGAAACTCTTTATAAAGAATCCCGGGTTTCATTGCGGATTTGTCAGTTGCGTAACCTGATCAATGTTGGTTACCTGGTTATTAAAATGGCGCAGGCAAGGAAGGAGAGCAGGGGACTGCACTTTAACCTTGACTATCCCAAACGGATGGATTAGTTATTTATCCCAGAACGATCCTGCTTCCCCGGGTCTGTATTCGCCGTATGTTGATTTGATCTGCTCCAGCAGGGATAAGATCTCATCCACATCCAGGGTGGTAAGCAACTTCAAACGCATCTCTTTAAAGTGGGGGAGTCCCTTAAAATAGTTGGAAAAGTGCCTTCGCATTTCGTACACGCCCACGGGTTCTGATTTTATCTCCACCGATTTTGAGAACTGCAGTTTTGCCATTTCCACTTTTTCCGAAACCGTTGGATCGGGAAGCAACGCATCATTTTCCAGGTAGTGTTTGATGTGTCTGAACAACCAGGGCTTTCCAACGGCCGCCCTTCCGATCATGATCCCGTCCACACCGAAACGTTCAAATGCTTCTTTTGCTTCAACGGCAGAGTTTATATCCCCGTTGCCAATGATGGGAATGTGCATCCTGGGATTGCGCTTCACTTCTCCAATGAGGGTCCAGTCTGCCGTCCCCTTATACATCTGCGTACGTGTTCTGCCATGGATGGTGAGTGCCTTGATCCCCTGGCCCTGAAGCTGCTCGGCCACCTCAAGGATGTTTTTACTGTTCTCGTCCCAGCCCAGCCTGGTCTTCACGGTTACCGGAACGCTGGAGGCCTCCACAATGGCACGGGTCATCTCCATCATCAGCGGGATGTTCGCGAGCATACCGGCACCGGCGCCCCGGTTAGCTATTTTGCGGACCGGACAGCCGTAGTTGATGTCGATGATCTCGGGTTTTGATTCCAGCGCCCTGTAAGTGGCTTCCACCATCGATTCCACGATGTGTCCATAGAGCTGGATGCCCATGGGCCTTTCGTAGTCGAAAATGTCCAGTTTCTTTACACTTTTTTTCCCGTCCCTGATCAGGCCATCAGATGAAATAAACTCGGTGTACATCACATCTGCTCCGAATTTTTTACACAGGTACCTGAAGGAAGGATCGGTGATATCTTCCATGGGAGCAAGGAACAGGGGCTGATTGCCGAGATCAAGATCGTCGATTCGCATGGTGATAAAACAGTGTAGGTTTTAACAATTCAAATTGCTTTCTTTGTGCTTTGAATTCCCTGCAAAAATACAAAAATTAGTGCGTGAAAGAGCTTTGCTTGCCGGATTGAAACCGGCAGAAAAATTCTTGTTTACAGTGGTGATTCTTTTTATCCTCGGACTGGTATTCCAGTTCCTGGGTGCATTCCTGGCTGCATGGATCTATGGCTTCGGAATTTCGGAGATCCTTTCACTGGGTACATTTGATGATCCCAAATATATAGCCGCGTCAAAACTGATCCAGATACTTGGATCGATAGGGACATTTATCGTTCCGGCATTCCTGTTTTCATACCTTTTTGCCGGAGATATTTTTTCTTATTTCCAGTTTCGTAATCCTGTTGGGGCGATACCCATTCTGTTGACCCTGGCCATGATGATTTCGGTAATCCCGTTTATCAATTATATGGCTGAAATCAATATGAGAATGGAATTTCCCATCAAGGCAATTGACAGGCTTTTTCGGACGCTTGAAACCGAAGCCGAGCAGATCATGCGTGCCTTTACCGCCACACGTTCCCTGGGTGGACTGCTCATCAACCTGGTCATGATCGGTGTAATCGCTGCTGTGGGAGAGGAACTGATCTTTCGGGGACTCCTTCAGCGATTGTTATATGAACTGGTAAAGAATGTGCATGTGGCCATCATTCTTACGGCCCTTCTTTTCAGTGCATTTCATTTCCAGTTCTTTTCATTCCTGCCGCGGTTTGTCCTGGGTATCATCCTGGGCTACCTGATGTTCATGGGTCGTTCCATCTGGTATCCCATCATTGCCCATTTTGTGAACAATGCTATGGGGGTGATCTACTACTACTTCAATTCCAGGGGAAGTGTCAATGACATGCTGGAGGAAATAGGTACAAGCTCAATGATGCCCATGACAGCATTGATCAGCCTGCTGGTGTTTGCATTCTTTTTTGTGCTGTGGTATTACCGGTCAGCAGGGTATATTACCCGATCACCTCTATCCGGGGAGACTGAAAAAGATTAGCGTTGCCCAGTTCATTTTTTCTGAAAACATACACCAATCCGTATTCGGAGGCCTTCTCCCTTCTCATTTCTTCGGGGAGGTCAGTATAGGTATGCTCTACCTCGTTCCAGATCTGTTGAATCACTCCGTCGACCATTGAACGTTTTTCATTTAATTGCTCCTGAGCGCGCTGACTTCTTTTCTTAAGGCTTTTCTGGTAATTGTAGTATTCCATGAATTTGTCATAATGGACCTTAAGGACGGCAATGGTTGGATTGGTAATGGGACTCAGACACTTGAACTGCCTTTTCTGTTCGCCATCGATAAGCTGTTGTCCCCAGTTGATCACCTCCTCTTCTGAGTTAAGAGAGGGGACCTTTTTTTCTCTTTCTTCCAGACCGAAAAAACTGATGGTTTCAGGGACCAGGTCGCCTCTTAAAATGCCCATATGAATCACCTGGATGAAATGGGAAATATAGAGCCGGACCTTTTTAAGCCGCTTCTGGTATTCCTTATTTTTTTCCGCCTGGATATTCAGCGAATTCCTGTGCTCGTAGATGGCATTCTCAAAACCAGGAAGTACCGATTGAATTTTGCGATGGGAAGCCGGGCTGAAGGCCAGTTTAAACGGAGGAAGGTCCTTTCCCTTTTCGTATGCAGACTTGATCGACTTCAGGCGTGCAGAGTCTGTGTTAGGCAAACGGCGATAAGGCATGTTGGTAAAAATGTTAATAAATGGTTGAAAAACGGGTTGTTCACTGCGAATGTAGGAATTTATTATTACCGTGTAACACTATTCGCAATATATTTACGGCATGTGAATGAAAAGGTTACAGAATTGTACAATTATTCAGGATTTTTTTCCGCCTTATCTGTTTTGTGGTGTATAACATGCATTTTTGCGGCTGAAGCATATGGTTATTAGGGTCAGTTTGTCAAAAAATGAAACTACTTTTATGAGGGTTCGAAGCAAATCATTAACATTTAAATTTTATAGCATATGTTTCCAAAAGAAGTCTATTGGCAAAGAAGAAACCTCTTACGCGAGATGGTGGGTGATGGCCTCATCCTGTTCCCTGGGAATGAGGAGAGTGGCATGAATTACAGGGCCAATACATATCATTACCGGCAGGATAGCAGTTTCCTCTATTTTTTCGGTATTAATAAGCCTGGATTTTTCGGAGTATGTGATGTGGATTCGGGGAAGGATACTGTGTATGGAGATGACTTCACCATCGATGACATTATCTGGATGGGTCAGCAGCCCACCGTAAAGGAGCTTGCTGCTGATGTGGCCGTGGATTCAACAGCTTCAGTCGCTGCCCTTGCAGAAGATCTTAAATCGGCCCTTCAGACGGGGCGGAAGATTCATATCCTGCCCACCTATCGGGGCGATCAGGTGATCAGGCTGGCCGCGCTTTTAGGAATTCAGTGCGAAGAGGTGCAGAAGTATTTTTCTGAAAAGCTCATTGGTGCGGTTGTTAAACTTCGTGCTGTAAAGGATCGCTACGAAATTGAAGAGATCGAAAAGGTGGTCGATGTGGCCGGTCTGATGCACACGACCGCCATGAAGATGGGTTTCCCTGGTAATTTTGAACGCGAACTCTCAGGCGCTATCGAAGGAATAGCCCTGTCGCATGGCGGTCCGGTCTCTTTCCCGGTTATCCTGAGCATGGATGGACAGACACTGCACAACCATTACCATGGAAATGAACTTGTGGAAGGCAGGATGGTAGTTTGTGATGCAGGTGCGGAATCAGAAATGTGTTATGCCAGTGACATTACCAGGACCTTCCCTGTGGGTGGAAAGTTCTCTTCCCAGCAGAAAGATATATACAACATTGTCCTTGCTGCCAATACCAGGACCATTGAAGCATCTGTTCCGGGGGAAACCTATCGCGATGTTCACCTGATGGCTGCAAAGATTATCGCCGGTGGATTAAAGGATCTTGGGATCATGAAGGGTGATCTGGATGAAGCTGTTGCAGCTGGGGCCCATGCTCTTTTCTTTCCGCATGGTCTGGGTCACATGCTCGGTCTCGATGTGCACGATATGGAGGGTCTCGGGGAAAATTATGTGGGATATACCGACACGTTTAAAAGAAGCGACCAGTTTGGATTGGCCTACCTCAGGATGGGTCGCAAGCTGGAGCCCGGATTTGTCATTACCAATGAGCCCGGCTGTTATTTCATTCCTGACCTGATAGAACAGTGGAAGGGTGAGAAGAAATTCGAGCAGTTCATTAACTATGAAAAGGTGGAAACCTACCTCGGATTTGGTGGGGTCAGGATTGAAGACGATGTGCTGATCACCGACCAGGGAAGCCGTGTACTGGGCACCCCCATACCAAAGACGGTGGAGGAGGTGGAAGAGACCATGCGCAAATGAATTTTAAAGGGATTGTCAAACGGTACTACGAAACTCACTTCGTTCCGTTCCATCAGGCACCTTTTTTACAATCCCTTCAAAACATCCGGGCTTAGAAAGCCGCTTTGTAATACTCCCGGTTCAGCCTGGCAATATTTGTCATATTGATCCCTTTGGGGCATTCTGCCTCGCAGGCTCCTGTATTGGTGCAGTTGCCAAATCCTAGTTTATCCATCATCGCAACCAGCCGTTTCACCCTTTCTCTGGCTTCCACTTTTCCCTGTGGAAGAAGGGAAAGGTGGGATACCTTGGCACCCACGAACAGCATGGCTGAGGCATTTTTACATGCAGCCACGCATGCACCGCATCCAATGCATGCAGCAGCATCCATGGAGAGCTCTGCAAATTCCTTTTTAATGGGAATGTTGTTGGCGTCCGGAGCGCTTCCTGTATTCACCGATACATAGCCCCCTTCCTGAATCAGAGTGTCGAATGCAGAACGGTCCACCATCAGGTCTTTTATCATAGGGAATGCACGCGCTCTCCAGGGTTCGATCACAATGGTATCCCCGTTCTTGAATTTGCGCATATGGAGCTGGCAAACGGTAATCAATGTGTCGGGTCCGTGTGGGTGGCCGTTGATGTACATGCCGCATGCGCCACATATACCCTCCCTGCAATCGTCATCAAACACCACAGGTTCTTCATTCCTGGTGACCAGTTGCTCATTCAGGATATCCAGCATCTCCAGAAAAGAGCTGTCAGGTGAAATGTCCCGTAATTCGTAATTAACGAACTTACCCCTGTTTTGGGTATCCTTTTGACGCCAGATTTTCAGTTTCAGGTTCATCGCAAATCTATTATGCCTTGTTATTTGTAATTCCTCTGTTTCACTTCGATGTATTCAAAATTCAGTGGTTCCTGGTGAAGTACCGGGTCTTTTTCAGGACCTTTGAATTCCCAGGCAGCCACATAGGTAAAGTCCTTATCGTTGCGAAGGGCTTCACCTTCTTCTGTCTGGAACTCTTCCCTGAAATGCCCGCCGCACGATTCTTCCCTGTTGAGGGCATCCATGGCCATGAGTTCTCCCAGTTCCAGGAAATCGGCCAGACGACTGGCCTTCTGAAGTTCAGGATTCAGGTCATCCAGCTCTCCCGTGATCTTCACATCTGACCAGAATTCCTCCTTCAGTTTTATGATCTCTTCCCTGGCTTTGACCAGGCCTTCTTTATTCCTGGCCATCCCCACATAATCCCACATGATCTTGCCCAGTCGCTTATGCAGGGTATCCACGGTCTGGCCGCCTTTGATTGCCATCAGTTTTTCCAGCTGCTCAGTGACCTCCTTCTCCGCTGCATCAAACTCCGGTATGTCTGTTGCAAACCTGGGGGTGTTGATCTCATCGGCAAGGTAGTTCTGAATGGTATATGGAAGAACAAAGTACCCATCAGCCAGTCCCTGCATCAATGCTGAAGCTCCCAGTCGGTTGGCACCATGGTCTGAGAAATTGGATTCACCCGTGGCGAACAGTCCCGGTATGGTGGTGTGTAATTCATAGTCCACCCAGATGCCGCCCATGGTATAGTGGATGGCCGGATAGATCATCATGGGGACTTCATATGGATTGTCATCCGATATTTTTTCATACATCTGGAAGAGGTTCCCGTATTTGGCTTTGATGACATCCTTTCCAAGGCGCTCAATGGCATCCTTGAAATCCAGGAAAACGGCGAGACCGCTGGAATTTACTCCGTACCCTGCATCACAGCGTTCTTTGGCCGCTCTTGATGCCACATCCCTGGGAACCAGGTTTCCGAATGCAGGATAACGCCTCTCCAGGTAGTAATCGCGGTCTTCCTCCGGGATATCAACCCCTGAGATCTCACCCTTTTGAAGCCGTTCAGCATCTTCTTTCTTATTGGGTACCCATATGCGCCCGTCATTGCGAAGACTTTCGCTCATCAGGGTCAGTTTCGACTGGTAATCGCCATGCACCGGTATGCAGGTGGGATGGATCTGGACAAAACAGGGATTACCGAACAGGGCACCTTTTTTATAGCATTGCCAGATAGCACTCGCGTTGGCTCCCATGGCCATGGTTGAGAGAAAAAATACATTGCCATATCCGCCGGTGGCCAGGACCACGGCATGGGCACTGAAGCGTTCCAGTTTTCCTGTAATCGCATCCCTGCCAATAATCCCGCGGGCTTTCCCATCCACCATTACCATGTTGTACATCTCCATCCGGGGATACATCTCCACATTGCCTTTCTTGATCTGTCGGCTTAAAGCCTGGTATGCTCCCAGCAGCAGTTGCTGGCCGGTCTGTCCCCTGGCATAGAATGTCCTGGACACCAGGGCTCCGCCAAAAGAACGGTTATCAAGGGTTCCCCCGTATTCACGGGCAAAGGGTACGCCCTGGGCCACACACTGGTCAATGATCTGGTTACTCACCTCTGCAAGCCGATAGACATTGGCCTCCCTGGAACGATAATCCCCTCCCTTGACTGTATCGAAGAAGAGCCGGTAGATGCTGTCGCCATCATTCTGATAGTTTTTGGCCGCATTGATGCCGCCCTGTGCTGAAATACTGTGGGCACGCCTGGGGCTGTCCTGGTAACAGAACGCCTTTACTTTGAATCCCATCTCGGCCAGTGAGGCTGCAGCTGATGCACCGGCGAGACCGGTTCCCACAATAATTATGTCAAGTTTCCTCTTGTTGGCCGGGTTAACCAGGTTTTGGTTGGATATATAGGAGGACCATTTTTCTGCTATGGGTCCTTCGGGTATCCTGGAATGAAGCTTTACCATTATTGAATGTTTTGTTTTTTTTATTTGAAGTAGATCACCAGAGGGATGATTGAATATCCGGCAACCACAACCACCGTATAGATGAAGGCCAGTGCCTGCACAACCGGGGTATACTTTTTATGATCCAATCCCAGGGTCTTAAATGCCGATTGAAATCCATGGATCAGGTGAAAACCCAGGAAGATGAAAGCTGCGATATAGAAGATGACAAACGGAAGCAGCTTGAATTTATCGACGATCTCGGTGGCAAGATCGTGGTACATCACTCCATCCACATGGATCATTGTGGAATGACCAAACTTGACCCTGAAATAGAAATCAATAAAATGGATGATAAGGAACACCAGGATGATTCCAGCGGTATGGATCATGAACTTCGAAAAGAATGAGGTGTTGGAATAATTGGCTTTGTTATACCTTCTTGGTCTGGCGAACCAATTCTGGACCTGGAGGATCAATGCAAAGATCACATGCAACAGGAGTCCGCCGAACAACACGATCTCGAAAATCTTGATCAGGATATTGGAGCTCATAAAGTGGGCAGCCCTGTTATAAACCATGGGATCGTCAAAGATGATGACCAGGAGGTTGATCCCCATGTGGACCAGCAGGAACGTGATCAGAAAAATGCCTGCCAGTGACATCAATAGTTTCTTGCCGATGGAAGAAATGAAAGTACTGGACATATGTTTTCAATTAAAATAAGTTACTTAAATTGCGCCGTGGCGACGGACAAATATAGTATTTTATCTCCCTATATATTTTAGTGTAATACATTTCCTACAACAGGTAGGCGGGAATAATGCGGATAGGATATAAGTCACTTTTAAACGGCTAAATTTTATTAGAATGAGAAAAATACTAAGACTTCTAAAAAATATATATGTTTTAAACTTTTTAAGACGGCTTTATCTGGCATCAAAATATTTCAACAGAAAGTACTTTCAAATTATAAAATGGGGATTTTCTTCAAAAGAAGACACGAATTTTACTTATCATTTAACGCAAGATAATATTAAGTATCTAGCTCATACAATAGCTGTAGTAACAAATATGGACTATTCCGAAATAATTAAATATATTGAAGAACTCCAATCGGACGAGATATTAAAGGAGACCATTCTTACTGCAATTGATAACTCAACTGAGAAAAAATTTGCAGATAAGGAAGTCCGATTCGGTCGAAGAATTGGTTGGTATGCTTTTGCAAGAGCAATAAAACCGAAAATTATTATTGAAACTGGTGTTGATAAGGGACTCGGTTCTGTTGTATTGTGTGCTGCTTTACTGAGAAACAAAAAGGAAGGTTTTAAGGGAAAATATTATGGGACAGATATTAATCCAAAAGCAGGATATTTTCTGAGTGGGAAGTATAAAAAAACCGGTGAAATTCTTTATGGTGATTCAATTAAAAGTTTATCTAAGTTTTCAGAGAAGATAGATTTATTTATCAATGACAGTGACCATTCATCCGAATATGAATATCAAGAATACTTAACTATAAAACCCCTAATAACAGACAACTCAATTATATTGGGAGATAATTCGCATTGTACAAGCAAATTGGCTGACTTTTCACATGAAACTGATAGAAACTTTATTTACTTTCAGGAGACTCCTTTAAATCATTGGTATCCAGGAGCGGGAATTGGTATTTCTTATAAAGGTAATACATGAAATCGACTCCCATCCCAGCCGATCTGTTTGCCCGGAACCGGGCAAAACTGGGAGATCTGATCATGTCCAATTCAATGGTGGTGATCTGTTCTAACGATCAGATGCCACGTAATGGAGATCAGTATTATCCCTTCAGGCAGCATTCGGATTTCTTCTACCTGGCCGGCATAAACCAGGAGGAGAGTGTGCTGGTATTATCACCAGATCATCCCGAATCTTCCATGCGGGAGATCCTGTTTATCCATAAACCCGCCACCAAAACGGAATTATGGTCGGGACCCCGGCTCTCGTGTGAGGAAGCAATGGCTCTTTCGGGAATCGGACAGGTGAGATGGATGGAAGAGTTGGACTCTTTCCTTGAAAAGATGATCCGGCATGCTGCTGCCATCTTTTTTAACCATGTTGAAAATGCAGGGTTTCAGTCCAGGATTACAACACCTGATACAGCGCTCCATGAAAAGATTACGAGACAGTACACAGATCTGAACATATCCCGGTTAAGCCCTTTGATGATTCGGTTAAGAATGGTCAAGGAGTACGAAGAAGTAGAGGAGATCAGGAAGGCGAGTGCCATCACACGGTCGGCTTTCTTAAGGGTATTAAAGAATCTGAAACCCGGTGTGTGGGAATATGAGGTGGAGGCCGAAATCACTGCTGAATTCATTAGGAAAGGTGCGGAAGGAAATGCCTTTGAACCTATTGTGGCTTGTGGAACAAATGCGCTTATCCTGCATTATACAGATAACAAAAGCAGGTGCCGGAACGGGGAGTTGCTCCTGATGGATTTTGGTGCCGAGGTGAATAACTATGCTGCCGACTGTACCCGTACCATTCCAGTCAACGGCAGGTTCTCAAAAAGGCAGCGTGAGGTCTATGATGCGGTATTGAGGGTCTTTCGGCAGGCCAGTGAGATGATGGTACCGGGTGCGAAAATGGCCGAATTCCATAACCAGGTAGGTGCCCTGTGGGAGAAGGAACATATCGGTCTGGGACTGTACACACAAAAGGAAGCAGCGGATCAACTCCCGTCAGAACCTCTCTGGAAGAGATACTTTATGCATGGGACAGCCCATTCCCTGGGATTGGATGTGCATGATCCGTTCGATCGCACCCAACCCTTTCTATCCGGGATGGTACTCACCTGCGAGCCAGCCATCTATATTCCGGAAGAGGGAATGGGGATCAGGCTGGAAAATGATATTTTGATTACCGAAAACGGGGCGGTGGACCTGATGGAAGATATCCCGGTAGAAGCAGGGGAGATAGAGGAAATCATGCAATCAATTCGTTAAGGGGAGATGCAAAAAAGCATTGCATATAAAGACATAGAGGTTGTTTATAATGACCGTGGGCATGGGGCGTGTATCCTGTTGTTGCACGGATACCTTGAAACCGGTGAGATCTGGGAAAGCTTTGCCGGACGGTTCCTGGACCGGTTCAGGGTGATTACCATGGATCTTCCCGGCCATGGAAAATCGGGTGCCTGGGGGAGGACCCACACCATGGATGATCTGGCTGGCTCAGTCCATGCTTTGCTTGAAGAGGAGGGGATTGACAAAGTATTTCTCGTGGGACATTCGATGGGAGGCTATGTATCCATGGCTTTTGCAGATCTCTACCCGGACCAATTGTCAGGATATTCTCTTTTCCACTCCACCTGTTTTGCCGATTCGGAGGAAAAAAGGAAAAACCGGGACCGGGAGATCAGCCTGATCCTGTGCAATAAAAAACGTCAGATCATCCAGGTGAATATTCCCAAAGGATTTGCAGATGTGAACCTGGAACGGTTAAGTCATGAAGTAGATATGGTCAAAAACCTGGCATTGAGTAATTCTGATGAAGGCATTGTGGCTATATTGAACGGGATGAAGGAGCGCCCGGACCGGACCCGGATTCTGGAGAACCCTGCATTGCCGCTACTGTTGGTCGGTGGGATGAAAGACAATTATATTCCGGGTGAGATATTTGAGAAGCTGGTGGCCCTGGCTCCGCATGCGTCAGTCCTGAGGCTCGGGCAGAGCGGACACATGGGATTTATTGAGGAGCCCGAACCTGCTGCTGCAGCCATTCGGGAGATGGTTGAAAAAAAACAGGTCCGCCCGGTTACAACTTCATGAAGAAATAACCGGAGACGGACCTGCACTATTGGTATGCTATATCATATTTCTGTGATAGGGACTGCCCATGCGAGGGCCCCTGCGAAAATCATTCCTGTTTGCCCTTCTGTGTTTTGAGAACTGCCTTCTCTGCTCCAGTTTCATGATCTGCTCATCGGTCAGGATGTTTTTCACTTTTACCTTATGTTCGGCTTGAAGTTTCTTCATCCTGTTCATCAATTCGGTCTGCTCATCGATCACACCATTTACGGCCTTCAATTCCACATTTTCCTCAGAGAGGAGGGTCCGTTCCCTGGCCTTCAATTCAACCATATTGTTCTTTAAAGGCCTCATGGTCTTATAATGTGCAGTCCTGAGGGTCATCATTTCTTCCTGCTGTTCCTCGGTCAGGTTCAGGGAGATTCTCTGGTTCATCATTCCGTACCCCTGTCCGTACCCCTGTCCGTACCCTTGTCCGAAATCCTGGCCATATCCTGGTCCATACCCCAGTTCGCACCAAGGTCCATACCCCGGTCCATAATTCTGGCCATAACCCTGGCCCCTGGTCTGGGCGTTCAACCCAGTCATCATAATCGCTGCAAGAAGTACTACCCCTGCTGATCTAATCCATTGTTTTTTCATAACGTATCAATTTTAATTAGCAAATAATGTTCTATTTGCCTGTTTGATGACACGCAGAGAAGAAGGTTTAATTGGCCGCGATTTAAAGTGCAGTAATCGTATCGATTGCGATCTGAAGGGTGTTGTCAATATCAGCGATGATGGGGTAGAAACCATCATTGTCAATAATATTCCTTGCCACGTAAGCTGTGATGGTCTTTTTCAGGATCTGCTCCGAAATCCTGATATCACTGTAATTGGGTTGCAATCCCTTTTCTTTTGCATAGTTGATGAACTGCGGGAGGATATCCTGGTCGTCAATGTATGCCTCGATATCATCGGCAGAGGTAAACTGGTCAAGGGATGACCTCTGAAGATCAGTATAATGGAAAGCAAACCTGTACATGAGCCCCAGGCTTCGGACCCTGTTGTAATATTCGGAGGATCCGACCGTGTCGACCGGAACAAATACATCCGGCATAATGCCCCCTCCTCCGTAAACGATTTTGCCACCGGGAGTCACAAATTTCTGCGAATCATCAAATTTGATGCTGTCCTGGTGTTCCAGTTCGCCATGTATAAACCGCTGATTCAGGTCATGGTAATAATCTTCTTTCCCGTTCTCATAAGGTTTCTGTATGCTTCTTCCGGTGGGAGTATAGTACCTGGCCACAGTAAGCCGCAGTGCTGAACCGTCCGTAAATCGCATCTCCTCCTGTACAAGTCCTTTGCCAAATGACCTCCGTCCGATCACCAGTCCGCGGTCATTGTCCTGTATGGCTCCTGCAAGGATCTCGCTGGCTGAGGCACTTGTTTCATCAATCAGGACCACCACCTTATTATCCTTCAGGATCCCCCTTGAAGTGGCGTAATCATTTTTCCGGGGACGGGTTCGTCCTTCAGTATAAACGATCAGCTGGCCCTCTTCCAGGAACTGGTCAGCAATCATCGTGGCCGCTTCCATAATTCCACCACCATTTCTTCTCAGATCGATAATCAATTTCTCCACCCCCCGGGCCTTCAGTTTTTCAATGGCTTGCATGAATTCACGATAGGTGGTCTGTGCAAACTGACTGATCTTGATATATCCCGTCTCTTCATCCACCATGTAAGCTACATCTACACTGTAGATGGGGATGTCGTCGCGTGTAATTTCGAAAACGATGGGTTCTGCCTCACCTCTTCGGTAGATGCTAACCCTGACCACCGTATTCTTGGGGCCCTTCAGCATTTTCACGATATCGTCGCTGGGCATATTGACCCCGGCAACCAGCGAGTCATTGACTCTTATGATCCTGTCGCCCGCCATAACACCGACCATTTCGGACGGACCGTTGGGAATGGTATTGATAATGGCTACAGTATCATCAGTCATATTGAACGATACCCCGATACCGCTGAAGTTTCCCGTCAGGGGTTCGGAATATCTCTGGAAATCAGTGGCAGGAATGTAGATAGAGTGGGGGTCCAGGCTCTCAAGCAGGGCAGGCATCACTGATTCGTTCAGGTTGTTCACGCTGACCGTATCCACGTATTCGTTGAGGATGTACTGAAGGGCTGAAGAGATCTTGTTTCCTTTGGGAGACAGGGAAAATCCCGATCCTACATTCAGGCCCGGACGAATGGAAAACTTCTGTTTGTTTACCTCATCCGTTACAATGTTTCTGATGCGGATACCGGTGATCCAGTTACCCAGCATGATACCGGTGATCAGGGTGATGCTGATAAGTACCGGTAAAAATATGATCAATCTGTCTCTTCTGTTTCGCATAATTCCTTCTTCTTCTGCTGATCACAATGAAGGATCATCGGGGATTTCCGGTATATGAACCAGCTCGATGCCGGCCCTGTCCAGAAGATCAAGTCCGTTGGTGATTCTGTATTTTTCTGAATATACCACCCGCTGGATCCCGGACTGAATGATCAGTTTTGAGCACTCCATACAGGGAGAGGTGGTGATATAAAGGGTTGAACCTTCACTGCTGTTGTTGGATTTTGCCACTTTGGTAATTGCGTTGGCCTCGGCATGAAGGACATAGGATTTGGTGTCTTTGTTCTCATCCTCGCACTCATTTTCGAAACCGGAAGGAGTGCCGTTATACCCATCTGAAATGATCATCTTGTCATTTACCAGTAGCGCTCCTACTTTTTTGCGAATGCAATAGGAGTTTGAAGCCCATATCCTGGCCATCCTCAGATAACGTATATCTATGGCCAGCTGCTTCTCTCCATTCGTTTTGGTATTCTCTGACATTCTGATTGAGGATTGTGCCCAGAGCCGGGATCGAACCGGCACGATATTGCTATCACTGGTGTTTGAGACCAGCGCGTCTACCAATTCCGCCACCTGGGCAATAAGATGTTTACACTAAAACAAGAACTCCACTGCCATCTAAAATGGCTATTGTTATACCCCACTTGAGCAACTTTTAAAGCGCAGCGAAGTTAATGCTTTTCAGGAAAACTGGCAAGCCTGCAACCATTCTGCACACAGCATGTTCTTAAATATCTTTTATGAAACGATCCATTGCTAATTTTGTTGATCAGTAATCACAGAATAATACCAATCTCATGGACATACAATACAAAGACAAAGTTAATCAGGTACTCAATAGACTGGGGATCCAGAAATTGAATCCCGGGGCAACAACCGGGCAGAACTGGCTGGACACGAAAGGTGATGTTACATCGTCGGTTTCGCCCATTGACGGGGAAATCATCGCAAAGGTAACCAATGCCACGGTCGGGGATTACGAATCTGTTATCCGGACTGCCGGAGAAGCTTTTGCCGTCTGGAAGTCTGTTCCGGCACCCAAAAGGGGAGAGGTAGTGCGACAGATTGGGATGGCCCTGCGCGAAGCAAAGGAAGACTTGGGTTTCCTGGTTACCCTGGAGATGGGGAAGATCTATCAGGAAGGATTGGGCGAGGTGCAGGAGATGATCGACATCTGTGATTTTGCTGTGGGACAATCAAGGCAATTGTATGGTTTTACCATGCAGTCGGAAAGGCCCCAGCACAGGATGTATGATCAGTATCATCCCCTGGGCATTGTCGGACTGGTAACTGCTTTCAACTTTCCGGTAGCTGTCTGGGCATGGAATACCATGATAGCTGCTGTAGCAGGTGATGTGGTGGTATGGAAACCCAGCTCCAAGACGCCTTTAACTGCCATAGCCATCCAGCACATTATTCAGGATGTATTGAAGGAGAACCATGTTCCGGAAGGTGTATTTAACCTGGTTGTGGCCAAGTCCTCGGTGATGGGTGATAATTTCGCAGCTGATAAAAGAATTCCGCTCTTCTCTGTAACCGGATCCACCGCTGTGGGTAAACATATTTCAGGAATTGTGGGGCAACGCCTCGGGAGCACCATTATGGAACTGGGAGGTAATAATGCATTGATTGTTTCACAGAACGCAGACCTGGATATTGCTGTTCCTGCCATTGTTTTCGGATCGGTGGGAACGACCGGACAACGCTGTACATCCACCCGTAGGGTGATCATTCACGATGCGATTTATGAAGAAGTGAAAGCCAGGCTCGTAAAGGCTTACAAGCAGATTTCACAAAGGATAGGAAATCCCCTGGATGAGCAAATTCTTGTGGGGCCGTTGGTGGATCAGGGAGCAGTTGACATCTTTTCAAATGCCATAGAAAAGGTGAAGCGTGAGGGTGGGACCATGCTGTTTGGAGGGGAGAGACTGGAGGGGCCGGGCTACGAGGCCGGAACTTTCGTGGTACCTGCCCTGGCCGAGGTAAAGAATCATTTTGAGATCGTTCAGGATGAAACTTTTGCCCCATTGCTGTACCTGATCAGGTGTGGTGATATTGACGAGGCCATTGCCCTGAACAACGATGTACCCCAGGGGCTCACATCGGCAATATTTACGCTGAATCTGCGGGAAGCAGAACAGTTCCTTTCAGGTGTGGGTTCTGATTGCGGAATCGCCAATGTGAATATCGGAACATCCGGCGCGGAGATTGGTGGTGCATTTGGTGGTGAGAAGGAGACCGGAGGGGGACGTGAATCGGGATCAGATGCATGGAAGGTCTACATGCGCAGGCAGACCAATACCATCAACTACGGAAAAGACCTTCCGCTTGCACAGGGTATTAAATTTGATCTGTAAAGATATTCTCCAGAATATTGTTTTCGTTACTGAAATCCTTTGTTGCGCAAATGATTGTAGGCAACTCATCCAATATCCTGTCGATATATAAAAAGGGTTTCCATCCTGAAGCCTATTCCAAGTTCAACAAGAAGACCATTTTGAACGCGATGCCAAAAATGTCGTATCTTTAAAAGAAAATATCATGGGTTTAGCCTTAACAAATAAGACAATAGATAAATACTTCGGTTTTCTTTCCCGACTTGACAATGGTTCTAAAAAGAAGCTTATTATTAAGCTTACAGAGTCCATTGAGACAAAAGAAGACCGCAAATTTAACTTAAGAAGCTTATATGGAGCATGGGAAGATTCGAGAGATTCTGATGAAATAAATAGAGAGATTAGAGAATCCAGAATTGATAACAGAAGCAATGCGGACTTCTAATGAAGTATTTATTAGATACTAACATTTGTATTCACTTCTTTAAAGGCAAATTCAACCTTATTGAAAAACTTGAAAAGATTGATTTAAAGAACTGTGCTATTTCGGAGATTACACTTGCTGAACTTGTATTTGGTGCCGAAAACAGTTTAACCCCCCAAAAGAATCATGACATAATTGAGAAATTCTCAGAACAGATAACAATATTACCAATTTTTGATTCTATAAGTCTTTATGGAAAGGAAAAGGCACGATTAAGAAAATCAGGAACAATGATTAGTGATTTTGATTTATTGATTGGCTGTGCAGCAGTTGAAAATGAATTAATTATGGTGACTGAAAACATTTGTGAATTTGAAAGAATTTCTGATATAAAGCTTGAAAATTGGGTTGCTAGATAAATAACTACGAAAGAGTTTGATTTTACATTGCCCGGGTGAGGATCTTTGAGACCACCAAGTTCCGGGCAGCCAGCACAATGCCTTCAGCATCGAAACCACATTCCCTGTATAACTCTTCCTGGCTTCCGTGATCCACAAACCGGTCAGGAATTCCCAGGCGAATTACCTTGGCCTTGTAACTGTTGTCGTTCATGTATTCAATGACAGCGCTGCCAAGTCCCCCTACAATGGACGCATCTTCTACGGTGATAACCTTATCAAACTTCGAGAACACGCTCTTAAGCAGTATGTTATCAAGGGGCTTTAAAAAGCGCATGTCATAATGAGCTGCGCTGAAGTGGTCTTTTTCCAGGATTGATATAGCTTTTGTAACCTCTTTTCCGATGGGTCCGAGGGATAAGATAGCCAGGTCACTTCCATTATTGAGCTGTTGCCCTTTCCCAATCTCTATTTCGCTGAAAGGTTGTTTCCAGTCCACCGTCACACCCCTTCCCCGGGGGTACCGGATCGCAAATGGTCCTGCAGGGCGAAGCTGAGCTGTATACATCAGGTCCCTTAGTTCAATTTCGTTGAGTGGGGAGGCAATCACCATATCGGGGATGCATCTGAAGTATGCCAGATCGTAGGCCCCATGGTGCGTGGCACCGTCTGATCCCACCAGTCCGGCACGATCGAGGCAGAAAACCACAGGAAGTTTTTGTATGGCCACGTCATGGATCACCTGGTCATATGCCCGTTGCATGAAGGAGGAATATATATTGCAGAAGGGCGTCATTCCCGAAGCGGCCAGTCCGGCCGAGAAAGTCACTGCATGTTGTTCTGCAATGCCCACATCATAAGTGCGATCGGGCATCTCATCCATCATGATCTTCAGGGAAGAGCCCGTGGGCATGGCTGGGGTAATCCCGATAATCTTCTTATTGGTTTTTGCCAGTTCAAGAATGGTTTCCCCGAACACATCCTGATACAGGGGTGGTTGGGGCTTGTCATATGATTTACGGAATATCTCACCCGTATGCATGTCGAATTTACCGGGTGAATGAAATGCGGTCTGGTTTTCTTCTGCTTTGGCAAATCCCTTGCCCTTCTGGGTGATTATATGCAGCAATTTGGGCCCCGGGATATCCTTCATGTCCTTCAGGATATCGGTCAGGTGGAGCACATCATGGCCGTCGACCGGACCAAAATACCTGAAGTTGAGAGATTCGAACAGGTTGCTTTGTTTGAGGACGATGGACTTGATGGCATTTTCGATCTTCTGGGCATAACGCCTGGCATTAGGGGTAATCTTGTTCAGGAATCCCAGCAGGTTCCAGACATCATTCTTTACCTTGTTGTAGGCTTTTGATGTAGTGATATCCAGCAGGTAATCTTTCATGGCACCCACGCTGGGATCAATGGAAATGTGGTTGTCATTGAGGATCACCAGCAGGTTTTTCCCGGCATGACCTGCATTGTTCAGTGCTTCGTAGGCCATCCCGCCGGTGAGGGAACCATCTCCAATCACTGCCACTACCTGCCGGTCGGTCTCACCCCTGTAATCATTTCCGGCAGCCATTCCAAGTGCGGCTGAGATGGATGTGGAAGCATGTCCCACGCCAAAAGCGTCATAGGCACTTTCTGAAGGCTTTGGAAATCCGCTGATCCCTCCGTACTTCCGGTTGGTATGGAAATTATCCCTGCGGCCTGTAAGGATTTTATGTCCGTAAGCCTGGTGTCCGACATCCCAGATGATCTGGTCATGGGGTGCGTTATATACATGGTGAAGGGCAACGGTGAGCTCAACAACCCCAAGGCTGGCTCCAAAATGACCCGGATTGGATGAAACAATTTCAATAATGAACTGGCGCAACTCACCGCTGAGTTGCCTCAGCTGTTCCGGTGTAAGTGACTTCATGTCGTCCGGACTCTGTATGGTATTGAGCAAGTTATAATCGCCCCTGGTTGCTTCCATCTGGATCAAATTGTGGTGCAAAGGTACGAATAAATCGCTTTGTTAATATCTTAAAGAGGCATGGTGAAAAATTGCCAGGCATACCCCTCCTATTTTAAGTAATTTGCATCAATATGAACCGTTATATTGTTATGATGAAGAAGATCTTATATTTTATAATTGGAGTTGCCCTTCTGGGATCCTGCGTTCCTACCAGCGAATTCACCCAGCTTTCCAATAAAAGCAATAACCTGCAGAATGAGCGGGATGGTTTAATGGCAGAAAATGAGTATCTGACGGTTGAGAACAGGGAGATGAGGGCGAAAATTGATGATGTGGAAGATCAACAGAAACAATTTGTTGAAGATAGCATCAGGATTTATAAGAAGGTAGAAGCGCTTGAGAAAGAAAAAGCTCAGCTTGAACGCCAGTATACCGACCTGGAGTCGACCCATGAAGCATTGCTGAGGGGAAATGCCCGGGAAACCCGCAGACTTCTTAATGAATTGCAGACCACCCAGGAGGATTTGGCAAGGAAGCAGCAGCTCCTTAAGGAACTGGAGTCCAATGTGGCCGGTCAGCGTCAGGATGTAAACAGGTTGCGGGCTGAGCTGGAAGCCAGGAATGCAAGGCTGATGGAGATGGAAGAGATGCTCTACCAGAAAGATGCGATCCTGGATGATTTGAGGGAAAAGGTTGCAGAGGCATTGCTGGGTTTTGAGGGCCAGGGACTGACAGTTACCCGGAAGGATGGCAAGGTGTACGTCTCGCTGGAGGAGAAATTGCTATTCAAATCGGGTAGTACGGTGGTGGATCCCAACGGGGTCCGGGCACTGAAACAGCTGGCAGTGGTGCTTGCAAACAATCCTGACATCAATATTATGATCGAAGGTCACACGGATGATGTCCCTTTCAGAAAAGGTTCGTCCATTAAGGATAACTGGGACCTGAGTGTGATGCGGGCTACCTCCATCGTAAGGATACTCCTCGATAGATCAGGCATTGTACCCACCAGGATCACCGTGGCGGGCCGGGGAGAATTTTTACCTGTAGATATTGCCGACACACCTGAATCGCGGAGGAAGAACAGGCGTACCGAGATCATTCTTTCACCCAACCTGGACGAGCTATACCGGCTGCTGGACCTATAATTTTTTGAGCAGCGGGGCCCACCCTTTAACAGCTCCGCCAATGATCAGCAACTCCACCGGGAGCAGAAACCGCGAAGCGCCCAGCGGACCGGTCACCAATGCCAGGTAACCCACCAGGAGAACAATGAAAATGCGCGGATAAAGATGATCCCCTTTCCTGAACATGTAGAGCAGGAATCCCGTGATCTTCAGGAGTTTGAATATGGCGATTAATCCCAGCAGGATCACCAGCCACCAGCCCTGCTGTTTCAGGAAACGGACCGCCCCGGCAAATCCATCCTGGTTTAATTCTGTTAAAAATCCCGAAGTATTGGATTCCTGAATACTGAAGAATTTTACAAGATCGAACCGGCCTGGATCCAGGAAAAGGCGGATACTCCCCTTCAGGTGAAAGAGGGCATATTTTACCGGCCGGTCAAGAATAACCTCCCTTACACCCTGATCCAGACAATTGTTCTTTTCCCGGTAGGAGGCACTCGTGCCACAGAAGGTATAAAGTCTGTCTATTTCAACTGTTGCAGCTTTAGCCCCTTCCTGGTTCATTAAGAAGTAGCGCAGGTTATAGTTCACAAGGTTGGCGGTCTGGATGCTTGAATACTGTGATGAACCCGTTCGGTTATAATTCCAGACACTATAGCCGATGATCCAGATGACGGGTAGGCCGACGGCAAGCAAAAATGCCCGTTTTCTGGTTCTCAAGAGCATGTAAATGGAAATCAAAACAGTGAGGATTACGAATGGGTAAAGAACGGGTTTTGTGGCCATCCCCAGGGTGAGGAACAGGTTAAAAAGCCAGATAAAGCGGTTCTCCTGCTTTTCGGAATATTTGAAAACAGACCAGGCCGAAAGCACAAGCAACAGTTGAAAGGGGATTTCGGCCATGATGCGGTTGGAATATATAAACTGGGCCGGTGTAGCCAGCAGAAGAATCAACGCTATTACCCCAGAGGCATTCCTCTGTTCGGGGCGTTCGGGAGAAAAGATCCTGAACACGATAAAAATGGAGACCAGCGAGATCATGATCTGGAGCAGGAACAGGGGAATATCCGATCCGGAAAGTATGGAAATACCCAGGAAAACCGGATAGAGGGGTGGCCGCCTGGTATACTGTTCTTCTCGTACGGGTTCTGTCAGGTCTCCGCAATAGAGTACTCCCTGGCTGAAAATATTCCGGGAGGCATTCAGGTAATCAACAGAATCAGTAAGTGATCCGGGAGGGCGAATGACTGAACTCAGGAAAAAGAGCAGGTGAACAAGCAGCAATGCTGCGTAAAAAAGGAGAGATCGGTCAAGTTTCATGCACCTTAGATGGTCATGATATCTTCTTCTTTGGCATCCACAATCTTATCCACCTTTTCGGTGTATTCGTCGGTGAGCTTCTGGATCCTGTCTTCGGCCGTTTTGGCTTCATCCTCCGAAAGTCCGTCTTTCTGCATCTGCCTGTATTCATCGTTGGCATCCCGCCGGCTGTTCCGGACACTGACCCGGGCGTTTTCGCCCTCATTTTTCACCTGCTTCACCAGGTCACGCCTTCGCTCTTCAGTGAGCTGGGGGATTCCCAGGCGGATCACCTCACCATTGTTTATCGGGGTAATACCCACATTTGAATTCATCAACGCTTTTTCAATGGGGTTGATCATGGTCTTTTCCCAGGGCTGGATCATGATGGTTTTCGCATCGGGTGTACTGATGTTGGAAACCTGGTTCAGAGGGGTGGGTGCACCATAATAATCCACTATGATTCCATCAAGAATATGTATATTGGCTTTACCTGCCCTGATGCGGTTCAGTTCGTTGTCAAGGTGGTTAATGGCTTTTTCCATCTGCTCCTTGGTCATCTCAAATACCAGTTGGACTTCTTCGTTCATGATCTCTGTGGGTTCCGTTAAGCGTACGTAATTTATTTAAATTTTGATTAAAGTACCAATTTTTTCACCAGAAATAAGTTTTTTCAAATTCCCTTTCTTATTCATATTGAAGACGATAATGGGCAGGCCATTCTCCTTGCACATGGTAAAAGCTGTCAGATCCAGGATGCGTAATTCCTTCTGTAACGCTTCGTCAAATGAGAGCTCATCGTATTTTTCTGCTTCAGGATCCTTTTCCGGATCACTGGTATATACACCATTCACGCGGGTTCCTTTCAGCATCACATCGGCTTCCATCTCAACCGCACGCAGTGTGGAAGCGGTATCGGTAGTAAAATAGGGATTCCCGGTACCCCCTGAGAAGATTACGATCTCGTTGTTTTCAAGGGCCTGGATAACCCTGGGTTTGTAATAAAACTCTGCCACCGGCTCCATCCGGATGGCAGTAAAAAGCCTGGCTGTTTTTCCTTTTGACTCGAATGCCGACTGAAGTGCCAATCCGTTGATGACAGTGGCAAGCATTCCCATATAATCACCCTTTACACGGTCAAATCCAGCTTCCACACCAGATATTCCCCGGAAGATGTTACCTCCGCCGATGACGATCCCCACCTGGGTTCCCATCCGGGATATTTCAATGATCTCTTCAATGTAATCTTTCAGTCGCCCGGGATCAATTCCGTGTGAACGTCCGTTCATGAGCGCTTCACCGCTCAGTTTAAGCAAAATTCGTTTATATGTAGCCATTGGTGTGTTTTTTCTCTTTCTAAAAGTAATAAAAAGGTACCAATGATTCGGAGAGATGTTTTCACGCATATAAAACATCTCTCCAAATCGGATATTTTTTATCGAAAGGATTTTAGGTTCTGTCGCATCTATTCAACCATTCACTAAAATCTTCAATTAAACTTCGTTTTATGCAGCTAAAGAATAAAACGATTTGAACATACTTTGCTCTTGAGTATTCAGCTGATTCTTCTTGATCATATGGACTATCTCTATCCCTGCTATGGTTCTTCTCGCTGACTCAAAATCCTTAAACCCTAAGCCTTGTTGAATGCGCCATTTAATGAACCGATGATCCTGTTCCACTATATTATTCAAGTATTTACATTGTCTGATTTCAATATCGGTAAATGATCTTTTGTTATATATTTTGATCGCACTTTTGTTAGAACCACTTTTATCAATATTGATTAACTCTGGTGTGCCATTGTTTTCTATTGCCTTTATTAAAAATGACTGAGCACTCATACGCTGTCGACGCTTTGTTAGCAGAAAATCAATCGTATGTCCATCCCGATCAACTGCTCGATATAAATAGCGCCAGACACCCTTCACTTTGATATACGTCTCATCCATCCTCCATCTCTTACCTACTACCTTCTTTCTCTTGCGCATCTGGGTTTCTATTTCAGGCATGAACTTATAAACCCATCTCTGGATAGTGGCATGATCCACTTCTACTCCCCTTATTCTCATTATCTCTTCAACATCCCGATAACTTAAAGTAAAGCGGAATTTTAAATAAACTGCTTGTATGATAATTGATTTTGGAAAGCAAAGACCTTTTGTATCCATTTATGCCTTGTCAGGATTTGCGCAGACAACCGAGCTTGCGAGCTCAGCGTAGCTAAATAGTGCAGCAAGGAATTCAACATCCTGGAGAATGAATTTCAGTCCCGGTTTAAAAATACTGAAGATAAAAAAAAAGCTGCTCCGCAATGAAGCAGAACAGCTTTTCACAAGTATCAAATATTCAAATTATTTTACGGCGAACCTTTTAAAACCGGTAACCTGCAAGTCTTTGTCAGCTTCTTTGATATACTGACTAACGGTCTGCTTGGAGTTCTTTGTAAACTCCTGGTTCAGAAGTGTATTTTCCTTGAGGAATTTGACGACCATTCCCTCTGCGATACGGTCTACAATATTTTCGGGTTTCCCTTCCTGAAGTGCTTTCTCACGTCCGATTCTCTTTTCTTTAGCGATTACCTCAGCAGGAATGTCACTTTTGTCCACTGCTATAGGAGACATGGCAGCGATTTGCATGGCCACATCTTTTGCAACCTGCTCATCAACGTCTGCTTTACTGAAACCAACCAGCGTAGCCAGGTTATTCCCGAAGTGGTTGTAAGCCTGTACCTTGTCAGCTTTAATAGAATCATAATAAGTAAGCTCCAGCTTTTCGCCAATGGTTCCTGATTGTTCGGTAATTACTTCAGCAACAGTCTGATCACCCATAGGAAGGGCCTTCAATGCATCCAGATCAGCCGGCTTCTCAGCCACGGCAAGTTCCAGAATAGAAGTGGAGAATTTTACAAAATCCTCATTCTTGGCAACAAAGTCGGTTTCACAATTCAGTGAGATCATTGCACCAAAACCACCTTCAACTTTAGCCTGGACATTTCCTTCACTTGCTTCACGGTCGGCACGCTTGTCCGCAATGGCCTTACCTTTCTTACGGATAATCTCAATAGCCCTGTCAAAATCACCATCAGCTTCCTGCAAAGCTTTTTTGCAGTCCATCATTCCGGCACCGGTGGTTTTCCTCAGTTTTTGTACATCTACAGCTTTAATATCAGCCATTATTTTATTTTCTTAAATAGTGTTATCAATCAGTTAATTTTTCGGTTTAAGCCCCAGTCTTATCGGTCTTCTCCTCCTTAGTCTCGGTCTTCTCCTCCTTCTTCTCAGCTTTCTTTTCCTCCTTAGTCTCGGCCTTCTCCTCCTTCTTCTCCTTTTTCTTCTCAGCTTTCTTTTCCTCCTTAACCTCAGCCTTCACCTCTTTTGTCTCTACTTTTTCACTTTCCACTTTCCTGCTTTCAGACCTTCTTCCACTATCAGTCCTTTTTCTGCTTCCGGCTTCCCTGCGTTCACCGGCTTTCGCCTCAGGTTGTTCTTCGGCTTTTGCCTCAGATCCTTTGGTTGCAGCTTCTGACTTTTGACTGTCAGCTTTTGACTTTTTAGCTTTTGACTCTGCTGCTTCTTTTTCTTTCTCCATCTTCCTCTCGCTCAGACCTTCAGCGACCGCATCACCTACGTAATTGATGATCAGTGAGATCGACTTGGAAGCATCGTCATTGGACGGGATCGGGAAATCGATGTTCCGCGGATCGGAATTGGTATCAACCATGGCGAATACCGGGATGTTCAGCCTGTTGGCTTCGCGGACAGCAATGTATTCTTTGACAACGTCTACCACAAACATGGCAGCGGGAAGACGGGTAAGATCGGCAATACTACCAAGGTTCTTCTCCAGTTTGGCACGCTGACGGGTGATCTGGAGTCTTTCACGTTTTGAAAGGTTGTCGAAAGTACCGTCGACACTCATTTTATCGATGGCGCCCATTTTCTTAACAGCCTTCCTTATGGTCGGGAAGTTGGTCAGCATACCGCCTGGCCAGCGCTCGGTCACATAAGGCATGTTGATTTCTTTAACCTTCTCGGAAACAATATCTTTGGCCTGCTTTTTGGTGGCCACGAAAAGGATCTTTCGGCCTGACTTCGCAATTTGCTTCATGGCAGAAGCAGCTTCGCTCAATTTAGCTTCAGTCTTGTTGAGGTCAATGATGTGGATCCCGTTTTTCTCCATAAATATATAAGGAGACATGGCAGGATTCCATTTTCTTTTCAGGTGACCGAAATGTACACCTGCATCCAATAATTCTTTAAAACTTGTTTCTGGCATTTTTTTAATTTTTGCTGGTCAACCAGCAGGTAGCCCCTTCAGGGAGTCCTGCCAGTTTCGCAATGATTAAGTATAGAAAATCTTTTTTAACGCTTGCTGAACTGAAATCTTTTGCGCGCTTTGGGTTGCCCTGGTTTCTTGCGTTCAACAACGCGCGGATCTCTTGTAACAAAGCCTTCTGCCCTCAGGGCTGGCTTGTAGTCGGGATTAATCTTGATCAAAGCCCTTGAGATGGCGAGGCGCAATGCTTCGGCCTGACCGGTCATGCCACCACCATCAAGATTGACTTTGATGTCATAATTGCTTTTTAACTCAAGCAGGTTCAGTGGCTGCTCGATAACATAATGAAGTAATTTGTCTGGAAAATACTCTTTGTAATCCCTGTTGTTTACGATAATCTGTCCTTTGCCTTCACTCATATAAATCCTGGCAATGGCTGCTTTCCTTCTTCCTATCGTATTGATAACTTCCATGATAATTATTTAATGGTATTTAAGTCCAGTTTTTTTGGCTGCTGTGCTTCGTGTGTGTGGGTTTCTCCAACGAAAACGTAGAGATTTCTGAAGATGGCACTCCCGAGCCTGCTCTTGGGCAGCATGCCCTTCACCGCTTTCTCAACCACCGCTTCCGGCTTTTTGCTCAGAAGATCTTCGGGGGTCTGTGTGCGCTGTCCGCCCGGGTAACCCGTATGGCGTATGTATTGCTTCTGGGTCATTTTCTTGCCGGTGAGTCTTATCTTTTCAGCATTGATCACGATGACGTTGTCACCACAATCCACATGTGGAGTAAAACTTGGTTTGTGCTTTCCCCTGAGGATGAATGCCACCTTTGAAGCAAGTCGTCCCAGTATCTCATCTTTTGCATCAACAACAAACCATTCTTTCTGGACGGTTTCTTTATTTGCTGAAACTGTTTTGTAACTTAATGTGTTCACTTCTATCCTGTTTTATGCCTGATTTTGTGGTTCGCAAAAATACAATTATTTTTTTTAAAACAAGAAGATATCAACAATAAATTCGTTGAATCCATAAAGCGCAGAAATTCAGTCAAATAGGTTCGGTTTGACTTTGGAAAAATATTACCTTAATCACCTGGTGTTAAACCCGGGTCATACAACACCCGGTTATTGCCATAAACTGATGAATTTCGTCTATTTTGCACAATAGTATTTAGTCTGCGAAGTTATTAAATAATAGGATTGCCAGATTCTGATGCCACTAACCCGACAACAAATCCATGAGGCTGTATATTATTATGCGCTGATTTTCATTGCAGTCAGCCTTCCTCTTTCCATTTATACAACCTCAGTATTTCAGTTGGTTTTATTAGCGAACTGGTTGGCAGAAGGAAGGTTCCGGGAGAAATGGGGCCGATTCAAAGGGAACAGGGCCCTCTGGGTATTCCTGGTTCTTTACCTGATACATGCCATTGGATTGCTGTGGTCCACAGATGTTGCTTACAGTATGAAAGACATGCGGATAAAGCTACCGCTGTTGTTCATACCCCTGATCGTAGGCACATCGCTTCCACTGGTCAAACAACAGGTGAATCGAATTCTGCTGTTCTTTTCAATGGGAGTCTTTGCTGCATCCATGGCTTCGGTCATGAAGCTGGTTGGATGGTTGCCCGGGGAGGTGGAAGGGTACCGCGATCTGTCTCTCTTTATCAGCCACATCCGGTTCTCGCTGATGATCGTACTCACACTGCTCATCGTGGTCTATTTCCTCTTTATTCAGAGGAATTCCCTTTCCAGGTTCGAGCGGATTTTTTATCTGGCCGGACTGATCTGGTTCCCTGTTTTCCTGGTGCTGCTGAAATCTCTTTCGGGAATCGTTATCACAGGATTCCTGGCCTTCTTTCTGCTTGTGAGGGCAGTCTTTGAGATACGCGATCAGGCGATCCGGTTCATGGTGTTTGTGCCGGTGATCATGATCCCCCTGTTCTCTGTAATATACCTGGGTCATGCCGTCAACAAGTATTATACGTTTGATGAGATCATTGCCGAAGAAATAGACGCTTATACCGTGGAGGGGAATCCTTATAAAAACAATCCCGGTAACAGAGAAGTGGAGAATGGCCATTATGTTTGGTTGCATGTTTGTGATGTTGAACTTGAAAGGGAATGGAACCGCGTCAGTGAAATTGATTATAGGGGACGCACCACCAACGGAAATTCTGTTCGGGGTACCCTGATCCGCTTTTTGACTTCCAGGGGGCTCCGGAAGGATGCGGTTGGGATCAAACAACTTTCAACGGAGGAGATCAGGGCCATTGAACATGGTGTGGCCAACCACATTTACATGCAACCCTTCAAGCTTTATCCGCGCATCTACGAGGTAATCTGGGAGATTGACAGGTACCGGATGGGATATGATCCCAATGAAAAATCGGTGGTGCAGCGATACCTGTACGTGGATGCAGGCTGGAAAATTGCCAGGGAAAAACTGTTTTTCGGTGTGGGGCCCGGAGATGTGAAACAGGTATTCAATGACTATTATGAATCCATCGATTCCCCCCTGAAGGAGAAGTGGAGAAGACGGGCTCATAACCAGTTTCTCACCTTCCTTATCGCTTTCGGGATCATAGGTCTGATCATTTGTCTTGTTGCCCTGGTAGCCCCGCTGTTTCTTGCGGGCCGTCAGCGCTCTTTTCTTGCAGTGGGATTCTCTATCCTCATGTTGTTATCCATGATCAACGAAGATACCCTGGAGACTTCTGCCGGGGCAACCTTTGTTGCTTTCTTCTATACATTGTTCGTTTTTGGTCCCGATTATCCTTGGCTCCGCCGTAAACTTTTCACAGTGAATGATGATGCGGTTTGAAAGGGAGTTTTACCGGCGCGATGTGCTTGAAGTTGCTCCTCTGTTGCTGGGTCAGCACCTGGTAAGAATTTATCCTGACGGATCGCGGGCCATCTATGTGATCACCGAAACAGAAGCATACCGTGGTGGTGAGGACAGGGCATGCCATGCCAGCAAGGGCCGGACGCCCCGCACAGAGGTCATGTTTGGCGACGGAGGCTGGCTATACATCTACCTGATCTATGGGATGTACTGGATGCTCAATGTGGTTACCTGCCGGGAAGATATACCCCAGGCCGTACTGATCAGGGGACTCCGTGAAGCCAGCGGTCCGGGCCGTTTAACACGCCTGATCCAGGTTGATCAGACCTTTTACGGGGAAGACCTGGTGAGTTCTGATCGCATCTGGGTGGAGGAGAGTGGGATCTGTCCGGAATATACAACCGGACCCAGGATTGGAATTGATTATGCCGGCGAGCCCTGGAAGGATATGCCCTGGAGGTTCCTGATGATTCTTTAGGGCACCAGTACCCTTTAATTATTATATTTGCTTACTTTTTAATAACCATACATACTGAATTAATGGAAAAGTACCGTCAATATAACCTCATCCTGGGATGGGGTGTGTTCCTGGTCTCGCTGATCGTATACCTCTTAACCATGGAACCCACAGCCAGTTTCTGGGATTGTGGGGAGTTTATCGCCACCGCTTATAAGATGGAGGTGGGGCATCCTCCGGGAGCACCTTTTTTTATGGTGCTGGGCCGGTTCTTTACCCTGTTTGCCGGAGGTGATGTTACAAAGGTAGCCGTTACAATGAATGTATTGTCGGCCTTATCGTCTGCATTCACCATTCTTTTCCTTTTCTGGACCCTCACACACCTGGTAAAGAAGTTTTTTACCATTGAGGATTCACAAAGCCCTTTGGCCATGGTTACCATCTTTGGATCTGCCCTGGTGGGTTCCCTGGCATATACCTTCACCGATTCATTCTGGTTCTCAGCTGCTGAGACTGAAGTCTATTCCATGTCATCACTCTTTACTGCGGTGGTTTTCTGGGCCATTCTCAAATGGGAAAATGAAGCCGATAAGCCCAATGCCAACCGGTGGATCATTTTCATTGCCTATTTGATGGGCCTTTCCATCGGGGTCCACCTGTTGAACCTGCTCACCATTCCCGCCATTATATTCGTTTATTATTTCAGGAAACATACTCCTACTGTTCGGGGAATCGTTGCTTCGCTGGCCATTTCAGTGGCCATCCTGGGTGCGATAATGTATATACTGATCCCCGGCCTTACATCCGTAGCGACCAAATTTGAGCTGCTCTTTGTGAACGGAATGAGCATGCCCTTTAATTCGGGTGTGATCATCTATTCTTTGTTGCTGTTCGGTGGAATCATATTCGGGATCTATTACACCCACAACCGCGGAAAGGTACTGTGGAATACCATCCTTCTGAGCCTGTTTGTGGTGATGATCGGGTACTCTTCCTATGCCATTATCGTAATCCGGTCATCGGCCAACACACCCCTTGATGAAAGCAATCCGGATACAGTCTTTTCTCTGCTGGACTATTTGAACCGTGAACAGTACGGGGATAATCCATTGGTGTACGGGGCCTTCTTTAACTCGAGGCCCACGGGTGTGGAAGATAGTAAGCCCAGTTATTATAAAGGAGAGGATGACTACTACCAGGTAAATAAGAACCGGGAATATAAGTATGACAGCGATGCCAAGGGTGTATTCCCCAGGATGTGGAGTACTCAGGCCAAGCATGCCAATGAGTATATCTACTGGGCAAAAATGGACGAATCCAATCTCTATGATGTACGGCGTGATGCAGAAGGGAATCCGGTTATGAACCAGATGGGCGGATATAGTTACGACCGGTCCAAACCTATTGCCATACCTACGTTTGGGGAAAACATGCGGTTCTTCTTCCGATACCAGATAGGTTATATGTACCTGCGCTATTTCATGTGGAACTTTTCCGGTCGCCAGAATGATATCCAGGGACGTGGTGAGCTGACCAAAGGAAACTGGATCAGCGGGATCAAATTCATTGACCAGGCCCGGCTTGGTCCGCAATCCGCCCAACCGGCTTCCATCGTCGATAACAAGGCCAACAATAAGTATTACATGCTTCCATTGTTGCTTGGTTTGATCGGGGCCTGGTTCCATTATAAAAAGCACAACAGGGATTTCTGGGTGATCGCCCTGCTGTTTGCACTTACCGGGCTCGCGATTCTGGTTTACCTGAACCAGTATCCCCTTCAACCCAGGGAGCGGGATTATGCATATTCCGGATCGTTCTACGCATTTGCAATATGGATCGGGATCGGTGTAGCCGGACTGATCGGATGGGCAACGAAGAAAAAGAAATCGGTGGTTACATCAGGTGTGCTGGTACTGGTAACGCTGATCCTTGTACCGGGACTGCTGGCCAGGGAGAACTGGGATGACCATGACCGTTCGCACCGGTATACGGCACCTGCATTTGCAAGGAATTTCCTTAATTCCTGTCTGCCCAACGGTATCATGTTTACCAATGGTGACAACGATACCTTCCCGCTCTGGTACCTGCAGGAGGTAGAGGGAGTGCGCACCGATGTGCGGATTGTGAATCTGAGCTACCTGACGGCTGACTGGTATATTGAGCAGATGAAGCAGACCTTCTATGATTCTGAAGCGTTGCCCATCAGCATGACAAAGGAACAGTATATACAGGGTAAACGCGACTATGCTTACCTGGCGGAGTCGGCAGGTGTTCTGATCAGTGAGAAATACGATGTGAACCGGGAGAAATATGAGGACAATGTGATGGATATCTATCGCAACACACTGGACCTCCTTGAGGCCTCCCTGCTGCCGGTCAATCATGCGAATGATTACAATGCCATTCTTGCCCTGGAAAACGATATGGATCCCCTCAGGCTCTTTGGCTATATGCGTACCTTCAATTCAAAGGAAATTGTAGAGCGGATCAAAGTGGATGAGGAAGCCATGAAGATGGAAACTGCCAGAATGGAGCGGTTGATCAAATCCATTGATGGCGATTATGCTCCATTGAAGGAAGCCATGGCATTCCTGATGACGGAGGATCCACGGTTCAAGAACGGGCAATATTTTATCCCTTCCAAAAGGTTTGTGATTCCGGCAGACTCTGCTTCAATTCCCGACTGGGTTGTACCATCAGCGTTCGAAGAGAACCGTGTGGACCAGGTCAGGTTCTCGCTTTCCGAAAATGTGCTCTACAAGAACCTGCTTACCGTGATGGACCTGTTTGGCAACAACGACTGGGAGCGTCCCATCTATTATTCTACCACAGTTGCATCGGAGAACTACCTGAACCTGGAGGATTACATGGTAAGGGAAGGGCTTGCATTGAGGATTGCACCGGTACGTTTTACCAATTCCAACTACCTGGGTAAGGTGAAGACCGATGAGATGTATCATTTGCTGATGGAGGAGTTTGACTGGGGTGGAATCGATACTCCCGGTATCTATTTGGATGAGAACAACCTGCGGATGACCATCCATTACCGTTATGCGTTTGCAGTTCTGGCCGGGGCCTTAAGGGATGAAGGCAAACTGGACAGTGCTAAAATGGTGCTGGATGAGTGCATGAATCATATGCCCGAAGAAAATGTCCCTTATAATGCAGGCATCACGCCGATGATCCAGGGATATTTCAGTGTGGGAGATACGGCAACCGCAATTGATTTGGTCGAACGGTATGAGCAGAAGCTGGAGTCGGAGCTGGATTATTACAAATTGTTATCCAGGGGCAAGAAGGTCCGGTTCAGTAAGACCGAAGGCGATTTCCTGGCAGCTGTACGTGATATCAATGCCCTCAGGAGCATGTGCCTTGGATATGGTGAGATTGATGCAGCCCGGCGGCTCGAAGAAAAACTATCGGCCTACGGGCAAGATTACGAGCGTCTGTTCCGTTAATTAACTGGAATGCTGATTGTCAGACCACCTTCTTTGCTTACCCGTGCGTTTCACAGAATGACATGGGATTTTAACGGGGAACATCAGGATGTGTACCTTACATTTGACGATGGTCCCACCCCTGGTGTCACACCCTGGGTCCTTGATAAACTGGAAGAAGCAGGGGCAAAGGCCACTTTTTTTTGTCTGGGCAGGAATGTGGATAAGTACCGAGACATCTATTACCAGATCCTATCATCAGGACACAGTGTGGGAAACCACAGCTACAGCCATCTAAAAGGATTCAGATCGAGCATCAAGCGATACATGGATGATATCCACCTGGCCGGAAACCTGATCGATTCAAAGCTTTTCCGGCCTCCTTACGGGCGAATCTTCCCCGGACAGGTAAATGCGGTGCTTCAACAATACGACATTATCATGTGGGATGTGCTGAGCATTGACTACAACAGTGGTCTTACAGGCGAGCGGGTATTGCAGAATGTGACAAAGAATGTAAAGCCCGGATCCATCATCGTTTTCCACGACTCGGACAAGGCCTGTGATAACCTCTATTATGCACTGCCACGCACCCTGGAGTTCCTCCGGGAGAATGGTTTCAACATGAAGTCCATCCCCAGCAACGGTCTGCCCGAAGTGGATTATTCTGTTAATTGAGATACCTCCCTACTCATTTATCAGATTCTTGGTGATCCTCCATTTTGAATTTAAGAGCTGTTAACTCTATCTGCTTCTTCTGTTTTTTTGAGCGATCTTTCGATTTATATCATCCACTGAACATACACCACCAGTCCTATAACGATCCACATGATCAGTTCATGCATCCAGTGGTTCTTTTTCCTGTGAAAATAATTGGATAGAATAAAAGAGACAGGAAAGGCCATATATACCAGGCTGGTCGTATCGAACCGGGCAATGAACAGAAAAAAGAGGATCCCTGCGATAAACATGAAGAACATCACCTGGTAGATATTTCGAATCACTATTTTTCTCGTCTGGAAACGGTTCACCATATAGATACTGGCTATCAACACCATCAGCAGGAGAAAACCATAATAGATATAGGCGCTGAAGTGGTAGGATTCGAGAGATCCTTCAAATGATAAGTTCTCAATGATCAGTGTTGTGAATCCTGTTGAATCTTCCAGGACAATCCAGTACCAGGAGAAGAGGAACAGGCCCAACAGGAAATAAGCAATGACCGGGTAGAATAATTCGCGCCATGTGACCGTCCGCATGGCTGGCAGGCTGATCCAGATCAATGGAAGAAACCAGATTAGTTTCAGATAGAACATGCTTCCAACGGTCAGTACTATGGCGGCATTGAAAACACTAAAGGTGTCGGGCCGTTTGTCGTGGACGTCAAACAGGATTGCAAAACAGAGCAGATAGAAGATGGACCCCACCAGTGCCGGGCTTACCTGTTGTGTTCCAGGGAGGGCCACAGTGAAAAACAGGAAGAAAAAGGCTGGCATAATGGACCGGAATCCCAATAATACATAGCGAACGCTAATTCGGATGAGCATGTAACAGATGATCCATAAAAGAAACAGTGTGACGATGCGGTTGAGGACCGGGGTTGTATGGATCGCGCCAAAGACCAGATTGTAGAAGGGCATGGCCGAATATGCCACAATTTCAGCGGGCTGAATAAATGATTTTGCAAACATGGCCAGTGAGAGGATAATCATTCCTGCCACCCCGGCAGATCGGCTGTTTTTAAATAGTCGAAGCAGAATCATAGGGCCAAATCATTGCAAATCAAATCCGATATCCCTGCGGTAATACTTACCTTCAAATTCGATCTTTTCTGCATTTACGTAGGACTTTTCCAGGGCTTCTTTCATGCTGTTGCCATACGAGCTTACAGCGATCACCCTGCCTCCACTGGTGAGTGTGCGATCACCGTCAGGCTTTGTTCCGGCGTGGAACACCACACTTCCATCAACTTTGTCCAGGCCTGTGATTTCCTTGCCCTTTTCATAGCTGCCCGGATAACCACCTGAAACAAGCATCACAGTAGTTACAGTACGGCTGTCGAACTCTACTTCCATTTTCGATAACCTCTTTTCAGCAGTGGCCTTCATCAGTTCAACAAAATCGGTCTTGATCCTGGGCAGCACCACTTCCGATTCCGGATCACCCATACGTACATTGTATTCGATGACATAAGGATCCCCATCCCTGTTCATTAGCCCTATGAAGATGAATCCTTTGTAGTCGATCTCCTCAGATTTGAGTCCTTCAATGGTTGGTTTGACGATGCGATCCTCTACTTTTTTCATGAATTCATCGTCTGCAAACAGTACCGGCGAAACAGCTCCCATCCCTCCGGTATTGAGTCCGGTATCGCCCTCTCCAATGCGTTTATAGTCCTTGGCTTCGGGCAGGATCACATACCCCTCTCCATCGGTAAGCACGAATACAGATAGCTCAATCCCTTTGAGGAACTCTTCCACCACAACTTTACGGGATGCTTCTCCAAATTTTCCGTTTAGCATGCTGGCCAGCTCTTGCTGCGCCTCCTCCAGGTTATCGATGATCAGCACTCCTTTACCGGCCGCCAGTCCGTCTGCCTTCAATACATAGGGGGGCTGCAGGGTAGCCAGATATTGCTGTCCCTCCGGGATCGTATAGTTAATAAAAGTCCTGAAACTGCCTGAGGGAATGTTGTACTCATGCATGAACATCTTGGCAAAATCCTTGCTACCCTCCAGCTCAGCACCTTTTTTGTCCGGTCCGATAACCGGGATCTCCTTCAGCTCGGCATCCTCCTTAAAAAAATCAGCCACTCCTGCCACCAGCGGCACCTCCGGACCCACCACCACGAGGTTAATCCCCTCGTCCAGCACCAACTTTTTGATCCCCTCAAAATCATCCACCGGGATGGCGACATTGGTCCCCACCTCAGCCGTCCCGGCATTCCCCGGCGCAATAAATACCTTTTCCAGGTGCGGACTCTGTGCCATCTTCCATGCCAGTGCATGCTCGCGGCCACCTCCACCGATGATAAGTATTCTCATAGTTTAAAGTCTATAATGTCAAAAGTAAAGGTAATGGTAATGTTGGAAATGAAAAAGCCCCACATTACTGCAGGGCTCCTTCTATCTTATAAATCTCTTTAAACTTAGTTCACCACAATTCCTGATCTCAGCGTCTGCCCGTCTACCCGCAACATATACATGCCTTTCGACAGATCTGAAACATCAATGGTTTCTCTTAACATGCCTCCGGTTGTAAATGCACTCAGACTAATCACCACCTGTCCTGCCAGGCTAAGAACCTCAAGCGTGCACTCTGATGCCTCAAAAGGCATTTCCAGTGTGATCATGCCTGATGTTGGGTTGGGATAGATCCTAACCTTCATGCTGGAAAAATCTTCGAATCCCAAACCATAGAAGTCCTGGATCGTTATCGAATCTGTTTTTACAGGTCCACAATTCTGAGCATCATTCACCTCAATCACATAAACCCCAGAGTCACCCGGACCAAACGTATACGTTCCGAAACCCTGTACAGTCCCATTAGGTTGAAGCGTGTATGTATATGGAGATGAACCCCCAGATGCAGCAACAACAATCGACCCATCCGCATCATTGGTAATATCTGATGAACTTATCAACTCAAGCATCAAAGTATCAGGTTGAACAATAGATACTATAGGCCCAGGCTGCGCACAATTCTCTTTATCAATCACAACAACCGGATAATCCCCAGCTGGCAAATCCCCAAAATATGAAATATCAGGTTGATATGATAATCCATTGTCAATAGAATATTGGTATGGCGATCCAAAACCACCGGTAGCAAAAATCTGTAATGAACCAGTAGAATCTCCATGGCAGGTTGTTATACTGTTGGGAAAAACGTTGTCCACTGATAATGGTTTACAGCCAATTAGTCCAAGAATAATTTGAAATGTATTGTTCAATGTTGTGTAGTGATCATCTCCAATCTGTAATGAAGTTGAATTGGACCTGATAATCGTATACAAAGTATCGTTTGTATGAATGGTTAATAATGCGTTTTCTATACTATTGGCTGTTCCACCTAAAGATGTGCTGGTCTGATAGTTGCCTGATTTATCAATGCTACCAGTAAACATGTCGTAATCGCCAATACCATTTGTATTAATTATTGTATTGCCCCATGTAATGGAGTTGGAAAAATGTCCATTCATAAAAAGAGAGCCCCCATAAAACTCACAGCTAGATAGTTTGTCATTTCCTTTTCCTCCATTTACGCTTATCCATTTAAGTACTCCATTCGAATCGAACTTCATCATAAAGAAATCATAACCACCCGAGTTAGAATATAGCGCAGTTGTATCAGAGTCAATCCATTCCAAATCAAGAGTGAGGCTGTTGTAATGACCTGCCATATATATATTCCCATCCCCATCATGTGAAATGCATGTTGCAATCTCTTCTGAATCTCCCTGGATCCTTCTCATCCATAATAAGTCACCGGTTGCAGAAAATGTAAATAATATTGCATCAATTGAGTTGTTAAATGAATCAATCGTATCGTTTCCAATTACAATTGAATTACGAAAGGTGCCAGTAAAGACATATTGATCGTTAAAAATGGAGATGTTTTGAATCATTGAAGTTGCGTCATCAGATAAAGATCTTATTATTTTAGCCCACAATAATTCTGCGTTTTCTGATGATATTTTTGCAAAAAAACTATTATTAGAGGGAGTATCTGAAAAAATAGTTGTATCGGCAAAAATCGAAATACTATCTTTGAAAAACCCTGCAAGCAGAAGATTTCCATCCTTGTCTATAGTTAGATATGTAGCACTCTGTTGATCCGCTCCTGCTCCAATATTTCTGCACCAGAAAATTTCACCTTCAGAAGAGTACTTTGCGAGAAATATATCATTCATTCCACTGCTTTCGATGGAATCACTCATTGAAAACTTAAGGGTTCCTGAAAATCCGCCGGTTATAATTATTTCATTATCATCTGTAACGACCATGCCTCCATTGAAATCATCATCAAAAATGCCACCAAGTTGTTTTATCCATAAGGGATAACCTTCTCTGTGAAACTTACCAATGAAATAATCTCTTCCTCCGGTTGAAGAAGCTTCTATGCCATTATCTGCTAATATTGTTTCTTCGAAACAGCCAAAAATAAACAAGTTTAATTGAGCATCTACTTGGGATTCAATAACTGAAATATCATTATTGCTGTGAAGCCTGGTTGATCCAATCCAGGATTGAGTATATATTGATAAAGTAAATACTGTCAGGAGAATAAAAGTTGTAAATATTTTCATCTTTAGAATTAGATAAATCTTGTGTGAAATGTTTTGTAAAATTAGCCCAATTATCCGAATAAGAGGAGTAGCTTTCATTAGTAAATCAGATAGATCCCGTAAAAAAAATCATGTGGAACAGAAAAAGCTCCGGGACAACCCCGGAGCTCACACTAGCATAACTATTGCAAATTATTTTATATCTCTTTATTCAGATCATTTCAGTACGATCCCAGACCGGAGCATTTTACCATCAATTCGCAACATATACATCCCCTTGGCAAGGCTTTGCAGATCAATTGATTCATTCAATTTCCCTCCGTTCGGATACACCCTGCGGCTTATTACCACTTGTCCTGTCAAACTTAATACCTCCAATGTGCATTCTGACTTATCGTATCGCATCTCGATAGTGACAATTCCTGAAGACGGGTTGGGATAGACCATCGCATCCAATAGAGTAAAACCTTTGATTCCGGTATAATCTTTGATTTCAATAGGATCGGTTGCAACTGGACCACAATTATGATCATCATTCACCTCTACCCAGTATGTCCCACTGTCACCTGTGATAAAAATAAAGTTGCCTATACCCTGTGAAAGGCCATCGGGATACAAGATATATTCATAGGGCTCAGTACCACCTTCAACCACCACCTCAATACTACCATCTGAATTGGAAGTAATGCTGTCTGAGGTTACACTCACAATCCTGAACAATTCAGGTACAACTATTGTAACATCAATAGTATCAGATACACATAAGATATCATCTCTGACCAGAAGTCGGTAATTTCCAGGATTCACTCCGAGGAATGCAGTGTCTGGCAAGTATACCATTCCACCATCGACAGAGAACCAATAGTTTCCGGATCCACCTGATGGGGAGCTAAATAGGATATCTCCCGTTTCTCCAAAGCACAAAGTATCTGAAAATGCATATTCAAACAAGATCTCCTCTGGCTGGTAGATAGTCGTATCAACAACTGCTGAAGCACATGCATTTACATCTGATACAATGAGCTGGTAGTTTCCTCCGCCCAGGTTGAGGAAGAATGTGTCGGCCTGGTAGTTGGTGCCACCATCGATAGAGAATAAATAGTCACCGGTACCTCCTGATACATTCTTGAAATGGATTTCCGAATCCATTTCACCAAAACAGGTCAGGCTGTCATTGATCACATCAAATTCGAAGGCAAGCATAACAGGTGCAACCAAGGTGGTGTCGATGGCTTGTGTCTGACACCCGTTGGCATCTTCAACTATGATGCAGTAAACCCCGGCCGGTAAGTCCGTAAAGCTAGCATCCGGCTGAAAATCTGTCCCACAATTGATGGAGTACTGGTAGGGTGATGTTCCTCCCAGAGGATCAGAAATGGTGATTGAACCAGTAGTGGCTGCATCGCAATCGGGATGTACTACTACATAGGTGAACTGCAGAGAATCTGGTTGATTGAGGGTTTCCACGGAGGTCCCGATCATGCAGTTGGCATTGTCATAAACAGTAATATCATAAGTGCCAGCAGGGAAACCGGTCAATGTGGATGGGCTGAAAAATTTCCGGTTGATGACTGTATCCCCATTATCGAAAAACGCATCATAGGCGTGTCCATATTGTGGATTGGTGAACCCGCCGCTTGCAGTGACAGTGATCTCACCTGAATAATCATTGTAGCATAGCAGGTCACTGGACGATGTACTTAAACTACCACCCCCCAGACAGCCATAAGTGGCCAGGAAGATATCCGGGTCACCAGGACTGATGTTGCTGAATTGGACATCTTCAAAGTTAATGATCTCAGACCTGTAAACACCTGCAACGACAATCTCCCCGAGCTGGTTTAGGCCTAAGCGGTACCCCTGATCAGAATCCCTTGCAGGGTCACTGAATGCATTACGAGCATGAATCACATTTCCGTTTAGGTCATGCTCGATCAAGAGAATCTCCTTGGAAATCGGATTGGTGAGGGTATCGTTTCCGAAGTAATAATCACCGTTGTAATAGCCAGTTGAGATGAGCCGATCTGGCATGATCAGGACGTCCCAAAGACCATCTGCCCTATTCGATCCGTCAATGCTGTACCAATCCAGGTTCCCTGTTGAATTCAAATAGTTAAATATGAAGAATTCATCGCTCCCGGTGGTCCTGATGATCTGTACCTTGTCAGCATCAGTTGAGTCAATTTGCATATCCAGGCTACCAGTTTTTCCAATAAGGTAAATATCATCCACTCCGTCGAACCTTACCGAATATCCAATATTTTCGCCGAATAGACTGGTTGTTTGCCTGACCCATTGCCCATTAAGGTTTTTATCAGTTTTATAGAGAAAGATATCTGAGGAAGGAGTTAAGCTGGAATTGGATAAAGAATCGATGTCGAGAAACAGGGAATCTCTGAAATATCCCGAAATCACATAACCGTCTGTGGTGGGTGCAATACTGGTGGGAAGTCCAACATCCTTGAACCCAATCGTATTGTAGAGCAGGTGGTTACCACTCAGGTCGTAGGTGGATACATGTGTAAATTTACCAGCATAGCCTACACGAGCAACATCATAAATAACTGAATCTACAGCAAAGCCGGAAATGATGATCTTGTCATTGTCAATGGCCATGGTCTCGGACCGCTGGTTTTTGGGTCCTCCGGCAACAATCTTGACCCAGTTTAGTGTTCCGTCGGGATCATAGTTCGCCAGGAAAGCATCTGCATTGGTAGTGGTAATGGAAGTTGTAGCATCAAAAAACACAGTTCCGTTTACAGCTCCCGAAATATAAATAGAATTATCAGGTCCAATTTCGACTCCGCCGGGTAGATCGGGGAAATTGCCTCCAAATCCTTTGAGCCATGCATGGGTCCCGTCACTGTTGATCTTCAGAAGGAAGATATCAAAGCTTCCGTTGGAAACAATGGATCCGGCTGTCGAGATGATATTGGTATCAAACCAGCCTGTTAAATACGAGTCTCCATTGCTGTCAATTGACAAATCAGTAATGATCACATCACCGTTGCCGACAACATTGGTTGCATCAAGCCAGCTTCCCTGTCCAAAGCTAGCGGTTGGAGTTAGCAACAAGGCAAGGCTTATTCCGAATAGTAGATTTTTCATTTTATTAAACTTTAATTCAATTAAAATTATAAAAAAATATGCTATCAGCAGCAAATGTGTATATTTAAATATACGCGATCAATCATCATATAGTTGCAGAAGAGTATATGGACCATATTAAATATTCGGGAATAATTAATATGAATCGGGATTGCATCCCCAACGATTTGTATCTATTGTTCAAAGATGTTGCTTCTGATCCCTTGTTCACAGAAAAACTCTATTTATCAAACAGACAATTAGTTAGATTTAGAAGTAAGGAATATCTCCTTCTATTGGATGGTATAATCTATGAATTTGATCATCAGCTATTTTCAGAAGATCAATACTCCCTTTTGATAGATCATTTTTCGAAGGATCTGGAAAGAACCTTGCGATTGATCAAAGGAGAATTTACTTTATTTTTTCTTGATCTGACGTCAGGTAGGGTAATAATTGCTACCGCTGAATCCGGGAATGCAGCATTCCTCTTCAGGAGGTCGGGAGAATTTTTGATATTCAGCAATTCGCTTACGGAGATCCTGAAGCCGGACCTTGGTTCAAAGGAGATCAATTTCCAGAGAATTCATGATATTATGACTGGAAGCAGACTCGGATCAGAAGAAACATGTTATTCAGATATAATACGATTATTGCCTGGATATTATCTTACATGCAAGAATAAAAGTATAACGATCAATGGATATACCAGTCTTTTTTCTATAGATAGACATCATCAATTGTGTGCGGATCCTTATATTCAATTCAGAGAGATCTTTGATCAGGCCGTAAGAATCCGTTTAATGGGTAATCGAATTGGCAGCGCACTTTCCTCAGGAAAGGACTCGACGGCTGTTACGGCTATGGCAGCCTCAGCTCTCAGGGAAGACCAGAAACTATACGGGTATACCTTCAAGCCGGGACTTCTTCCAGTAAAACTTTTATCGGACAACCGATATAATGAAACGGTGCTTCTGAAAAGCTTCTTCAAGAGGTATCCGAAGGTAATCAGCAATGAAGTGGAGCCTGGTCCAGGATCGATCCTGGATAGCTTGGAAAGATCAATTGAGATATACGGCGAACCAGTGTATGGAGCTTCCAATCAATTCTGGGTACAGCACATGCACAACATGCTCAGGGAGGATGGTTGCAGTTCGATGCTGACTGGTCAGGGTGGGAACTACAGCATCTCATGGCCTCCCCCGGAACTGGTAGCCAGGAAGAGAAAGCTGAACCAGGGAATCATCAAGGCGTTGCTCTGGACCTCCTCTTCGAGTCAAAAGATCCCTTATGTTTCAACAGGGTTCTTAAATGAGGTGAAAGATAATGGATTTTCGGAATTAGTTAAAGCAACAGACCTGCAGGACCTGCAACCAATTTTCTTAAAAAACAGTATATCATACACCGGGTTCCTTCAAAAGCAGGTTTCATTGTACCACGGGTTTCATATAACGGATCCAACGGTCGATAAGGATCTGGTTGAGTTTTGTTTATCACTACCGCTTGAGGCTTACCATAATTCGTCAGGTTCCAGAAATCTTATCACATGTGGAATGCGGGATATGTTGCCTGGGGAAATCCTGAATAATCCAGTTAGAAGTATTCAAGCTTCTGATATTCAGTTCAGGGTTCACCGGGAGCGAGATCAGCTATTTGAAAGGCTTGTATTTTTAAATAAGAATAAATTAGTTACTTTTGTTTTAGAAATGGACAGATTAGTAGGAGATTGGGAATCTTTAGACTTTCTTCGGATGAAGAGGAAAAAATTGAACCATCTATTAAGAATATTAATGATTGGAATATTTCTGTCTCAATTTGAAGATTAGTAATGGCTGACCGCAAGAAAAAGCTTACTTGGAAAAAACCTAAAATTCTCTTTCAATTGCCATTTGAGAACACGGCAGCCGGTAATCCCGGTGGTGGAGATGATTATGTTACCTTTGGATACAGCGAGTCCTGATTAATTCAGTATACCCGGATACCGGACCCCCAATAATCGTACGATCTTTGATTTCCACCCATGCATGGGTGCTAAATTGGTCCTGTTCTTTTTTGACTCCTAATCGGAAGTCGGAAGCAATCCCCTGCTTTTTCAAAGTTTGGAGAACGATCAGCGCCTCCATCAAGCACTTTCTTTTTTTTAAGAAAAGTGGCGAGATTTTATGCACCCCCTTTACGACTTTTCTCACCCGTATCCATTCTTCGGGGCTTAATTGCTCTGTACTATGATTTTTACTGGTAATAGATTCAATATAGTTTGATGGTTGTGTAAACACTACGCGTAATACGGTTTTACCCCAGTTCAGGATAATCTTGAGGAAAAGATCAGAATTTTCTTTAGTCAGTTTCATCTATCTCGAGGATAAGATCTTTAGAGTGTAATGCTGAAATATACTCTATCACATCTGCGCGAATGGTTTTTTCAGTTCCTGAGTATGTTTCAACCAATTCCGTGATCAAGTCTGATACCTTTACAGGATGGTCAAGCATTTTCCAAAGAACTGTTCCTATATCATTCAGTCCGAAATACTCACCACTTTTAATACCCAGAATAACCGCTTCATTATCAACGGTAGACATCATTAATTCTCTGGATTTACATACAACACTGGATTCTGTAATCATCGTTTGAATAGTTGATAACCAAATCTTTTCATGATGGCATGATGATGCTCATCGATGCTATTTGTCTGTTTAACGTTCAGGTGATCCCGGTACACATCTTTCTTCCCCTCCCTAAAAAATGAAGTGGACTGGATAGGCTTTTCCCTAAAGCCATAAGCATTTTCCAATTCCTGAAGATGAGCAAAATCACTCGCTTTAATTGCCTTATCCAGGGTTTCATTGTTATATGGAATATCTAATGTACTTAATATTCTCTTAAATTCCTTCCTGCAATCCTCAAGCAATTGTTCAAATCTTACGAAGGTGACCGGGAGGATTTCCTGATCCAGCCAGCTACAAACGTGGTTACTCCAGCTACCCAGGTGCTGGGAAACCTGGTGTTTGAGTTCGTTTTCATTATTTGATATTGAAAATTGTGGGTCATTAAGCTGTTGGATAGTCTCGTTAAAAGATTTTCCAGAGTGAAATGAGTATGAAACTGCGATGTCCAGTGGATTTCTTATGATATAGACCACAGATCTGGTTACTTCTACTGGAAATATCGGATTTCCACTGGAATCGTATCCAAATGCATCATGGACTTTAAAAACACGCATGTCAGCAGACTGTTTTGATATCTCCCTGTAAACATCCGGTCTGAGATCCCATATCTCCGATTCTGTCAGATCAGAACTGCTCACACCCAGGTACTGGTCCAACAGTATCCTGTTACTTGCAATGGGTATATCGCTCAGTATTGGAATTCCCTCCTCGTTTTCTTTGATTCCAAGCATATACTGAAGAAAGATCCTGACCCAGGTGTTTCCTGACTTTGGATAAGAAACCAACCAGATGATATTTTTTTTAGGTTCCTTCAATGCTCCAGGACTTGAGTGATTATCAGATCTCGTAACCCATAAACATTTAATGGTAATGACGGTCTTTCCACGTGGAAAAGCCGGATTTGACCGGCAAGCAGCGAAAGCATATGGAAATGCGATTCCATGATGCCCATTCCTTTGATCAACTGGTCCCTGTAAACATGTTCTCGGAGCATAGCCAGTTTGTTTGCTCCGGATATGGTATGGACCTGGAATTCATGGTTGTTCCTGGATGTTAGCCTGACGATGGTTTCAATCCTCCACACTTCATTCATTTGTTTATCCTTATTCACAGGAATCTTGTATTTGTTGATCTGCGGCCTTACCCTGTTGTATTTCCCACCGGGATACAGTAATCCGGATGTATCTTTCCAGAGTTTAATGAAAGGAATTCCTCGATGTGCTACACATGCTCCTGAATCATTCAGAGATATGGCCGAAAGATCATCTGAAATAAGAGGATAACCGGCCAGGTTTAGAGAAGCGGCCAGTGTGGATTTACCTGCAGCTGAATTACCTATGATCACCAATGCCTTACCCTTGACATCCACAGTACTTCCATGGAGAGGCAAAAATCCACGTTGATGTAAAATTGTGCCCAGTACCGATCCAAGTAGAAACAACCTGATCTCTTCAGGTGTTGCTCCAGGTTTCGGTTCGATGATGATTTGAGTGCCATTTCTGATCAAGTACTTACCTATGTTTGGCAATTTAAGAAGAAATTCCTCCTTTCCTGATTCAAAAAGAACTCCTGTTGAGATCACAGTATCTAAATGATCTGCAACACTGCCAAACCGAACAGTAACTTGGGTGGTTTCTGAAGGATACTCTGTAAATTCTGGGATCTCCAACTGTGATCTTATAGAAAGGCCAAATATATTATAAGTGAATTCTTTCATATCTTGCTTTGGATCAAAATTAAGGAATATTTATTCTTAATTTAGTAATCATGCAATGCTTGATCAGGGAACAAGTTTTTTTAACAAACATTTTAAGGGGAGACAGTTCATGCAGCCCGGGTGGGCTGAATACGTCAAAGTTACTGGAACTATTGTCGAGACACAGGTTATTTCCCTTAGCAGGGACCATCATTTCAGCATTTGAGGATAGGGTCAGGACTGAACTGGAAACCCACATCAAAAAGCAGGCATTTAAGTCCATGCTGATCACCCGAGAGCTTTTCCGGCTACAGGATTCTGCCCGTGGTTTCGCATATAAACTCATGGTATTGAAGGGACCTGTCCTGGCACATCAGCTCTATGGCGATGTAAGCAAGAGACAATACAATGATCTGGACCTCTACCTTCATCCCAATGATTTCTCGAAAGTAAAACAGGAGATATTGTCATGGGGTTATAAAAAAATCTATCCCTCCATCAGAGATGAGAAACGGCTCAACTATTATTTCCGTCACAAAGGGGATTTGGGAGTTGTTCATCCTAAGACCGGGGTTTATATTGAAATTCATCATGGGATTAACCTGCGCAGACTGATCCCAAAGCAATATGAATCAGATTTCTATAATAACCTGACGCAAGTGAAGATTCATGAATGGCAGATTACAACATTAACTCCAGAATACACATTTATATACCTTTGTCTCCACGGTGCAAAGCATTTATTTTTCAGGCTTATATGGTTAAAAGATATAGCGGATTATTTCAGTGCAATTGAAATGGATCACGATAAGATCCTAAATCTAGTCAGGAAGTATGGTCTGGAAAGGCTGTTTGGCGTCAGCTTTGCGCTTGTTAATGAGTATTTTGGGATAGAAATACCATCGACTTATAATCAGGCTGTTCGTTCCAGGAAAGTCCATCAGCTGAAGAATATGTGTCAAAGAAGAATCCGTGGTCCTGAGAAAGAATTGCTTTACATGAGGTTACTAAAGCACTACTATTTTTTCAACCTCAAACAAGGATGGTCTTATAAGGCATATGTTCTTAAAAGCATCTTTCATCGCTGGTATATAAGAAAATTCCTTGGTGGACATTAGATTACTATCCTATGACTTTGATCTTTAGCTGTCACCTAACGTCCTTCGGTTGCGGCTAGAGCTTCAGTTCTTTTTGTGAAGCCTTATTTCATCACATGCCTCACAATCCCAACCGCTTCACATTTCGTAAAGTCACATCTTAAAAGATACATTACTTCATAACATGTGACATAATCCCCACAGCCTCGCCGGCCTTCCCGTCCTTGAATGTAATAATAATGTTATACTGCCCGGTCTTTCTGCACAAAAAGTTGATGGGGTTGTATTCTTTGTGGGTTTTGGTGTCGTATGAGCTGACGAGCATGTTGGAGCTGTCGTAGACGCGGATGATGGATTGGCCCTTGTCGTTGCAGAGGTTGAAGCGGTAGATGTTGTTGCCCCTGAGGATGATGGCCTGGCGGTACATGGGGGGGCGTTCGCCTTTGGTGACTTTGGGAAGGCTTACCACGAATTCTTTTAGGTAGATGGCTCCTTCGCCGGATTTGGAGGCGCAATCCTGTACGCGCTCTTTCCGGTCGGACTGGGTCATGGCGATGGTGGTGAAGCAAAATACTATGGCGATTATTGGATTTAATATCTTCATCGGTTCAAGTCTTATACAATTTTCAAATATTCATATGCAGGTTACGGATCTCCTGGGTGACCTGGATGATCCTTTGCAGGGTGTCGTCGCTCATCATCACGTGAGAGGATTCGCTCTGGATCACCATCAGCATGCCATCTTTCTCAATGGCCTGGGGTTCGCCCACCTCGTAAGTGATCTTTACGTCGTCGTAGATCTTTTTAATGGTCTCGAAGTCATCAATATATCCCTGAATTACTTCTTCATTTTTGTAATTGTTCAGTATCAGCAGCAGATCGTTGAGGATCAGTTTCTGCTCGCCGATCATCGATTTCAGCTCCTCGTTGCTGTTCTGGACAGCCACCTGGGTGGCCAGGAACAATCCCTCCATCCAGACACCGGCGATCATCAGTGCACTCAGGTTGCTGCGGTCGGTTTCCCGCAGGTAATCGTCCATGTTGTTGAAGCTGTTGATGGAGATAAACATGAGGGAATCCAGGTTTGAACTGGTGGTGGCCAGCCTCTTGATGGTGGCGAAATCGAAAAACTGTCCGATCTGCAAGGCATCGGCAAGCCGGTTGATGCTGGAGAGATAGTTCACCGCTGTCCCGGTTTTTTCATATATATTCAGGTAACCCAGGTCGGCGCTCAGGGCTCCGAGGCTGTAAGCCATCTCAAAACTGGTGGTATTGGTGGAGAGGTTATCGGGATCGGCAAGGTAGGAGGTCGAAAACGGAATGTTCATTGAACTGATCAAAGCAGCTACCTCGATGGGCGAGGCGATGTTCTGGATGATATCATTCATGGTCTCCGATGAGATCTGGAGTTCCCCAACCTCCACATCGTTCATATTAACCTCCAGGTTTTCAGACGGTCGCTGACCGCATGCTGCCAGGAACAGGAGTACAACCAACAGGAGTGATGAGTTTTTTATCATGGTATTTATTCTTTTTAGGCTGTTCTTTTTCCAGGTTCAATATATAAAATTAATCAATTTGCGGAGAAGGTCGAAATATAACACGATGTATAATGCCAGGGTAAGGAACCATATGAAGGCTATATTAAACTGAAACGTATCGTAATACTTGCCCAGGAAATATTTCCTCGGGGCGAAAAAGTGGGACCTGATCCCGATGAATCTATCAGGAGCGGGATCCAGGAATACGAGATCGATCTGCTGGTATAACCAGCCATCGTATTCAATGATCTGGTTCTTTTCATAGATCTTTTTCACGTTATCGGATACACTTTCATTGTGGTACCTGTTGAGCATGGAGAAATAGACCGTGCGGCGGTCCTTCATCAGCTTACCCAGGTGCCGTTCCTTCTCCCTGCTGGCGATAGAAAACTGATTGATATAGTGTCTTTTGAGGGCTGTCAGGAATTTGGTGGTTTTGGCGATGTGAGATTCACTGAAAGCGTCGGGCTTCCACTCATCTTCTTTGAACCGGATCTCCTTTACCACGCCCTGAACATGCATGATCTCATTTTCGAGGATCTGCAAAGCGGATGCATTTTCGGTGATGGTTCCTGTTTCCCTGAATTCGTATATGCAGTCGTTGAGGCGCTCTTCCAGTTCGGGGATCAGGTAGGCCGATTTGAAGTTGTTGTAACTGATCCGTTTTTCGTATTCGTAAAAACTCTTTTCGAATTCATTGTCCTTGAACTGGTGTACCATGAGGGCCTCGTAGGACCATTTGGTGGGCATCAGTTCTGCGATCACAGGCACCTTGTTAACCGTGGTGATCCGCCGGTTCAGTTTTTCGAAGGAAAACATGGCACCGCTGAGGACCATCATAGGGATCATCACCAGGGGGATCACAATGTAGATGGTAACCGCAGAGTTGAATCCCGAGGAGATGACCAGTCCGATCATATTGGCACATACTGCTGTGGAAAAAAGCGCCAGCCAGTAGGCCAAGGTCATCTTATGGATCTCCAGGATCCCGTTGGCGATCAGGACAAAGGTGATGGCCTGTATGGCGGAGATGGTGATGAGTGTACCGATCTTGGCCAGCAGGTAGGAGGAGCGGCTCAGGTGCAGGAATTTTTCCCGCCTCAGTATCTTCCTGTCCTTGAATATCTCTTCGGCACTCACAATAAGACCCAGGAAAAGGACCACGATCAGGGCCATGAAAATGTAGATGGGGATGTTCTCATTCTCCCGGAACAGGTATGTCTTGCTGGAGGGATCGGCAATGTAACGGATGATATAGGCAAGAATGAAGGCCAGCACCGGGCTCACCAGCAGTGTCATAAGCAGGTACTGGCGGTTGTTTATCTTGGACTTGATGTCCCGTTTCAGGTAATTGGAAAGCTGCTTCAGCCAGCCGGGAACATTCAGGTTGGCGGGAGGTGCTGAATCGGCCGGTACTGTTGTTTCGGGTAACCGGTTCTCCTGGTAGATCTCCTCCCAGGTCTGTGGGTTGATCTTTCGCTGATCCGTATAATTTCCGTATTCATCCACCTGCAGGGCCTCGATGATGTTGAAGATCAACTCCGGATTGACGTTCCCGCACACGGGGCATTCGCCCACACCGGCATTGACCTGGTTGTCCACCTGTTTGAAATGGATCACTGTTTCAACGGGATTGCCATAATAGACCATGCGGCCTCCGTTGTCAAGGATCACCACCTGGTCGAACATCTTGAATAATTCAGATGAAGGCTGGTGGATCACTACAAAAACCAGCTTCCCTTTGATGGTTAGTTCCCTGAGCAGGTCCATCACAGTTTCGGAATCCCTGGATGAGAGTCCCGAGGTGGGTTCATCCAGGAACAGGATGGAAGGTTCCCGGATCAGTTCCAGTGCAATATTCAACCGTTTTCGCTGTCCCCCACTGATGGTCTTGTTCATGACCGAACCAACCCTCAGGTCGCGTTTTTCCAGCAGGCCCAGGCTGGAGAGGGTATTGGTGACCTTCTCCCGGATCTCTTTATTTGAAAGGTGTTTGAAACAGAACTTTGCATTGAACCAGAGGTTCTCAAATACAGTCAGTTCTTCAATGAGCAGGTCGTCCTGGGGGACGAAACCCGAGACACCATGCAGCTGATCCGTATCACTTACCAGGTCCAGGTTATTGATCCGGATGTGGCCCGAGGCCGGTTTGTACATACCTGACAGAACATTCAGAAGTGTGGTCTTGCCTGAACCGCTGGAACCCATGATTCCCACAAGGTTCCCTTGCTGAGCCGAGAAGGAGACATTGTGGAGCCCGGTAACTCCTCCGGGGAACCGGTATGAAATCCGGTCCGCCTCCAGGGTGATTTTCTCCATGGAGAGGTCCGACAGGAAGTGGGTAGCGATGTCGCTGTAATAGACGGGCTGACCCACCGGCAGGCGGAGGGTACTCCCACTGGCAAAAAGGTAGATTACTCCGGTATGAACGTTGAGTCCGTTCAGGAATGTTTCCTGGTGCCCGGTATATTTGAGGAAATAGAGTTCCACGGAAGGTATGCGAAGAAAGAAGAGCGGGGCATCAATTCCTGCAAAGTGATATTGGCGGGGAACGGGAGGTGATGTATTCGTGTCGTTGACCACCAAGTGGTTCTCATCTGTGAAATCCGCTATGCTATCGGATGTGGCGAAGGTGAGGATGCTTTCATATTCTTGCCTGCTGATTCTGAAGATGTCGGAAACGGTCTTCACGATACCCAGCCGCTGACCGGTGAGGTTGTACTCTGTGTTGACCAGCTCCAGGATGCGGACCAGTACCACCACTTTCTGGCGCTGATTGATGGTTTTACTGATCTGTTTGCAGAGCTTGAGGACTTTTACCGAGTCAAGAACAGAGGTGAGTCTCTTTTTGGGGGTTCGGGAAGGATCATCAGTTGTTTTATCCTCCGCTGTGTCTTTGTATAGTTGGAGATACTCTTTTGCGGAATCGACGCCGATCTGCTGTACAAGGAACCTGTTTACATAATCAATTTCCTTCTCGCCGATGCCACCATCCTGTTTGGTAATGAGGGCAAAAAGCTGCATCAGCGCTTTCAGGATCTCCTTGCTCATGGGCTACAGCTCATACGTGATGTGCCCGAATGGAACATCGATCATCTCTTCATACTCCTTTCCCGCTTCCTGCATATCTTCGTCCGATTGCATCGACAGCCATTTGATCAGTACATTGTGGCCCTCTTCCACCATCTCCTCAAATATCATGAGGATATCCAGGATCAGTTTGGATGAAGCAGTGTTGAAGTATATGAGTTTGATAGTGAATTCGGTTTTTGTATTGGGCTCTTTTTTATAGGCTGTCAGCCAATCCAGCACGGGCTGGTAAAAAACCACCACATCTTCGGGAAGCGACTTCCCTGAAATCTCAAAACGATTGTTCTCGGGGTCCAGTACTACAAACGGACTGTCGTCGGTTGGTTCGATTTTTAAAGTTTCCATAGATCTCTATCTCGATATGGTTGAGGTGAATATAAAAAATGAAGTCTCCTCGTCAATCTTCACAAAACTGTAATCAAGCGGATTCCCTGTTTTTCTTTTTATATCGATGAATCCAAGTCCGGCACCCCCTTTGGGTGAGAGGACCCCATCTCGCAGCTGTTGTTTGTAGAGGTCGTCCAGCCTGTCGGAATCCATGTTGTTCAATTTGCCCAGGAACATGGAGATATCCTCCACATAGCCGTTATCAACGATGTTCCCGGTGGTAACCTGGAACCGTTCGCTGTTTTTTGCAACAAGGATAAGGCCCATACCCGGGTAGGGGTGTCCGCGGTATTCATAGGACTCTGCGTGCCTGTTGATGTTTTGCAACGACTCCACCATCACGTGATACACCCGCCTGAGGACCATGTATTCTTCAACCTCGTCAAGCTGCTCTTCAACCAGGCCGGTCAGGGCTTTCATCACCTGGTGGGTGACCTGTCCTTCGAATACAAGCGATATATCTTTAATCTTAAGGTCCTTGTAACGATCGTAAATGTAATTGATGAATCCTTTGCTGTTGTCTGAAAAACCCATAGTTGCTATAAATATATAGAATATGCTGCAATCTGAGGTAAAATGGGTCTGTTAAACTTCGATCCCAATAAGCAGAAGATCATCCAGCTGGCGCTCCTTGCCCATCCATCCGGTGAAATCGTTCCGGAAGAAATCGTAGAATTGGGGGATGGTATACGCAGCATTTTCCAGCAGGAGCTGGCGGACCCTACCCGAACCATACTTCAATCCGTCCGGACCTCCCAACTGATCGGTCAGACCGTCTGTGAAGAAGAAGAACTTGTCGCCCGGATGGTAATGGATCTCGTGGTTGGTGAACGGCTGCTCCGGTTTTTTTGGGTGTTTCAGACCACCAATGGCCTTGCGGTCACCTTTATACACTGTAATCTCCCCCTCACTGAGGAGATAGAGCGGACGGTGTGCACCGGCGAATTCCATTACCAGCTTTTTTTTGAGGAACCTGCACAGGGCCATGTCCATCCCATCGCGGGTTTCTGGTTTCTCACGATCCTGCTTCAGGGTCTTTCTCACCTCCTGGTGCAGCGATTCACACAGGTCCCCGGCCGAGATACGGGGATTCAGGCCGGTGATGTTGTTCATAAGGAACAGGCCTATAAAAGAGAGCAGGGCACCGGGAACGCCATGACCGGTACAATCCACAGCGGCAATATACCAGGCATCATCGGTTTCAAAAAGCCAGGGGAAGTCTCCTGAAATCACATCCCTGGGTTTGTAATAGACCAGACTTTTTGGGAAGGCTTTCCTGATGCGGCTTGTCTCAGGCAGGATGGAGGACTGGATGCGTTCCGCATAGTTGATGCTGTCCTGGACCTTCCGGTTCTGAACCTTGATCTCTTTTTCAATGTGTTTGGCTTCGGTAATGTCATGGCCCACGATGAGGATGGTCTCCAGTTCGTTATCCTGGAATTCGGGGATGACATCCACATTGAGGATCCTTTCGGTTTTATGCTCGCCCATCTGCAGGGGGAGGGATATCAGCAAGTTTTTCTTAACCGGCGTATCTGCCATAGAGGAAAGGATCTCCTGGAGGAGATCGGCAAATATCTTTTTGAAAGGGATCTCGCTCAGGTTCCGGTTTACCATGGTGTGGGGTGAGATATCGGTATAATCCTCCACGACTGGATTGGCATAATAAATATCTCCGGAACTGCTGATGCGAAGGATCAGATCCAGCGAGTTTTCCGACAGCGATTGCATCCTGGTTTTCAATCGCTGTTCCTTCTCCATGCGCTTCGATTCCGTGATATCGGTGGTGTTGAGTACAAATCCTTTGATGGCAGAGTCGGCCAGCATGTTCCTGAAGTGTGTCCGGAGAAAGATCCGTTCTCCGTTTTTCTTGATGAAAGAGTACTCGAGGTTCTGGACCTGGCCGGGATTTTCGCGCAGCCATTCAAGGGTTTTCCTGAGCTGTGTGGCCTCATCCCTGCCTATGCGCTCCAGGTCTTTCCCGGCCATCATCTCTTCTACCGTATACCCGAATATATTGATAACAGACGGACTGATGTAGGTAAGACCGAATTCGTTATCATAGATGGAGATGATCTCCGATGCATATTCCAGCAACAGGTGAATCCTGTTCTGTGCATTCCGGGCCTCATCGATCTTCCCTTCCAGCAGGATGTTGGCGGTTTCAAGTTTTCCCTGGGAGTTTTTCATTTCCCGGGCATTTTCCTGCAGTTGTACCTCGTTATTCTGCAGCTCATCGGTCATTTTTGTTGACTCTTCCAGCAACCTCTTGGTCCGCAGGTTCATCTTGAGGTTCAACAGGGTACGTGCGATGATTTCGCCCAGTTCAAGCAGGAACTGGATGGTCAGTTTGGGAATGCGGTCACCCAGAAATGCAAACTCTACGATCCCCTGAAGATCGTCGTGGGAGATCAGGGGTACCAGCAGGATGCTTCCCGGTTTCTGGTCGCCCATAATCCCGGAGGTAATGGTTACATAGTCTTCCGGGATCTCGGTTCGGTAAATATAATCCTTCTCGTAGGCGCATTGTCCCACGAGTCCTTCCCCGATCTGGAATTTCTGACTGATGAATTTTCTTCTGTTATAGGCGTAGGTGGCTGTATTGGTGAGTGTTTTAGCTTCCTCGTCAAACAGGTAGAATGCAGCCTGGGTGGCCTGAATGTAGGAGTTCAACGCATTCAGGATCTGGTATGAAAGCTCATCCAGGTCCTGGTGTTCCCTCAGGATCTTTGAAACAATATCCTTTCCTTCAGCAATCCAGCTCTGTTCCCTCTCCTTCCTTCGGTTGGATTTAATGTTTAGCTGGATCATGCGCAACGCCTTTCCCAGGTCAGTCTCCATCATCTCATCATAGGGTTCTGGATTATCCCCTTCGGAAAGCTCTTTTGCAAATTCGGTATTGCGCGCCACCAGCTGCCGGGATTCTTTAACGCGTTCTTCATAATCGCGGATGGCCCTGTTCATGATCCTGTGCATGGGGTGGAGCAGGATAAAGATAAACACAGGGATCAGGTCCACCAGGAACAGTGACGGATGCTCGCCATGCAACATGACCAGGTTTCTGAAGGAGATGGAGAGGCCGTCTTGCATCAGAAAGGAAAGGAGGATCAGGATCACGAGCAGGGCGCTGATCACGGTGACCACCACTACCTTCCGGAAGTTAAGTCGACTGATGATGTATGGATCCCGTCCCGACATGTTGCTATTGCAGGTTTGGTGCTAATTTCTCTATCATGTCCCTTGAATAGATCCTGAACATATTTTCAATATCATACGGATCGTGCCTGTAGCCTGAGCATTCCACTACCGCAACCGTTTTGTTTTTATAGATCAACGGAACAATGGCCAGGTAGGCGGGTTTCGATTTACCCAGACCGGAATATACCTCCATGTGTTCCTCGGGAAGACGGATCAGAACCATGATCTGCTGGTTTCTGGCCACCTGTCCGGTGAGCCCTTCACCTTCTTTGAAGGAATATGGTTCGGTGGAAGAAGCCAGTGCGTAGGAAGAGGTCGCTTCAAATTTTCCCTTTTTCCCCACATAGAAAACGCCTGACATAATCTCCAGTTCCCGGGCCAGGTTCTTTAGCAATCCCCTGCCTGCGTCTTCCAGTGATGCGTTTTCAGGGGTGCGTCTGACCAGTTTCCGGGCGGTGGCTGCAAAATCCATCACATGTTTATCCTTCGATGGATCTTGTTTTTGAACAGATTTCGAATTTTCATCAACATCTTTTTCCTTCAGGCTGCGCTCCTCATCAATCCAAAGCCGGTGTGCTTTCTTTACCGCAAGCATAAACAGAAAAATACCCGAGGCTGCCATCGATATCCAGATAAGGATCAACAGGATAGGTGATGATGCATTGGTGAGGATCTTGTTCCAGGAAAGAATCAGCAATGAAATGCCCCCGGTCAGTAAAACGACCAGGGCCACCCAGGTAAATATGTATTGTAATCTACTCCTGAGCATATCAATCCAATCTAAGCCTCATCATTCTTTAATCGCTCCTTCAGTCTTTCAACCTCCTGGTTGGCATCTTCCAGCAGCTGGTACTTCAGTTTCTTCTCAGTAATATCCAGGCCCATGAAATATACCTTGTAAATGGCCCCTGCTTCATCCTTCACCGGGGAAAATGTGGATATGAGCCATACCTCCTCGCCCGTAGGTTTTGACCTCCGGATCACGCCTTCATATACCTTTTCCTTGATCACCTCGTCCCAGATCTTCTCAAATTGATCCTTTTCCGAATCCTTCAGGAACATGCGGTAATTTCTTCCCAGCAGCTCCTTCCTTCCATATCCCGTAACTTCGTTATACTTGTCATTCACATCAATGATGATGCCTTCTGCATCCAGTTCGCATTTGATCAGGGAACTATTTACTGCCTCATTGAGGGTCTGCATATCCAGGCCACTCCGCGTGATCTCAAGCTCTCGCGATTCGAGCCTCTCCTGCAGCATGCGGTTCTCGGTAATATCCATTGCAATATTCAGGATCTTATAAACCTTCCCCTCGTTATTGATGATCGGTGTGAGGGTCTGCTGCAACCACACCTCCTTACCGGAAAAGAGCTTGTATGTTTCAATGTTGGATATGCTTCTGCCTTCGCGGAGAGATGACCAGAATTCTTTATATCCGTCCGAATAGGGATCCACCTTTGCAAACTCACTGTAAAGTTTGCCCAACACCTGATCCCGGTGCGACTCCAGAAGAAGCAGGAACTGGTCATTGATGCTGGAAAAACGACTGTTCAGACCCAGTTCGGCGACTAGGGATGACTGGTTGATCGCATTCAGGATCTCCGTGAATTCAGTCTCTTTTTTACTTGATTCTTCCTGGGTCTGTTCCAGCTGTTTCATATTTTCCAGCATGGCAGTTTCCTGGCTTTTCAATGTTTCGGACTGGCCCTGGGATTGTTTCAACAGCTCGGATGTACGTTCATTGATCCGGACTGTCAGCAGCGACGAGGCAATACTTTCGGCGAGGGATTCCACAAACTCCGTCTCGAAAGGCCTCAGCAGCCGCACGGTTGCAAGTTCGATAACTCCGTAAACCTCATCATCGATCTTCAGGGGGACCAGCAGGATGCAGTTGGGTTTTGAGGATCCGGTACCCGAAGAGACTTCAAAATAATCATCCGGAACCTCGGTCAGGAAGATCCGCTCCTTTTCCTGCGCACATGTCCCCGGCAGTCCCACACCCCATGGAAGGGAACTGTTCATGTATTTTCGCCGGTCAAATGCATATGAAGCTGCCAGGTCCAGTGATGGATTTTCAGGATCCGTATCGTTGGTGATGAAAATGGACCCCATCTCCACGTTCATATAGGTAACCAGCTTCTGGATGATGCGGTAGGAGAGTTCAATAACATTTTCTCTCTCAGATTGAAGTACCTCCCCCAGCTGCGCCATTCCTTCCGATATCCAGTTCTGTTTCTTATCCTCCCTGTTCCGTGTCACCTCATCCAGTTCTTTGCTGGTCAGGTAATCGGACAGTACCAACAGCGCATTTCCAAGTTCATCATTCTCATCGGGTTTGTAAATGGCACCGGGACCCTCCTGGGATAAAGAAGTAATGTGCCCGATTTTTTCCTGGAGGTCAGCCGTATGGCTGTTCAGATTCCTGGCTATCCGGCCGAATTCATTCTCAGAAGTAAGGTCCAGAGAAAGGGGTAGTTTGCCGGATTGTAGTTGGCTGGTGTATGCAGAAAGCTTCCGGAAAGAATTTGTGATGCTGAGCGAGAAGATAACAAGGTAGGTGCCGATCAAAAAAATGCCCAGGGAAAGTGCCAGGCCAATCTGTAACTGACCCTTCCGCCGGGATACATTCTGAAACTCAGTAAGTGACCTGTCCAGTTCTGTCATCAGGCCACCCAGCACTTCCATATCGGTCCGGGCCTGCATCCAATGTGTACTGTCTGCAACAACAGGGATCCTGAGATCATTCCGGATGCGTTTCAGAGTGGTAAAGATCTGCTCAGATTTGAGATTGATTTGAGCCTCCTGCGACAAGGATTCTCGGGCAATGATATTCCTTAAGCGATCTTCCACCTGGCGGGCCTGATGGATACATGTGGCGGTCAGGCCATTCTCTTCATCCAGCACCATCCTGTGAAAGGTGGTATTCAGGGAATGATATTCCGACTGCAGTGCGGAACGCTCTTCAAGCAGGACCTGCTCGTTCCCGGCACGCCTGGCAGCATCCATGTAAGTCAGGGCCAGTACAACCAGCAGCAACACGATGACCAGGGTGGTTAGCAAGAGTTTCGACCGGATGGTTATGCTTCTGATGATCATGCTTGCTGTTTCATGCTTGTTTCAGATAAAAGGGATCCTTTTTTATAAAGTGCCGGGAAAACGGATCCAGGATTGACTCATGTACACCCAGGATAAGGGTTCCATTGTCATTCAAATTCTCATGGAATAAGTCAAACACCCTGTTTTGCAATTCGTAATTGAAATAAATGATCACATTTCTGCAAACGATCAGATCGAATTTAACCAAAAAGAGGTTAGGATCTTTCACCAGGTCCAGTTTCTTATACACCGGTTTTGTGCGGAGGTAATCCTTCATCTGGATCGCATCGCGGATCTCATCTATGCTAAAATATTTTTTCCAGTGTTTTTTATGTTTCAATGAAGATGTGCCCGAACCGTTCAGCAGCACGCGATCAAAATTCTCGAGGTAGCTCTGGTTGAAATGATATTTGTACTTTCCCTCCCTGGCGGTTGCGATCACATCCGGATTGATATCGCTTCCATAGATGTGGGTTTTCTCCAGCATCCCAAGGTCTTCAAGCAACATCATCATCGAGTAGATTTCCTGGCCTGTAGAGCACCCCGGATGCCAGATGTGGATGGATGGTTTATTCCTGAATGCGGGGAGCAATTCAGTTTTGATTTTTTTCCAAATGTCCGGATCCCTGAATAATTCAGTGGTATGAACAGTAAGCTTTTTGACAATAATTTCAAGGAAATCCGGGTCAGCCCTTAGCCTCTGGGTCAGTCCATCCATTTCCATATCAAACTCCAGCAGGATCTTGGTGAGACGGCGACGGAGTGAGGTGAGTGAATACCCGGTAAAGTCATAATCCGAATGATTACGGATGGTTTCCTGAAAGCTGCGTATATCCTTTTCGACGACCTCCATAGGGTGGTTAAGCGGCTGCTGCACTATGTTCATGTAAATCTAACGAATTAATAATTACCTTCAAATTTGGATAAAATCCTTTTGTAGTTATCTTTGAAAGACACAACCAATCATACAATGACCTTCGGTATTCTCATATTTCCCGGAGCCCATGGTGACAAAGATCTGACCAGGGTACTTGTGGATATTTATGGAAAGAAGGTCAGACCTGTCTGGAACCGTGAGACCAACCTGAATGGTATAGATGTCCTCTTTATTCCAGGTGGCGTCCCCTGTAAAGGTTCTTCCAACTCCTCAAAGTGCATCAAGGACTCACCGGTGATTGAACCAATGATGGAATATGCTGACCGGGGAAAAAATATTATCGGTATCGGCAATGGATTCAGGGTACTGTGTGAAACGGGACTGGTCCCGGGTACGTTAAGAATGAACAAGGCGCAGCGTTTTATTTGCCGGAGCACCTTTATCAAACCCGACAACGACTATACGGCGGTTACCAGTAAGCTCTCCAACAACGAAGCATACCGCATTCCAATAGCCACTGGATATGGCAGGTATACGGCAAAGGAGGAGATATTGGTTCAGATGCGGCACCAGGAGCAGATACTGTTCCGTTATTGCGACGAGTTTGCAAGGATCTCAGAAGAGATCAATGTTACCGGTTCGGTAGACAATATTGCCGGTGTATGCAATGAAAAAAAGAATGTCTTCGGAATGATCCCCCAGCCAGAACGGGCGGTGTTTCCATATGGCAGGAATACGGACGGACAGATCATCTTTGATTCCCTGATGGAGTATCTTTAAATTCTTTGCAGGAACGATTATTCCCCGGGTGTATCCTTCAGGCGGAATGAGTTCCTTCCTTCGTTGAACCACATCTCAACCACATCAAACCGGACCAGCTTTGTCATGAGGGAAACCAGTTCATTTCTTCGGAAACCGGTATCACGCTGGATCTTTGAGAGCGAAGCATCGGGTTCTTTCTCAAGGTATCCCAACAGGATCTCCTCATGGCGTGTGAATTTCAGCAGTTTGCCACGCGTTCTTTTCTCGTCCTTCCATACCTCCAGTTGAATAATGTTTGCAAGAATGTTCTGATCGGCCACCCTTACATAGGCCATCCACCGGTTCTCCTCATCCCGGGCATATACAGGTTTTTTAGTCGCAGGAGGGATGTAGATATCAAGGACGTTTTTCCCTTCAATGGAATGGTTCCGGCTTGTAAATTTTATTTCCGGTTTGCAATAGAGCGATGCCGCCGATTCAACCATGTAAAACTCCTCTTCCGACCGAACACCACTGATACGTCCATTGTCCTTTACCCCGATCAGGAGCCTTCCTCCGTCAGTATTGGAAAAGGCTGAGAGGGTTCTGGCGATTTTGCGGGCATCATTGATCTCGAATTTAAAATCGAGCTTCTGGTGTTCTCCCTCAGCGATCAGGGACCTTAAGTATTTTTGATCCGACGATTCCATATATTTCGTTTCATTCCTCCAGGAATGGCAGGAGCCTGGGCCCGCCTGTGGCCACCACCCGGGGAGGCCGGGGATTCAGTTGCTCTCCATTGAGGATTTTCTCAAAAAGGGGAAGGAAATTGCGTGCCATGTGGATGGATGCGAAATTGTCGCAGATGTATTCGTGGCACTTTTTCCGGTCATACCCGTCCAGGTGTTCCAGGGCACTTACCAGTTCTGATTTTTTGTTGGAAAGAAAACCAAATTCGGGGGTAACGATATCGGGCAGCGCACCGTAGGGGGTGCCGAAAACCGGACAACCGAAATAGAGACTTTCCAACACAGCCAGACCCATAGGTTCATGCCATCTCACGGGAAACAACAGGGCCCGGGAACCATTGATGAGCCGGTTTTTCCTGTCACCATCCACCATACCCTCAAACCTCACCCTGGGACTCAGTGTAATACGCAGGCCCATTTTCAGGTTTATCCTGTATCCGCCCAGTACCCGCAGTGGCATGCCTGCTTCTCTTGCAATGCTGATGCAGCCTTTCAGGTTTTTCACCTTCCAGGCGGCCTTGCCCAGAAAATGAACGTATTTTCGCTCCACATCGAAACGCGGTTTGCCATACTCTTCCAGACCCAGTCCGTTGTTAACAAAGACCTCACTACCAAACCTGGCAGCATGGTCGCGGGAGAGAAAGGTGGTATTGATGTCAAAATCCCTGTCAATGGTAGAGTTCCCATGCCGTGTGATCATATAGGGTTTGGGAAGCGGTTCCCAAACCGGGATGTGGGAGTGGACCAGGTCCACCGACTCCGGGATCTGCCCTGCCAGGGGACGATCGGGATCATAGGCGATCACTTCTGCAAAATCACAGGCAGATCCTGCGGCGACCAACATGGAGACCCGGTGTCCCATCTTCACCAGTTCTTTCCCCAGGTACCATACAACCCTGCTGGTTCCCCCGTATTTTGGAGTGGGGATTTTCCCATTGTAAACAAGCAGTATGTGAAGGGACTCCATAATCAGTTTGTTTTATTGATTCGCTTGATCACCGAAAGAAACAGGGGGATGTCATTGGCTCCCACTGTTGCCATTCTTTCCATGATGCGGTGGAACAGGGGATTTCCTTCCGGGATACCGGAATCGGCCAGCAGCCGCTGTGCCTGGATCTTCAGTTCTCCCCAGCCTTCTCCTGACTTGGAGAGGGTTTGTCCGGGTTTCTCCAGCTGGTTCAGGGGTGAGAGCTCGTAGGCTGTGATCATTACGGCCTGTGCCAGGTTCAGGGAGGGGTATCCACCTGCCATGGGGATACTTATGGCCAGATCTGACTGAAGGATCAGCTGGTTGGGCAGTCCGCTTTCTTCAGTCCCGAAAAGAATCCCGACTTTCTCCAGAAGGGCTGTTTTATTCTCAAGGAATTGTCCGAACTCCCTGGTGGAATAGTAGTCGTGTTTGGCACTCCTTTCTTTTGCCGTGGTGCAGACCACCAGGTCCAGGTCAGATGTGGCTTCGTTGAAACTGTCAAACACAATGGCCGATTCAAGGATATCATGGGAGCCATGGGCCAGCATCCGGGCTTCTTCATTGAGGTGGTTGCATGGACCGATCAGCCTCAGGTGACTGAATCCCATGGTCTTAATGGCCCTTGCAGCAGCCCCCACATTTTCAGGTACAGCCGGTTTATATAGAATGAAGTGTATTTCCAAAAGAGAATTTCTTGGTAAGCACAATATTACAAAAAATCGACTGACTAAAGTTTTTCCAGCTGCCTGATGATCCGCATGCCCCTCGATTTGAATCCCACGCTGTTATTGCCCACCTGGTCCTCGATCACCGTCACCAGTTCATCTTTCAGTTCAGGGTAAATGAGGACATGGTTGTAAATGATCTGCATGGCATGGACCTTAACGGCAACCGGGTAAAGTTCAGATACCATATAGTTGAAACTGAGGTCGATCAGCATACCCTGGTCTTCTTCGGGTATCTCATACCGGCAGAGCAGCCTCAACAGGCTGCGGATTGTGCCGGTGGAAGAGATATCCGGAAGTTTTTGAATAATCTGCGAGATGAAGTTCAGTGTAATTTCCGGATACAGCTCTGCGCTTCCATCCAGGATCCATCCGGCCCTCCATGCCAGGGGGTCCTTTTCAAACAGAGCCAGGTCAAGGAGTGATTTAAACTTCTCTTCAGAATTGCCCACCTCCCGGATGTACAACTCTTTTTCAAATCCTGAAGGGAAGTTTGTGAGCAATGACCTAAAGTCCATTATTCTTCCGAAGGCTGCGCCATGGACATCACTGCGTAACTCGTGGTGGAGATATTGTGGGAATGGTTCAGATCGATTTTGGTGACCTGCATCACCACCCTGTCACCATCTTCTTTGTCCAGGGTACTATACTCCAGTACCATCCCATCCATATAAGCAGCATGATAAAAGGCAGCACCGAAGGTCTGCTGGTTGTTCAGCATCTCTCTACGAACCTGTTTTCCCAGTTTTTCTGACACCCACATGCGTGCTTCAGTGGCTTCATCCTCAATCAGGTATTCGTCACATGAATATCCCAGGATGGTTTTTGACTTGCCGGTTTTATAAGCTTCATAAGGTTTGGTGTTCGATTCTTCGGCATATTCTTCTGTTCTTTCTGCGAGGGCCTCCTTGTCAATACCCATGGCAAATCCGGTCTTTTCACCGTCATTGTCAGACAGAATAAGCATGGCACTGTTTTTATCATCAAAGATGATGGTGGAACGGTTGTCATTGTCAGAAAAGACCATGGCATAATCCACTGCTTCACTGTTGATGTATGAATCATAAATCACTTTATCCTTCAGTTTCCCCTTTTTATTGTAATCGGAAACTTCCATCTGGATATAGGCATCAAAGTTATAATCGGATTCATAGTCCACATTGCCTGAAAGTCCGAATGCATCCATATAGACGTGAGTCATGGTGGTGTTGGGATGTTTGTCGGGTTCTTCACCCGCTTCCACCGCCCTGACGCTGTCTTTTTTGGCCTGTGCTTTCAGGTTGTCCTCAAAGATCTTTTTCTTCATCATGGACCTGATGCTCTGAGCATTTGTATCCTGGAAGGATATGATAAAACCCAGCATGGATAATAAGATTACAAATCGTTTCATGATATTATGTTTTAAAGTTCGATTCGACAACATGCAATTTACTAACTATTATAATCCGAAATTCTGAATTTGATTTGGATTTTGACCATTGTTTCAAATCTGTATACTAAAAACCGGGGAATTGGTTATCTCCATCAATCCTTTCTGTTCTGCATACTGGTAAGCCTGGTGCATGAATGCTTGCAGCCTGATTTCTATGGATGCATCTTCCTGGCCGTCATATGCAATGCTTACATACGGGATGTTGCCTTTGTCCTTCCTTAACTGGTCTGAAACGGCTGTGACCAGCGTACCGGGCATGCAGGTAAAAGGAAGAATATTGGCGATCCCCGAGATCCCCTTGTCAACCAGGATGGCTGAAGTTCCCAGGTTCAGGGCCGGATCCCCATCATAATGGCGGTGTACATAGGGACCACATGCATTTAGCATGTCTTTGACAGTCACTTCTTTGTCCTCATCGAACAATCCGTGAAAGACCTTTGTGATCTTTTTGGCTGAGGCTTCCTGGGAGAACTCCTGGATCTTTGACTTGATAATCCCCTTGAAATCACCTTTCCATTTGCTGTCGCGTGTATATCGAATGGTGGAATATGAGAGCCATTCGGCAAAGGGAGCGATCCAGGTTTCGGCGCCAAATTTCTCCAGTCTTTCCACAAGGTGACCGCTGCAGAATGCGTTGTCGCGCATAAAGATTTCTCCCACAATGGCGATTACCGGTTTGCGCTTTCCGTTAGATAATGGGATCTGTGTAAATGAATAAGCAATCTTTGCCAGGGCATCGGTCAGATTACCGCCTCCATTCTCCATGCAGCTCATGAGGTTGGCCAGGGCCTGCTGGTACACCTTTTCAGTGTTACCCGGCATCAGTTCATAAGGTTTTCGTTCCTGTTTCAGTTTGCGGATCATATCCATGGCCACAAATCCCTTCCAAACATTGAAGCGGAATTTAGTTCCATGTCCGGCTGAAATATCTTCATAGGAACTGTCATTGCTGGGTGCAATGATCTCTGTCTTCTCAAAGCCGAGTCTGTCAAACAGCACCCGTTGGAAACGGTTGTACTGGCCGAACCTGCAGGGGCCATTGTGGTCGGGCATAAAAAAGCTCACCTTTGCCGGATCTACACCGGGCTCCATCAGTTTTTTCAGGAAGCTGCCTGTGGTACAGATCATGGGGAAACACTCCCTGGCCGAAGTATACTTCCTGGCCAGGTCCAGGTCTTCCTGGGTCTGCATGGGCAGCGATTCGGAATTGATCCCAAAGCTCCTGCAAACGGCCGCAATCACATGGGATGCATCATTCATGTAGGGAAAATAGAGTATCCGGTCCTTCATGGGAGAGGAGGTCATCATTCCCGGAGTATACACTTGTTTCTTCTTTTCACTGGCTATCCTGGAACCTTTAAGGCTGTCGAGGAATGCTTCATAACGGGTGATCATCCCGGCGTCGGCACTGTGCTCATCAATTTCGATCTCCATGTAAGGTTTTCCGGCCATTTCTTCGTGCACAAAATGCGCCAGGAATGAATCGGGACCACACCTGAAGTTGCCCATATAGATACCATGCAGGCGGTCGTCCCGGGCAATGATCCTGGAAGCAGCAAGAATGCGCTGACCGTTGGGCCAGTACATCTTGTTGTAATCCTTTGTGATGAATTCCTCTGCCAGGGGCAGGTAGTCCATGGGGATAGGCAGCACATCCAGGTTGATGAGTTTTTCTACCATGCTAAGGTTGAGCGCGGGATCACCCGTATTGTAGGGACGGCCAATCACCACCAGGCACTCTCTGTTTTCGGGCAGGTTCGCAATCACTTCTTGTCCGCGTTTTTTCACGCGTTCCTCAAACCGTGTCTGCTTCACATCTGCCTTCTTCATGGCATCTGTAATCTGCTTCCTGCTGATCCTGAATTTCTTTCCGAAGTAATTGTTCAATTCATTTTCAACCACCTTTCCATAGTAGCGGAAATTCAGGGTGGGGGTAAGCAATTTATCCCGCTTGTTTTCGGGCAGCGAAGCTTTCACCATAAAGGGGACAGTTTGCACCCACGGACAATTGTAGTTGGCGGTGGGATTGTCCTTGTCAGCCCTGTTATTGATCATAAAAGGTGTAAAGACATAATCCACATCGCCTTCCAGCATTTCATAGATGTGTCCGTGCATTACCTCAATCGGAAAGCAGGTTTCTGCCACAATCAGGCTCAGCGATTTTTTAATGGTCTGGTTATTGGTCTCCTCAGAAATCGCAACGTTGAACCCCAGTTCTTTGAAAAAGGTACTCCAGTATGGAAATTGCTGGAAGTATATCATCAATCCCCTGGGGATCCCAATGGTTGTCTTTTCCGGATCAATTTCAGGCTGATACCCGTCCATCAGTATTTCTAAGCGCTCCTCAAAATAGTTCGGGATTCCCTCTCCTTTTCCTTTTCGTTCATCAAGTTCATACTTTTCACACCTTCCGCCATAATAGAGGGGTTTTTTCTCCCCTTCGATCCTTACCCGCCTGATCTCGCACTGGTTGGAACAGGCTTTGCAGGTAAATATGTCTACCTTATACGGGATCTTACTGATATCAAAACCCTTGAATCGGGTTTGCAGGTTATTTTCTTTTACGTGATCCCGGGCCAGCATGGCTGCACCAATGGCACCGGTTACATCAAAATGTGGTGGAATATGGATCTTCTTCCCGGTTACCTTTTCAAAAGCGGCTACAACAGCTTTGTTGTTGGTGACCCCTCCCTGGAACAGGATGTGGTTTCCAATCCGTTTCTTTCGTACCACCTTCTGGATGTAGTTATGTACAATGGAGTATGCGAGTCCGCCCACCAGGTTATCCTTTTCCACCCCTCTTTGCTGGAAGGCGTTGAGGTCCGATTCCATAAAGACTGTACAGCGATCCCCAAGGCCTGCCGGTTTATCTGCTCTCAGGGCCATCGCACCAAATTCCCCGATGATATTAATATCCAGTTTTTCCGATTGCTCTTCAAGGAATGATCCGGTTCCGGCGGCACACACCTTGTTCATTTCAAAATCAACCACCACACCGTTATCAATACTGATGAACTTTGAGTCCTGTCCGCCGATTTCAAATATTGTATCCACCTCCGGATCGAAAGCGATGGCGGCAGTAGCCTGGGCCGTGATCTCATTGCGAATCAGATCGGCACCAACAAAATCACCAGTGAGATAGCGTCCCGATCCGGTGGAACCGGCTCCCCTGACAACTACCCTGTCTCCTATCTCCTCAAATATTTCAGACATCCCTTTTCTTATGGCTTCCAGGGGTCTACTGGCAGTGGGCAGGTAGCTGCGCGCAATCACGCGGTTCTGGTCGTCAATAAGCACCACATTGGTGCTCAGAGAACCGACGTCGAGGCCCAGGTATACTTCATATTTTTCTTTTGAATCGGGGATCGTATATACCTCTTTAATGATTTCTGATTCAGGTTCTTTCAGCGGCTCAAAGGATTTGCCCCTGGATTTTTCACCACTGATATAGTCCCCAAGTTTGTCGGTTCCTTTATACCCTTCACTTTCCCCTTTTTCGTTTGCAGTGGTATGGAGCACTGCCCCGATGGCCCCCATGGAAGTGTTGTGTTCGGGAATCAGGAGATCTCCATCCTCTGTTTCAAGAAGCTCACGGAAGGCCCTTACCATCCCGGTATTTGAAGACACGCCTCCCTGGAAAATAGCAGGAAATTGAAACGTTTTGCCCCGACCCAGTGAACTGATAAAGTTGCGGGCAACGGCAAAACAGAGCCCTGCCACAATATCGTGGACCGGGGTAGCTATTTGCTGCAGGTGGATCATATCGCTCTTGGCAAATACACTGCAACGCCCGGCGATCCGTGGTGGGCTCTCCGATTTAAGTGACAACTCGCCAAATTCTTTTTCAATGGAAATGCCGATCCGTTTTGCCTGCTGGTCAAGAAAAGAACCTGTTCCTGCTGCGCATAGGGTATTCATTTCAAAATCAGACAGTCTGGATGTATAGTTGTCAACCTTATCCATGAAGATCAGCTTGGAATCTTCTCCACCCATCTCAATAATAGTCCTCACTTGGGGATATAACCTGGATACGGAAGTAGATTGGGCGACAATTTCATTAACGTAGGTCCCCCCGATTAACCCTGAAGCCAGTTTACCCCCTGTGCCTGTACAACTGATGTGCTCAAACTGATTGTTTGAATAGGTTTTTCCAAGGAAATCCAGGATTTCCTTCAGTTTCTCGAAAGGTTTGCCGTGGCAATAATCATAGCGGTCCAGTTTGATATTACCGTCCGAATCCATAATGACGGTATTGATGGAGATTGACCCAATATCAAATCCGAATAGAAATTTGGGCTTCATAGGAACGCTGTTTCCCTACAAATTATAAAAAAATGGGATCGCCACAGTTATTGCAGGGAACTATCCGGCTTAATTAGAACCTTTCTAAATAAAGCTCTGACGCACATCCATATTGTCGCGATGCTGTTTGTAACAGCCGGATATTATAGTAGTGATGCTGTTTGTAACAGCTGGATATTATAGTAGCGATGACAGGAATTCCACAACCTTGCCGCTGTCCGACACCGCATTTACCTCCGAGTCTTTGTATATCAGGATCCCCTTTCGGTCAAGGATAAAGGTCCATCTCTGAATGGTGGTTCCCCGTGCAATGTCCAGCGCTTTGCCTTTGATTTCCCGGTTGATGGTTCCGCCATCCTTCTGGGGTACACCGAACAGTGTGGCGATTTCTCCGGTTTCATCGGACAGAAGGGTGAAATTCAGTTGGTGTTCCAATGCGAACAATTCCAGGGTTTCAGGTTTATCGCCCGAAACTCCCACTACCTGTGCGCCCACACCAGCCAGTTCACCTTTCTGGTCCCTGTAGCTGCAAGCTTGTTTCGTGCATCCGCCGGTAAAGGCAGCAGGGTAAAAATAGATGACCAGGTAGTCGGCCGACTTAAGGTTCTTCTTCAGTACCCATTTTGAACCTTCCTGGTCCAGGGTGATGAAATTGGGCACTTTTTCACCCAGTTTCACCTGGGGAAAAATAAGACTACCGCCAGCAAATATCAGGATAAACGTGCACAAATATCGTTTCATGGTTTCTGTATTATCAGTAGTAAGTCTACTAATTTAGTACAATATCTTCAATTCCCTGGTAATTTCAGGTTCTCATACTTTCTCACAAACCACCATGTGGTATAAAAAAAAAGTCCCGCGGGAAACGGGACTTATCATGTTTGACATGTTCACCTAATAGACAGATCGGCCGTAACCTCTACCCTGTCCGCGTCCAAAACTCTGTCCACGTCCAAAACCCTGTCCACGTCCATAGCCCTGTCCACGTCTATAGCCCTGTCCACGTCCAAAACCCTGTCCGCCTCCATAACCTACGCTGTAGTAATTCCTGCTTCTTCTGTTTACATTGCAATTCTGATCGAAATATACTTCTTGTTCAGGAGTAAGCAAACCAGAAATATTCTGGTAATGGTTCTTCATCTCGGTATTCATCTGTGTTTTGAATCCAGACGCTTTTACAGCATCGCGCTCCGAGTAGAACTGTGCACGCAATCCATCCATCGTTTTCTGATGTGTAACACTTAACTTGTCGATTTTCTGCTGCTGTTCAATGGTCAGGCCCGGGATACTCTGGCAGATGTCACTTCTGTTTGCTCTCTGTGCATAAGCACCTGTAACCATCATTATGGCAGCTGTAGCGAATAATAGTTTTTTTAGTTTCATCTGTTTAAGAATTGATTAGTATTTATTTGTATAAAAATAGGGAAAAACATTTGTATAATGAACATATGTGCATTATTTTTATAAAAAAATTGATATGCCAAGACCTCAGTTTAATAGAATTGTACATGAACCTCCTATTTATTCAACATTTAAACCTGTTGGTGCAAGGGAACAATCCCTGGAACAGATTCTGTTGTCTCTCGATGAATTTGAAGCTTTTCGTCTGGCTGACCAATTAGGTATGTCACAGGAATCAGCGGCTGATGAGATGGGAATATCCCGGTCCACTTTTACCCGGTTGATTGAAAAATCAAGGAAAAAAATTGCTGATTTTATTATTCAGGGGGGTCTGCTGACAATTGAAGGGGGCAGTATTCATTTCAGAAATAATATTATTCGCTGTTCAGGATGTGGGCATATGTTCAAAACTATCATGATGAAGACCATTACAGAATGTCCGGCATGTCATTCAAATAATCTTATAAATCTGGCTGGCGGTTTCGGTCATGGTAAGTGCTGTGATTTAAAATATCAAAACGAAAGGAGGTAATTATGCCAAGAGGAGACAAAACCGGGCCGGCAGGTGACGGTCCGCTAACAGGAAGACGAATGGGAGATTGTGCCGGGTCTGATTATCAGGGCTTTATCAACTGGGGAGGAGGATACGGAAGAGGATTTCGTGGTGGATTTGGCCATGGAAGAGGATCCGGTTTAAGGTTCGGGAAGGGCTATGGACATTATTATCAAGGGAGTGTCCCTGGTGTATCAGAAAAGACATTGATTGAAAATGAAATCAAAATTCTCAAAGATCAATTGTCTTCTTTAGAAGATCGACTCTCTAAAATAGGAGAGGAATGATAAGAACAGAACAAACAGGTTATGTTGCACATAGCCTGTTTCATCAGGATCAGTAAATAAAATTAATCCAGGTAAAATGAATACATCTGGGAAAGGTAAAAATATGGGCCAGGACCGGGGATCCGGTAGAGGTGGTGGCCAGGGCCGTAATAAGGGCGGAGCTTATGGAACGGGTGGATATTGTATTTGTGCAAAATGTGGTGAAAAAATCCCACATCAGAGAGGGATTAAATGCACCACACTAAAATGTCCTGAATGTGGACATACACTGATAAGGGAGGAATTACTCAGGGACAAGAAGTAGATTCCTGCCAGGTATTTACGCCCTTGAAAATCATAGTCCCGCTATAGAAGAATAGATTTTTGACAAAACTCATAAAAACTTATATGGGACTGTAATTGATTTGTAGGTAATACATGAAAAAAATGAAAATGGAAAAGTACAACGTAATTATTATCGGGGCAGGACCTGCCGGTATTGTAACAGGATTAATCGTGAAAAAACAAAATCCTGATAAATCGGTTTTAATAATTGCGGAAGAAGAAAAGGGACTGATCCCCTGTGGAATTCCTTATGTTTTTCACGAGCTGGGTTCTGTGGAAAAAAATATGATGGGACTGAAACCGTTCACAGATCTTGGGGGAGAAGTGATTGTCGATCCTGTTAATGAAGTAAACATAAAAGAGAAGTCAGTATGCCTGAAATCAGGAAGTACCTGCCATTATGATAAACTTGTCTTTGCGACAGGCTCCAAACCTGTGATAGCTAAATTCATTCGAGGTTATGATATGAAGAATGTTTATTATATCAAAAAGAGCTATAACTATATCCAGAGGCTTTTCGAGGAATTGAAGGACAAAAAAAATATCGTAATCATTGGGGGTGGATTTATTGGTGCTGAAGTGGCTGAACAGCTATCATCACATCATGATAAAAATATCACTTTGATTGAAAGTGAGAAATATTGTTTTTCTAAGGCATTTTCCGAAGAATTGAGCAAAATAACCACAGAACAGCTTGAAAAAACTGCTGCTAATATTCGAACCTCAACTTTAGTAGAAGAAATTATAGGCAATAACGATGGCTATGTAAAAAAAGTAAAAATAAAAGGAGGAGAAGAAATAACAGCAGATGCTGTAATTATTTCGGTAGGATACAAGCCAAATTCGGAACTTGCTGAAAAAGCCGGATTACCTTTAAATGTAATGGGAGCAATCAAAGTAGACAGTTACGAACGCACATCAGTAAAAGATGTCAGTGCTGTGGGTGACTGTTCTCAGACCATTGGCTTCTTAACCGGTCGTAGCGATCAAATCATGCTTGCTTCTACCGCTACCGCTGAAGCACGCGTGTTAGGATACAATTTATTCGGTGTTAAAATCAAAAAACTCTTTAGCGGAACATTAGGCGTATTTTCAACGAAGATAAACGGAATGGCGATGGCTGCTGCCGGTATTGATGAAAGAAGTGCAAATGAAGCCAACATAGATTTCTTAAGTACAAAATTCACTGATGTTGACAGACATCCCGGAACCATCCCCGGGGCATCACCTTTAACTGTTAAATTGTACTTTTCTCCTTCGGATGGGACAGTACTTGGCGGAGAAGTATGGGGATCAGACTCAGCCGGTGAGATCATTAATATAATTGGCTTGATAATTCAAAAAAGTATCACAATATACGAGCTTGTCTCTTATCAGATAGGTACACATCCTTTACTTACCGGTGCACCCACAAAACCTATGATTATTAAAGCTGCCGAAGCCGCAATTTCTATGATTCAGATTACAAAAAAAGAAGCAATTGATATCTAAAATATCCTCTCCTTCAAAAATACTTCATTATACATGCTAAATTGGGAACAGGGGAATCTAAGTTTTTTTTCAGAGTTCATTGAACCTATTCTGACCAACAAAGAAACCAGGTTGTTGTACGAATAATAAGGTATCTTTCCCATGGCATACTTCTTTTTTGGAACCTGCTGAAATATTCTAGTGAATGAATACACAATTTGAATGTATACCCTGTATTGTAGATAGCTATTTAAGGCTCGGAGAAACAGGTGTCATCCCCGAACCCCGGCAGGAAGCTATCCTGCGTCAATTGCTAGAGTATTTATCTCAGGTTGACTACAAACAATCACCACCCATGCTGGGGCGCATGTTGCAAAGAATGATACGGGAGTCTTTACAGGATCCGGATCCCTATCATCAGATTAAGGAGAAATATAACCGGATGATGTTGGAATTGTATCCATCGTTTAAGGAAATGGTGGACAATTCTGAGGATCCGTTTGATACAGCCATGCGTCTGGCCGTTGCAGGTAATGTAATCGATTTTGGTGCTAAATACCAGTTCGATGTAATGGATACGATCAACCGGGTAATGGATAAGAAACTGGCCATAGATGATTCCCAGGACCTTCGCCAAGACCTGAAACACGCTAATTCCCTGCTCTATATCGGGGACAATTGCGGTGAGATTGTTCTGGACAAACTATTTCTGGAGTCCATCAATTTGCCTCAGAAGTATTTTGTTGTCCGGAATGGTCCCGTTATAAACGACATAACGCTGGAAGATGCAAAGATGGCAGGTATGGATAAGATGGCCACAGTGATCACCACCGGTGATGATGCTCCGGGGGCTGTATGGGAATCTGTTTCGGAGGATTTTAAGAATCAATTCATCAATGCAGATGTGGTTATTTCAAAGGGACAGGGTAATCTGGAAGGGTTGATAGATGTTCCCCATGATCACATCTATTTTCTGCTTGTAACCAAATGTGATTTGATTGGAGAAATAATTGGCACGCAAAAAGGAGATTTTGTGATCAAAAGAGGAACAGTTAAATAAAGATACAATATGTATAAACATCTGTTTGGCCCGGTACCATCCCGCAGATTAGGCATGTCGTTAGGCGTTGATTTAATTCCTCACAAAATTTGCTCATTTAATTGTGTGTATTGTGAATGCGGGCGAACTACGAACCTTACCAGTGAGAGGAAAGAATATGTGCCGGTTGACAGTGTATTGAAAGAGTTAAAACATTTCTTCAGCAATAATCCGGCCCCGGAGTACATTACATTCTCGGGAGCCGGTGAACCCACGCTTCATTCACACATTGGCGATGTGCTGGTTTTTCTTAAAAAGAACTGGCCCCATATCCCTGTTGCTGTATTAACAAACGGGAGTCTGTTCAGCGATCCCGATGTAAGAAAGGAGTTGTTGCAGGCAGATGTTGTTTTACCCTCACTGGATGCTGCCACAGAAAGGTCATTCCGTAAAATTAGCAGGCCTGTTCGCAGTCTCAAATTAGAAAGTTATATTCAGGGACTTATAGATTTCAGAAAAGAGTTCCAGGGAAAAATTTGGCTTGAAATCTTTATACTTCCGGGGTTTAATGATGATATTGACAATTTGAATGCACTGAAAGAATCTTTGTTGAAAATCAAACCTGAAAGGATCCAGCTGAATACACTTGACAGGCCGGGAACAGTGGATGGATTAAGAGCGGTCAGCAGAACTGATCTTGAACGGATTTCCAATCTCTGGGGACTGCGGAACGTTGAAATAATTGCACCTGCAACTGAAAGGGAGGATGCTAAATCGTATCGTACGGATGTGGAAAATGCGATTCGGGAAACACTTTTAAGGCGACCATGCACCATCCATGACCTGGAGAGAATTCTCGGTATCCATATGAATGAGATAAACAAATATCTTGGCGTTTTAGAGAATTCCGGGATTATTAACACAACAGTGCAGGAGCGTGGTGTTTTTTATCAGCTCAAAAATTCAAGGTAAAACTCCTGGTGATCAAGTTAATTTATTCCTTAATAGCCAGATGATATTCCTGTAAAGATTTCACCTTATAGGCACCGTTCCTACGGTCTTTGATACCTCTGGTGGCGGCTAAAGCTGCTGATGTAGTTGTAATATATGGTACCTTGTACTTAATGGCGCTCTTCCGTATATAGGAATCATCAAACTCGCTCTGTTTCCCGGCAGGTGTATTTATAACCAGATTTATAACTCCGTTTTTAATGGCATCAACAATATTTGGCCTGCCCTCATGAACTTTTTTAACACTTTCACATTCGATGCCATGCTCTTCCAGGAATAGTTTTGTTCCCCCGGTAGCCATAATGTTAAACTTCATATCCTGAAAACTTCTGGCAAAATCAAGGATTTTATCCTTATCTCTGTCTGCAATTGTAATTAATACGGTACCCTCAAGTGGCAAACTGGTTAGCGTTGCTTCCTGGGATTTAAAAAATGCCAGTCCATAGGAGTCAGCAAGGCCAAGAACTTCGCCTGTTGAACGCATCTCCGGACTGAGTAAAGGATCCACATCAGGAAACATGTTGAAAGGAAATACTGCTTCCTTGACGCCAAAATGTTCAATTTTCCTCTCTTTTAAGTCGAGATCGGAAAGTTTTTGTCCAAGCAGGATCTGGGTCGCAATTTTAGCCATAGATATATTGCAAATTTTCGAAACCAGGGGTACGGTACGTGATGCCCTTGGATTTGCTTCCAGTATATAAACTACATCTTCATAAATTGCATACTGAATGTTCATTAAGCCTACCACTTTCAATTCGATGGCAATCTTTCTTGTGTATTCCTTTATGGTTTCCTGATGCTTCTCAGGAATAATCACAGGGGGTATCACACAGGCTGAATCTCCGGAATGGATACCGGCATATTCAATATGCTGCATTACTGCAGGAACGAATACATCGGTACCATCAGCTATAGCATCAGCTTCTGCTTCAATGGCATCTTCCAAAAACATATCAATAAGGAGGGGCCTGTCTGGAGAAACATCGGTTGCTTCGGCAACATATTGCTCGAGCATATCTTCATCAAGGACAATCTTCATTGCCCTTCCACCCAAAACGTATGAAGGCCTCACCATCAGGGGATAACCGATTCTCTGAGCAATATCTTTGGCTTCTTTCAGTGTACTTGCCATGCCCGATTCCGGTTGCGGAATCTGCAGTTTCTTCATAATCTTACGAAAGCGGTCACGATCTTCCGCCAAATCAATCGTATCCGGTGTTGTGCCCAGAATCTTTACGCCGGCCTCAGCCAGCTCATTTGCCAGATTCAGGGGTGTTTGCCCTCCAAATTGAACAATAACTCCTTCCGGTTTCTCCTTATGATAAATGCTTAATACATCCTCAGCAGTCAGCGGCTCAAAGTACAGTTTATCGGAAGTATCATAATCCGTTGAAACTGTTTCCGGGTTACAATTTACCATGATTGATTCAAGTCCCGCACTGCGAATGGCCATTGCAGCATGTACACAGCAGTAATCAAATTCAATACCCTGTCCTATCCTGTTGGGGCCACCGCCGAGCACCATTATTTTCTTTCTGTCACTGACTTCAACTTTATTTGGAGCATTATAGGTCGAGAAGTAATATGCCGCATTTTCTACCCCGCTAACAGGTACAGGTTCCCATGCTTCTGATAAACCAAGTGAAATGCGTTTTTCCCTTATCTCCTTTTCAGGAACGTTTAACAGCAGGGATAAATATTTGTCAGCAAACCCGTCTTTTTTAGCCTGAATGAAAATCTCTTCAGGCAATGCTTCCCATGTAAACTTCAGTATTTGCTCTTCCAGTTCCACCAGCTCCTTCATCTGAGAAATAAACCAGGTCTTAATATGAGTCTTTTTGAAAAGTTCCTCTACATCTGCACCCTTGCGCAATGCTTCATACATAATAAACTGCCGCTCGCTGGAAGCATGCTTGAGCAATGCCAGAAGTTCATCAAGGGATTTATTATTAAAATCTTTGGCAAATCCAAGTCCATAACGTCCGATTTCCAATGAACGAATGGCTTTTTGTATGGCTTCCTTATAGGTTTTTCCAATACTCATTACTTCACCTACGGCGTGCATTTGTGTGCCAAGTTTATCTTCCAGGTTGTCAAATTTTTCAAAAGCCCACCGTGCAAATTTTACCACCACATAATCTCCGGATGGTGTATATTTTTCGAGGGTCCCGTCGCGCCAATAGGGTATCTCATCCATTGTTAATCCACCTGCAAGCAGTGATGATACAAGCGCAATCGGGAATCCTGTTGCCTTGGAGGCAAGGGCAGATGAGCGTGATGTACGTGGATTGATCTCAATAACAACTACCTTTCCTGTTTTAGGATCATGAGCAAACTGAACGTTTGTACCTCCTATAACTTCGATCGCTTCGACGATATCATAGGCGTATTTCTGTAAACGTTTCTGAAGTTCAGGCTCAATGGTTAGCATGGGTGCCGTGCAAAATGAATCACCGGTATGTACGCCCATGGCATCTACGTTTTCGATAAAGCATACTGTGATCATCTGGTTTTTTGCATCCCTGACGACCTCCAGTTCTAGCTCTTCCCAACCCAGGACAGATTCCTCAACCAGTACCTGGTTCACAATGCTTGCCGATAATCCCCGGCTGACAATGGTACGTAATTCCTCAATATTGTAAACCAGGCCACCACCGGTGCCGCCCATGGTATACGCAGGCCGTATCACCACCGGATATCCCAGTTCCTCTGCAATTTTTTCTGCATCTTTAAGGGTATTCGCCGCTTTGCTCGCGGGCATCTCAATTCCCAGCCGATTCATGGTTTCCTTGAAAGCGGTGCGGTCTTCTCCTCTTTCTATTGCATCGATGTTTACGCCAATAATTTTAACATCGTAGTATTCCAGGATTCCTTTTTTTGCCAGTAATAAGGATAGATTCAAAGCTGTCTGTCCACCTAAGTTTGGAAGAAGTGCATCTGGCCTCTCCTTTTTAATGATTTCTGTTAAGGCATATTCATTCAGCGGCTCAAGATAGGTTATGTCTGCTATTTCCGGATCTGTCATAATTGTGGCCGGATTGGAATTGACCAGTACAATTTTATAACCTAATGAACGCAATGCTTTGCATGCCTGCGTCCCTGAGTAATCAAATTCACAGGCCTGCCCGATGATAATAGGTCCCGAACCAATGATTAACACTTTATTAATGTCTTCTCGTTTTGCCATGGTGTTTATTCAGTGAAAAAGGTAAATCAATCTTTGTTAAAGATGTGAATTAAATCCAAGTTTTTCTTCCTGTCTGCTCTCTGGAATATAAAATATTTGGTTCTACTACCATTTTAGTGGGTAACTTTTCAGGGCCACCCA
>JAGLOO010000023.1 GCA_023138875.1 Bacteroidales bacterium
AAGCTTTAACCGTACCCCATGGTCGTGTCCTTTTTCTATTTCCAGAGTATACTTCTGATGAAGTTTATGCAAGAATTTTGGAAGGTGACAATCATTTTTCACAACGATGCAAGCCTCTTTCTCCAACTCATGGAGATCCAGCAGGTTGTTGTGAAGCAGCAGCAGGTTGATGCTGCTATTATAAACATATTCGTAATATGATTTTTTGGAGCTCTCTGTTAATGATTTCCTGTTCAGAAGATCAGAAAAGCCAATGATGGTGTTTAAGGAGGTTCTTAACTGGTGAGTCATAAAATCAACGATCAAAGATTTATCGCTAAAATCCACCTTTCCATTCTTTTTAGTTTTCATAATACTTGAGTTAAATCAGTTTGTGAAACAGGAAGCGTAAAGAAAAATTCGCTGCCCTTTCCCACTTCCGAATGGCACCACATTTGTCCCCCCAGCAATTGAACATAAGACCTTGATATGGGCAGTCCCATGCCAGCTCCCTCAGAAAGTTTCAGGAAGGAATCTTCCGGATTACTGAACCTGTTAAAAATACGGGCAAGCCTGTTTTCATCTATTCCTTTGCCTGTATCTTTCACAAAAAACTTTAAACATGCTCCGGATGTTGAAGCATTTGTATCCGAAAATTCAAATCCGAATTCAACCCGGCCCGATTCGGTGTATTTAATCGCATTCCCGATCAGGTTTGTGAACACCTGCTTTAATCTGTAGGATTCGGTCTGAATGGTGAAATGCTGGTCTTTCACTCCCCTTTTTAAATACAATTTGATATCATCTTTGCTTTGTATTTTCAGCTCCTCCTCAAAATGTGCATATAAATCAAGCAGCAAAAGGTTAACCCGGCACTTGGTTTTTTTTATTTTTACTTCCCCTGATTCAATTTTTGCAATATCTATTATGTTGTCAATGAGATTGATCAGATTATTTCCGCTATGGTTAATGTTTGAGGTGTACTCCTGTAGTTTTTCAGTCGATAATCCGGGTTCGGAAAGCAGTTCTGAGAAACCCACCAGTGAATTCATAGGCGTTAGTATCTCATTCGACATGTTGGCCAGGAACGCAGTTTTCAGCTTTTCGGATTGTTCGGCTTTCTCCCTGGCCTGGATCCATTCATTCTGGTACTGTTTAACCCGTAGCTCTGCATTTTTCCTTTCTGTTATATCCAGGATCATACCTGATAGCAAATTATTATCAAGACTTGCACTTAATATCACATGCTTTGTATTCCCGTTTTTTGTAATGTATTCGACCTCGAATTCAGGCACTTCCCCGCATTCTTTCAGCAGCTTTAACAATTCGTCCCTGTCGTGTGTATTTTTATAAAAACCTATTATTCCTGCCTGTATTAACTCCTCAACTGTTTCGCATTCCAGCATCTCTTTCAACGCTTCATTGGCAAACAGGATCTCTCCTTCGACTGTAGTGATGAAAACTCCAATCAGAGCATTATCAACCAGGTCCCTGTATTTTTCAACTGACTTTTCAAGGATTTTTTCTGCTTCTATCTTCTGCTCAAGCTGGATTGTCAGTTCTTTTTTTCTATGTTCAACCTGCTTTTGCAGACTTCGATTCATAAGGACCAGTTCGTTCTCCCCTTCGGCCAGATCAGTATTCCTATGAACAATTGAATCATAGGTAGATAGAAGCAGGTTTAATATTTGAAGGGGATTGGAATTGATTTGATATTGCTGCCCGGCAAAATCGATCTCCAGGCTTTTTTCATCCTTTTTCCTCATCAATAAATGTTTGTTCTCAAGTACATGACTGATTCTCGACACCAGATAATTTTCAGTGTAAGGTTTCATCATATAGTTATCTGCCCCGCACTCAATTCCCCTGATTACATCTGTGGGATCTGTAAGTGAGGTGAGTAAAATAAACGGAATGTCCCACAGGGTTTCATCATCCTTAATTATTCTGCACAGTTCATATCCATTCATTTCCGGCATTACAATATCAGATATGATCAAGAGAGGCTTCTCTTTCCGAATCTCGGCCAGGGCTTCTTTACCATCGATGGCATGTCTTATGGTATTCCCAGATCTCTCCAGCATATACCTTAAGGCCTCGGCCTGGGTGAGACTGTCTTCGACTATCAATATCGGTTTGCCATTTTCCATCTCTTTCATATTTGCATCCCCAGCACCAGGATATCATCTAACTGATCCACATCTCCTTTCCAGTTATTGAGTTCATTTTCAAGCAACACTTTCTGACCCTTCATCGGGACATCCTGAAAATTCATTAAGAGATCTTTAAACCGCCTGAGTTTGTATTTCTTACCTTCTCTCCATCCGAACTGGTCTGAATACCCGTCTGAATAGATATAGATTGAATCATTTGCTGAAATATCAAATTCATGCTTTGTAAATGGAGTATTTATACCTGTGTAATAGGCCAGAGGCATCCTGTCGGCCTTTAGTTCGGTCATTGTATCATTCCTTACAATCAGCAGATGATTGAATGCCCCGGAATATTGCAACTTGTTACTCACATAGTCAATAGTGAATAATGCAATGTCCATTCCGTCAGACGTTTCACCGTAACTTCCCTTCTGGCCCAGAGTATTGATAATTCTTTGACGCAAATTGTTCAAGATCAAATCAGGTTGAACAATTCCAAGGTTGTTCACAATCTCATCTAAAAAAGTCATGCCCATGATACTCATTAAAGCACCGGGCACTCCATGCCCTGTACAATCAGCCGCAGCCACCACGGTTATATTATGCTTTTTTGATATCCAGTAAAAGTCACCGCCAATTATATCTTTGGGGAGATACAGAATGAAATAATCAGAAAAACTGTTTAGAAAAGTCTCCTCAAAGGGTAACAAGGCAGATTGAATGCGGCTGGCATACCTGATACTGTCAGTGATAGCCTGTTTTTGTGTGGCAATCTCATCGCGCTGTTTCAGAGCAACATCACGCTGTGTTTCTATGATCTCTTTTTGTGATTCGATCTCTTCATTTTGAATATTGACCTCCTTGGTTTTCAGATCGATATCTTTCTGTATCTCTATAAATCGCTGCCGCATCCTGACTTCCTCGTTCATTTCCCTGAGAAACAGATAGTGTTCGGTATCATTCCCTGAACCGCTTGGGATTAATGTAATTTCAACATAAAGTTCCTTCCCGTGCTTATCTTTCAACGCCCAGCCGGATCTTGCAAATCCTGATTTTGAGGCATTATCGAACATTTTTTTTTCATATTCTGCTGATGGTTCACCGCCAGGTTGAAACTCGGGTGAGATCCCTGCCAGGCTGAAATTTTTATTCCCAACGGGAGTTAATCCATTTAATAAATTATCGGCGGCAACATTGGTATTTATTACATTATTATCATGCAGTACGATTAATGCGTCGTCTGAATTATTGAATAATTTCCAGGTGGCAATGTCACTTATTTTATCATTGATATTACTCATTGCTACTTATCGATATATTTTTGCATCATTTCCATCAGTTGCTGAGGATTTACAGGTTTTGACAGGAAATCATTGCATCCTGCACGGATGGTTTTCTCTTTTTCATCAGCCATAGTATAGGCAGATACAGCAAGTACGGGCATTTGTTTATTAAGCTTTTTAATCTCCCGGGTTGCTTCAATACCATCCATATTTGGCATTTTAAGGTCCATAAGAACCATGTCAAATTCACTGTCTGATTTACAACATTCAACAGCCTCCAGTCCGTCTTTTGCCCATACAATCTCGGTTTCAGTTCCGGTAAGGATGGCCTCCAGTAATTTATAGTTATACAGATTGTCCTCAGCAATTAATATTCTCTTATTTGCTAATTTCTTATTATCCGGTTTATGAGAGGTTTCTTTTGTAACAACAGCAGGTTTTTCTGTAGTTTTCAACGGAATAGTAAAATAGAAATGTGAACCTTTGTGTTGCTCAGATTGCACCCAGATCCTGCCCCCCATCAGCTCAACCAGCTTTTTACAAATGGATAATCCCAGACCGGCACCTCCATATAACTTTGTTTTGGTATCCTCAGCCTTTCGGAACCTCTCAAATACATACTCTTTCTGCTCTTCAGACAGTCCCATACCAGTATCTTTTACATAGAACTCTATGTTCTTCTGCTGAATTGAATAACCGAATTCAACAGATCCTTTCTCAGTGAATTTTAATCCATTATCAATAAGCTTGTTCAACACCTGGCTTATTCTTGATGGATCTGTAATGATATTAAGATCATCATCTTTACCGCTTGAGATTAACTTAAATTTGATGTGATCTTTGTTGATACGTGATAATTCACTGGAGAATTTCGCGTATATATCTTTCATTAATTCATTTACCGGACATACTTTTTCGTTGATCACCATCTGGTCTGCTTCAAGTTTCGCTAAATCCAGTATATTTTTTATCAAATCGAGCAGCTGGTAACAGTTTTTTGAGATCCTTTCTACGAATTCTGCTTTTCTTTCGGGTGTTAGAGCTATACTTGATAGCAAGCTTGAAAAACCGGTTATTGCATTCATGGGCGTCCTGATCTCATGCGACATATTTGAGAGAAAAGTCGATTTTAGCCGGTCTGATTCTTCCGCCTTTTCTTTAGCCTTTCTTAACTCTTCCTGATATCTTTTCTCCTTTTCTTCCGTTTTCTTCCTGTCAGAAATGTCCAGGATCATTCCTGACATGATGTCGTCCTTTATTACAGCATTAAGTATTACCCATTTTTTGGCGGCCCGGTCAGAGATCATTTTTACCTCAAAATTCTTCATCTGTTTGCTGGACATCAGCTTTTCGATTAAAGAATCATAGTCTGCCGGATTGTTAAACAATGATTTAAAGTTTTGAGCTAATATTTTCTCTTTGGATTCATATTCCAGTAATTTGCAAAGGGCCTCATTGATAAACTTCACCTGCCCCTTTATGGTAACACTGAATACACCAACGAGGGCATTCTCAATAAGCGACCGGTATTCTTTTTCAGATTCCCTGATATCCGATTCAACACGTTCTCTTTCATTTATCTTATCCTGAAGATCCCGGGTCCGTTCATCAACTTTTTTCTCCAGGGATTTCCTCAATACATTCAAAGTGGTCTGAGCCACAGTAAGCTTTTCGGTTCTTTCCACAGCACCTTCATAGGTAGAGAGCAACATATTAAGGATCTGGAAACGTGTTGAACTGACCAGGTATTTTTTACCTTCAAATAATATTTCAATATTCTCTTGTTCAAGTTTTTCCTCCCGCCTGTATCTATCCTGCAGGACGTTGTTTATTCGTGAGATCAATTGTCCGGTCACGAATGGTTTCATAATATAATTGTCAGCTCCACACTCCAGCCCATTCAGTACATCCTCCACATCCGACAATGATGTTAGTAAAATCACTGGTACTTCCTTCAGGTCATTATCTTTTTTAACAGTTCGGCACAACTCATAACCATCCATACCGGGCATAATAATATCTGACAATATAAGATCCGGTTTTTTACTTTTCGCAAGCTCGAATGCCTCAATCCCATCTTTAGCATGTACCGGTATATACCCGTTATCCTCCAGCATCATTTTTAGTTTTTCCGCCTGGGTCAAACTGTCTTCTGCAAATAATATCAGTTTGTTCTGGTTCATGCTTACGCCTGATTCTTTCTGAACAAATATTGATTCAGCCTGGGAAGCACCTGATCGAAGTCTATAGGCTTGGCGAAATAGGCATCGCAACCTGCTTCCAGACATTGCTCTTTGTCCTGTTCCATGGCAAAAGCCGTAATTACAATTACCGGCAGTCTATTCCGGAATTTTTTAATATGCCTCGTGGCTGTATAGCCGTCCATTACCGGCATTTTTATATCCATTAATACCAGATCGATCGTATCATCCTTATGGCATTTGTCGACCCCTTCCTCACCATTCATTGCCCAGATGAAATTTACACCTGTTTCTTGCATGCCATACTCGAGCAACCTGAAGTTTGATTCTTCATCTTCAACAACCAGTATCGTCTTATCCTTCCAGTCAAGTTTTTTGGATTTAGTGCTTGCAGGGGTTTCATCCTTCGTTAAACTTTCTCCTTTATCAAATGGTATGGTAAAAAAGAATGTCGATCCACAGCCGGGTTCAGAATCGACCTTCATATCCCCACCCATTATCCTCACCAGGTTTCTTGAAATGGTCAGACCGAGTCCGGTACCTCCGTAAAGCTTCATTTTATCCTCTATCTTTATGAAGCGGTCAAATATAATATCAAGCTGACTCGCCTCAATCCCGATTCCCGTATCCTTTACATAAAATTCCAGGAACTCAGATTCCTCTCCGGAAGGTTTCAACAAATAGCCGATTTCAACCGAACCTTTTTCAGTATACTTCAAGGCATTGTCAATCAGATTTGATATGACCTGTTTCAGCCGGAATGGGTCTGTGGTAATCATGAAATCATCAGCATTTACCTGGCCGATTTTTATCTCAATTGTCTCCTTTTCCATCAACACCTTCTGATTCGTAAAACTCTCCTGAAGTTCTTCAATGAGTTTATTTACAGAACATGCTGAGTTATAAAGCTGTATCAATCCAGATTCAATTTTGGAAATATCAAGAATATCTTCAATCAGGTGTAATAATCTGTCACCACTGCTCTGGATCATCTGTATGTAGTTATTTAGCTGATCCTCAGTATTACTCTTTCTTGAAAGGAGATCAGAAAAACCAATGATGGCATTCATGGGGGTTCTTATCTCATGAGACATATTCATCAGGAAGGAAGATTTCAGCTGATCTGCATTCTCAGCTTTTTCCTTGGCTTTAATTAATTCATTTTCAATCATTACCTGGTCGGTTATGTCCTGAACAGTACCAACTGATCTCATAACTTTTCCACTTTCATCCCGGAAATTCTCGGATCTTTCACGAACATACCGTACCATTTTGTCCGGCCTGTTGATCCGGTGAACAACATCGTATGGAATATCCTTCTCTACAGACTCGCTATATGCCTTGTTGACCATCTCCCTGTCCTCAGGATGTATGAAGTCCAGAAAAGCATTATAACTTGGTTCTATTTCATCAATGTCCAATCCAAATATTCTGAAGACCTCATCTGACCATGTCAGTATATTCTTTACCAGATCCAATTCCCAGCTACCCAGCCGGGCAATCTGTTGTGCTTCCTTTAAACTCTTTTCACTTTTCTGTAAAGAGATCCCGGTGTTCTTAATTTCACTTATATCTCGGTCAATACTCAGTATGCCGGACAATACTCCAGCTTCATCCATGAGGGGCACTTTTGTCGATAACATCCACTGATCGCTACCGTCATAGTCTTTAGTAAGTTCCTCCACATTTATTACGGATTCCCCGGTTTGGATCACATGCCTGTCTCCACTCATATAATGACGGGCAAGTTCTTCTGAGAAAAAATCAAAATCGGTCTTACCGGTCACCTCCTCCTGAGACTTGACACCCAGTTGTCTGAGATGGGCCTCATTATTAAGAATGTAACGCGATTCCTTATTTTTCAGGCAGATGTAATCCGGTGAATGATTGATCACCGCACTCAGGAGGTTTTGCTTTTCCTTGAGTGCTTCTTCAGCCCTCAGGCGGGTAATAAATTTGATCAGGTGCTGGGAAATGCCATGCAAGAGGTGAATTTCTTCTTCCATAAATGGTCCGTTGAACTCGTCCGGCATTTCTTCCAGGTATACGACCTCAATACTGCCGGATTTTTTATTCCTGATTACCATATCCGTACTTAAGATCCACTCTCTCTCCCTGAAGTTATCCGATTGTATGGTCTCTCCCTCAAAAATGATCCTGGCCCCGGTAATTTCCGGGTACTGCCAGCTGGCCTGGATCAGGTGTAATGTCTCCCTGAAAATGTTCTGGAGTGTGATTCCCGGAATCGTACTGATCTCATTAATACCATAAAGGCAATTAATCTCCTTTAGCCTATCATCCAGGTCCCTGGTCCGCTTTTGTAATTCGGCATTTGCCTTTTTGAAATCTTCTGACAGTTCAATGTCATGGAGGGCAAATCCAAGGTCGCCTGACACCTCTTCAAGGAGTGATAGTTCTTCCTCGGCAACAATGATTTCCTCCGGTAAGGTAACAACCAGTATTCCGTAAATTTTTTCTTCATACTCAAGCCGGTTGAGCATCATCTTTTCGCCGCAACCTGATCCGTAAAGCGAACAGTCACCACATTCGATATCTGGTGTGTCATTAACCTGTATGCCCGAAGTTTTTAACACCTTTTGGCAACATGCACTGATCTTTCCGTCTTTCAGTTGCTTTTTATAGGCTGAAAAATTCTTTCCTATACCGGATTCAGCAGATGTATTCCATTTGCCATTTTCCGAAACCAGGCTTATCCATGCTGTTCTATATCCACGCTGCTCCGTTAAAAGTTTGCAGGTTTCATGTATGAGCCGTGCAGGGTGTTTTTCCTTCACAATCAACTGGTTAATGTTCCTGATCGAATTCAGTATCCTGTTCAGATGATCGAGTCTGGCTGTTCTTTCTTCCACCCTCTTTTCGAGATCCTTATTTACATCGATAAGTTCATTTTTAGCAATTGCCAGCTCCTCGATCAGAACTTTCATCTTTTTGTTCTGTTGAATGGTAATCTCAGATGTTGACAGGAGAAGGTCCAGTATCTGTACACGATCTGAAGATATCCTGTATTTCCTGCCCCCAAAATAGATCTCCAGGTCGATCATGGAGTGATGATTCTTCCTCAGTTCAAGATTAACAAATATCGTCCTGATACGTTTGATCAGATTCTCTGAACTGTATGGTTTTATGATATAATTATCGGCCCCGCAGTCAAGCCCTTTGATTATGTCGAACGGTTCTTCCAGGGCAGTCAAAAGTATAACCGGAACAGACCTGAGATCCTCGTCGTCTTTGACCGTTTTACACAATTCAAAACCACTCAATTCCGGCATGATGATATCGGATATAATAAGTTGGGGCTTCACTCTCCGGATAATATCAAGAGCTTCCCTGCCATCAAGGCCATGATACACACGAAACCCCTCTTTTTCCAGTACGTATTTAAGTTGTTCGGCCTGGGTCAGGCTATCCTCAGCTATCACAATCAACTTCTCCTGAGTGGCACCCATATCTTTTGTTTATAGTTTATTATCCTCTTACCCCTCCTGCAAGCCGTACGATAGTCTCCGCGATCTCATCTGGTGGTAATACATATCTTGCTCCGCCAAGTTTATATGCTTCTCCCGGCATACCATAAATAGCCGAACTCCTTTCATCCTGGGCTATGGTTATAGCTCCACAGTCTCTCATCAGTTTTAATTCATTCGCGCCATCTTTTCCCATACCGGTCAGTAAAATTCCCATTGCATTCGCGCCGAAATTCTCCGCAGTGCATTTAAAAAGATGTGAAACTGAAGGGCAATACTCATAACCGGGACTATTATCTGTTAACTCAATGATCCCGTTTGATGAAATGCCCAGGTTAAAATCATCAGGGGGCACATAAAAATGACCCGGCTCAGCCTTTTCATGATTGGTTGCCACATGAATTCTTTGTCCTGTGGATATAATTAACCAATTGATAAATCCATCTAAAAAGCCTTTGGAAATATGCTGTACCAGGAGGATGGGAACAGGAAGGTCTTTGGGGAGCCGTGAAAAGATTCTCTGAATAACGGGTGGGCCCCCTGCTGAGGCCCCAATAGCCACCATCTTAATATCTGTCTTTTCTTGCTTAATTACCTCCTGTACTTGTTTTTCTCTTGTATGATCGTTCCTTGCCCAACGCTTGACGAGTTTGACCTCTGACATGGCTTTAACTGTTCTGACCAGTCCGATTGCCATCCTGTTATGGTCAGGATGGCCAATACCTTTTGGTTTACTCATAATGTCCACAGCCCCCATATCGATTGCACTGTAGGTTTTTCTTATGTCAGATGGTGACCAGGAGGCAGTTACCACAATAATAGGGATTGGATTGGTCTCCATAATGATCCTTGTTGCCTCCAATCCGTCCATTTCGGGCATATCCATATCCATGGTGATCACATCCGGTCTGTTTTTTTCCAGAAATTTCAGTGCCAGTTTTCCGTTATCTGCTGTTCCGATTACCTCAATCTGTGGATCAAAGTCCAGAATAAACGCCAGCAGATCCTGAACCGACCTGGAATCGTCAACGATCAATACACGTATTTTATCATCCGGCATCATTAACAACCTGTTAAGCTAATTCTGTTGTCTTCCCAACAAACCAGTCTTGCGACAGGAATGTATTCTGACTGCTTCAAATCAACCGGTTCACTATCCCTAAAAGCTTCTGTGGGTCAAAGCTACCCTTCTCAATATATGCATTAGCTCCCACCTCCATCCCCCGTTCCCTGTCTTCCCTCGATTTAAGAGCAGTTACCAGTACAACCGGCAATTCAGCAAGTTTTTTATCGGTTCGGATATTTGATGTCAGGTCGAAACCATTCATCCGGGGCATATCAATATCCGATACAAGTATATCAAAGTCTCCCTCCCGTAGAACAGAAAGTGCATCAGCACCATCAACCGCAGTTTTAACAAGGTATCCTGCTGATTCCAGTATATCTTTTAGTAACATCCTGGCAGTGATTGAATCTTCTGCTACAACAACAGATTTTGATTTTTTATCTGCCATTTCCTCCGTTTCAGAAGCTAAATCTGCAGTGGACACAACCTTAACAGCCGACCTGACAAGATCCATGACATTAAGGATGGGAACTACCTTACCCGAACCAAGCACCGTAGCTCCGTCATTATTCCTGACGCGAGTAAGAAGTTTCCCTATGGCTTTAACCAGCACTTCCTGCTCATAAAGGATCTCATCCACTCCAAAAGCAATGAGATTTTCCCCGGATTCAAGGATAAATACATGAATGAATCCTCTTTCCCCTTCTTTCTCTTTGCTTTTATGTATTTCCAGAATATCACTGAGCAGGCAAAACGAAATAGTTCTGTTATTAAAAGAAATAACCTGCTTATTCTCTACAGTCTTGATCTCATTTTTTGTGATCCGTACTATTCTCTTTACATTAGCTGATGGAACCACAAACACTTGTCCTGATGTCAGAACGAAAACACCCTTGATTGTTGCCAGGGTCATAGGCAGCGTAATATATAGTCTTGTACCCTGTAAAAGTTTCGTTTCTATGGATACGGTACCACCCAGTCTTTCGATCTTTTCCCTGACAATAGCCAGTCCGAGTCCCCTGCCGGAAATATCAGTAATGATTGGAGAGGTGGACACTCCTGATCTATAAATAAGGGCCTTGACATCCTCGGTTTTTAGGGTATTTTTTTCAGTTCCCGATATAATACCATGTTTTAATGCCGCTTCCTTTACCCTGTTTAAATCAATCCCTGCACCATCATCCGAAATCAGGATTTCAACCTTCTTTCCCGGTAGCTGTCTGACGGAGATGACAATCTTACCAGTTTCCGGTTTATTGAGCCGCTTTCTTTCTTCAGGTCTTTCTATTCCATGGTCAATGCAATTTCTAACAAGATGTATAAGAGGGACTTTCATCTCCTCAAGTATTCTTTTATCGATCTCATTCTCACTACCCTGCAATTCAATTTCTACTAATTTTCCCTGATCGCGTGACAGATCACGGGTAAGTTTTGGCAACAGTTCCAGCAGGGTTGAGAAAGGAAGCATCAGGGTCTTCCTGGTGTCCATCAGAAGATTGTTAACCATTACTGATACCATTCTTTGATGCTTTTCTGAAGATTGAATCAATACTGACATCTTCTGATCCAGTTTCCTGAACAATTCAAGATTCTCTTTATTGATCCCGGCATATTTAGTATATTTTGTTGCTATGAGATCCGATCTGATATCCCTGAGGTTATCGTTATGCTCCTTCAATTTCAGGTTTATGGAAAGCATCTCTTCTGTCTGCATCAACAGAGAATCCAATTTCGCTTTTGAAATCCTGACTGTATCAGAAGATACCTGTTTGGAATAATCTATTTCTGATGGTTCATCAATAATTGTTTCCACAGGTTTCTGTAATTGAATTTCAGGCTCCTCTCCGAAGACAAGGATCTCCTGAAGCTGTTCATGAATTTTCAGGCCATGTTCCCGGAACTGTGGCAAATCCTTTTCTGAACCCGACAATATGTTTGAAATGTAGTCCGTCGCATGGTGCAGCGTATCAAATAACTTTCGTGATGATTCAATCTTCTTTTCTTTCCACGCTGCAAAAATACTTTCGAAACAACTGCAGACAGACTCAATCTCATTAATGTTCACGGCCCTGGACGCTCCTTTCAGGCTATGGGCTTCCCGATAGATATTTTCCACGATTTCTATCTGTTCGGGCAGGCTGCAAGGATTTTCCAGTTCAAGTAGCCCTTTGGACATGGCTGTAATATGTTCTTCTGCTTCAATTTGGAATGTAGCAAGAAGCCTTTTCTTGAATTCAGCCTCCTTTTTATCCATTTTTGTATTTTTCATATTTCAGATTTACTGTCGACAGTACACCTTATCACTGGCATGCATCACGATTCAGTTGCTATTCCACAGTATACTGTTCCATAAGTTTCTTAAGATTGTTTCCCAATTCTTCAAGCCCAATGGATGCTGATTCCAGTTGCTTGGTGCTTTCAAGGTTCTGCGTACTTGATGTACTAATGTACCTTATTGCTTCGTTTATCTGGTCTATACCAACAGATTGCTGTTGTGCTGAGACTGCTATCTGGGAAGTGCTTTGTGCTGCCTCCTCAATGACGTTTGCAAGGGTCTTGATTGATAAACCAGCTTCAGCCGATTGTTTCAGCCCGGCATCAACGACTTTGTTACCTTCTTCAGTAGCTATGGCGGCGTTACTGATTGCTTTTTGAATATCAGTGAGTATTCCCCTGACCTGCTGAGTTGCCTGTTTTGACTGTTCTGCCAGCTCCTTTACTTCCATTGCCACTACAGAAAATCCTTTTCCCTCTTCACCGGCTTTCGCCGCTTCAATTGAAGCGTTAACCGCCAGGAGGTTGGATTGTTCTGCCAGGTCATTAATGGAATTCATGATATCGCCGATTGACTGACTTTGTTCACTTAATTTCATTATACTCCCGGCAATTGACTCCATTTGCTCCCGGATCCTGCCCATTCCCTCAGTCGTTGCCTCCACAGCCTTTTCACCTTCATTTGTAACCTGAAGGGTCTTTTGGGAGTTTTCAGATATTTCTTTGGCCTTTTCACTGGCCACCTGGGCAGTTTGCTTTAACTCCTCAATGGTAGTAGTTGTTTCACTGATGGATGAGGCATTTTCTGTAGAGCTTGTTGCCAGTTCGGAAGTGGTTGCTGTAATTTCAGAAACAGTTGATGACAAGACGGCAACTCCCTGGCTTATTTCATTAATCTGTTTTTTCAAATTTTCGCTCATTGAACGAAAAGCATTTCCAAACATATCTTTTTCAGATTGGGGTTTTATTTCTACCGTTAAATCACCTTCTGAAATCTTGTTTGCCTTTTCAGCCATTTCTTTCAAACTTCTAGTCATTATAAAAAAAGCATTTCCAAGCATATCATTTACAGATTGGGGTTTTACTTTCACCGTCAAATCACCCTCAGAAATCATATCTGCAGTTTTAGCCATTTCCTTTAAAAACCGGGTCATACGGGATAACGCCTGACTGAGTCTTCCTAACTCGTCTTGCCTGTCAAGAGAATGAATATCTAAGTCCATGTCACCAACAGCAATATGTTCAGCGAGGTCAACAGCTGTGTTTAATGGTTGGGTGATGGAATTTGTAACGGTAAATGAGATCACGAAAGCGAAAGCTATAGTTACAAGGATGAAAATAAGCAGAAGGACATGAGCCCTGGATACCGCTTTCTCCATTTTATCTTTTTGGTCAGCACGGGCAGTTTCACCTGTAACTATTAGTTTCCCGGCAGCGTTCAACATATTGGTTTCAAGCTGGCTCTGCTGGCTCATCATGTCAATGAAACCATCGAAATAAGTTTGATAATTGTTCAGAGCAGAAATAACAGTATTGATCTGGTCAATGTTTAACTGTTTCCGGAATCGGGATTTAAGAATATTGGCCAGCTCTATTATTTCATCCATCCTATTATCATGGCTGTCGAGCCATTGCTGTTCTTCAGAAATGATATACTCTTTCTCATGTTTCCTGGCTTCCAAAAACCACCATCTTATCCGGCCGGCATCATCTGCTTTACTAATTCTTTCCTGTATCCGCTTATTGCTTACTCTAGCTTGCAGGTCCGATGTTAGCTGATCTTTCTGATCCTGGCGAAGTAATTCGATCTGGGTCAGGACTTCGTTAGCCTGGATTCTCATTTCTCCCATTTTCTCAATTTTTTCATTTTCAGTATTTACATATAAATTGAAAGACCTCTGATAATTTTTCACAGCACTGACAACTGTGTCCATTTGATCTTTATTAACCATTTGATCGAACCTCTCTTTCGTAGTTTTGGCCTGGTCCAGAATTCTTTGGATTCCATCATCGACTTCTGACAAGTAATCTTCACCACCTCTTAATATGTAGTTTTTTTCAGCCCGGCGAGTTTCCAGAGCATACTTGACTAAACGATTTGTATCATCGGCCTTTATAACCCGGTCTTGCACATCTTTGATACCCTTATAACCAACATAGGCTACAATGATCAACAAGATGATCATTATAACAAAACCACTGGTGATCTTGGCCCCAACTCTCAGATTTTGAAACATGTTAGTTAATTTCATGACAATTCTCCTTATACTTCGTTAGTTTATATCTTTTTACTAAACCTCCTCATTCACAATGATCCTTTCATCTAAAAAGATCTTTTCTACATCAAGAACGATTAACTGATCACCGGTTACTCCTTTCATATACTCGGCACGGATATCTGTTAGTGTTGGAAGTGCCGGTTGAATTTCCCTGAGAGGAATGGAGCGGATCCCGAGTATGACATCCGCCAGGATTCCGGCCTCCATTCCCCGGGCACGTACGATTATTACCTTGTTATCGCTTAATCCTTTATCAGGCAGGTCAAAAATTTTCTTGATATCCAGGACTGTTTGAATTTGTCCGCGGACATTGAAAATGCCAAGAATGAACAAGGGCGCGCAAGGCATAGGTGTAAGGTCTTTCAACGGGAATACTTCGATCACATTCCTCGTCTCAATACCATAGATCTCATTTGCCAGTAAAAATATCAGGAGATTGATATATTCTTCAACTTTCTTTTCTTGCTGTTTTTCCCTGGCAAACTCCCTGGTTCTTGATCTGAGAATCTTTCTCTTTTCAGAGGCAGTCCGTTCATCTCCGGACCGGATTTTTTTTCCTGCTTTATCAATCTGGGCTCGTACCTGCACCCAATCGATTTTCATTTTTTCTCTGTTTTCTGTTTCTTTCATGTTCTGCGTTTTATTCAACATGTTTCTTTTCCATGATTGAGCAAATTATCTCAGTGAGCCTGCCCGCCGACAAGCCATCCGATTCAGGAAGGATCTCATCATCATTAAAATTATCCAGAATTGACAGCGCATTCTTGAAGTGTCTGTTCGCCATGTTGCTGTTTTCTTGTCTCAACATTAAATTTCCAAGACTGAAATGTGCCATGATAAAATCCTGCTCCAGATAAATTGACTGTTTCAGGGAAGTGATGGCGTCTTCAATTTGTCCCTGTTCTCTGTGTATAAGGGCAAGGAGGTAGTGACTGCCTGGTTCCATTCTGTCGATCACCAGTTGATTCATGCACCACTCGCGTGCTTCATTGAATTTCCCCTGATTCGACAGGGCTTTTGCAAACAGCATCATAGCTTTACTATTCTGTTTATCTTTCGTCAGCAAATCATTAAGTTTTTTTTCCAACTCTTCATAGTCCCCATTCTGATACATTTCCAGGGCCTCTTCAAAGGATGCCGGCTTTGATTTCTCCTTTTTATCACGTTCCGGTTCTGCTCTAACAGTCACTTTTCGTTCTATGTTCTTCATACGCAGCGGTCCGCTAATCCGTGGCTTCCGGGCATTGGATTTCAGGCTGGTTCTGCCGGCTAACAGGGGTAAGGCCTCCTTTCTGTACAAGATTGTATCTGACAGGCTCTTCATAACAAATCCCGACAACTGCAGTAAACCTCCTTCGCTGCCACCTACGATCAACCATCCTCCATTAAGAATCGAACGGTGGAACCGTTTGATAACCATTCTCGCCTTTTCCTGATGGAAATACATCAGCACATTACGGCAAAAGACAATATCAAGAGCATTGGTACTATTGATCAGGGAGGGGTAAATATCTTCTGTCAGGTTGTGGTAACTGAAGGTTACCATACGCTTTATATCCGGCACAATTTTAAATAAACCATCCGGAGTTTTGGTGAAATATCTCTTTATTACCCAATCCGGAGTTCCCCTTAAAGACCATTTTTTATAGATACCATCCGAGGCTTTTGAAAGAAATTGCGGATTGATATCGGTCGCTAAAATTGAAATGTCCCAGTTACGAATATCAGGAATCATTTTATGCAACAGCATGGCTATTGACAAAGGTTCCTCACCTGTGGCACAACCTGCACTCCATATCCTGATCCGTTTTCCGGATCTTTGCCTGGAACGGATCAATCCCGGAAACACTTCCCTTTCAAGCGCTGTAAAAATATGTTTATCCCGGTAAAAAAAGGTTTCACCGATGGTGAGACAACTTGCCAGTGTTTCAGTAATGTGCTTATCCGCAGGCTCGGAAAGCAGCCAGTCGAGACAGGATATATCATCAGTAAAACCAAATTCCAGAGAAGCTAAGTGAAATTTATTACTCAGATCAATCCAACGGTTTTCCGGAAAATATAATCCCATATTCCCATAAATGTATTCATTGAGTTGAGTCAATACGGTTTCGGATAAATTGTTTCTATATACTTTTTTAGTCATAATTCAATCAGATAATTGCCCTTCAATTGCTGGCATCCTTGGATTTCTTCCTTTTCAGGGCAAGATCCAGTATGACCCCTTCTTTTTGTGAGATGATTCTATCAATGTTATAGATCAGTATCATTCCGTCTTCAAAAAATGAGAGTCCGTCAACGATTGTTTCATTAGCTTGCAGAAATTCACCGGCCATTACTTTTTTTTGATTCAACTGGTCTGATAGCACGGTAACATCATCCACAATAAGTGCGATTACCCGCTCCGAATTTCTTGCAATTATTATCTTATCACTTATCTGAACAGTTCTTGAAGCAAGTCCAAAGATCCTTCTGATATTGAAAACGGGGATGGCCTGTCCCCGGATGTTTATCACTCCAAGAACGTTTTCAGGGGTTCCGGGGACCGGGGTAATAATTACTGAAGGAATTATTCTTTCCACCACACCGACAGCTATAGCAAAATAAAACTCGTCAAGGCTAAACATAACGAGCTTGTCGGATTGTGTTACCGGTTTAATTTCCTGCATTTCAGATTGTTATTCAAAATTTGCGTCTGTATCTGATTTCAGATAGTTGCTGACCATGGATAAAAACATATCAGGTTTTATGGGTTTGTCAACATAATCATCACAACCGGCATTTATACATTTTTCTTTCGCTTCCGGATTGAAATAGGCAGTCAGGGCGACAATAGGAAGATCTTTTTCAAACATCCGGATTTGCCTGGTTACTTCAGCACCATTTATATCGGGTAACCTGACATCCATCAAGATGAGATCGATATTTTCAGTTGACCTGCATATCTCAATGGCTTCCTGCCCTTTGGCTACCCAGAGAATCTGTACTCTTGTTTTTTTCAACGTTTCTTTAAAAAAGAGATAATTCGACAGGTTATCTTCGACGATCAGGATAAGTTTATCCTTCCAGTCGTAAATACCACCAGGGATTGCCTGATCAGGGGATCTGGCTTTCACGTCCCTGATTTCACCTGAATCATGGATCTTTTTTATTTCATCCTGTGTCTTCCGGTGTTGGTTCTCAAGTCCTGCTGAAAAAAGTGCAAAGGACAGATCCATGGCAACATCTTCCACCAGGGCTTGTATTTCCTCATCACAAATAAAAGTCTGTAGAATGGCCACATATAAAAAACCAAACATTCTTCCCCTGTATTCCAGATGATAGGTTATTACTCCATTATCCTTCTCGCTGGGGGATAGAATACAGTCGTCGCATGTATACTCAGGATCATTAATGATAGCCAAGCCCGGATTCTCTATAGCGAGCTTACAGCAATGGGGTAGTTCCTTTGATTTGAATTTGTCAATAATTGTGATAAAGTTTTTCCCCATACCGGCGCTTGCACTTGTCTTCAGATTCATATCGGAATCTGTTAAAACAATCCAGGAACTTTCACAACCATGAGTCCGGATAAGCGCATCGCATACTCCCTGGATCAGTGAATCCTGTTCTTTCTCCCGCAACATAAGCTTACTGACATCCCTCGTGGCTTTTAATATGGCAATAAGGTGATCAATTCTCCGTTCGTTCCTGAATTGCTCTTCACTCTGTGTAAGCGCTGACTCCACCATTTTTTAATCAGTTTTCTGAGAATTTATTCTGAAGGCTTGCGATCAAGTCCCTGACCTGTTCAAATTCATTGACCTTGTCAAAAAAATAGCTGGCACCCAACTCCAGGCATTTTTCCTTATATTGAGCCAGGGGATAATTGGTCAATACGATGGTAATAATCGATTTGTCTTGCTGACGTATACTTCTAAGCACCTCTATCCCGCTTCCATTTGGCATCCTGATATCCAGAATCATTAAATCCGGGTTCAATTTTTCAATTAATTTTATTGCTTCAATTGAACTCTCGGCTTCGGCTGAAATTTCAATATTGGGGATATCTGAGATCAGATCGATTATTCTCTGGCGCAAAAGCCTTGAATCATCCACAACTAGAATTTTCATTTTACTAATTTGTTTATGATTAATAATCAGCGACATATGGGCTTTGTCAATTGTTTTATTGGGTGCATTCATGGCCTTAAAATCTTTAATTAAAAAATAAATATGTCTGATCAAACCTTATGTAGGTATGTAGATGAAATTGTTATGGGAGTAAATGCAATTATTTGTAAGGGAATCGCCTGATTGGGTGTAGGTATTTGGACTACATGGTAAAGGAGAGAGGGAGTATTTAAAGAGGTATGGTCACTTTTACCGTTGTACCTTTGCCCTTCTCTCCTGCAAAAACAGCACTTCCGCCAAATATTGTCACCCGTTCCCGGATGCCCATCAAACCAAAGGATTTTGGATGTTCAATGCGATTGGCCGGGAGCCCTTTTCCATTATCAGAAATTTGCATGAACAGCTGTCTTTTTCTTTGAAGAAGTGAAATCTTAACTTCACTGGCTGAAGAATGTCGTGCAACATTTGTGAGAGATTCCTGTAAGATCCTGTAAATCGCAGTAGTCCTTTCCGGATCTATCATTAATTCACCGGTTTTCAGTTCCAGATCACATCGAATGCCTGTTCTTGATTGAAAGTCTTTTACCTGCCATTCAATAGCCGGAATCAGACCGAGATCGTCAATTATTCCGGGTCTTAGTTCAGAGGAGATTCGCCTAATGGTTTCATTTGTAATATCGGTGAGCTCCGACATGGACAAAAGCTTATTTAACAATTCCGGTCTGTCTTCAGCAAATTTATTTTTTAACCAGACTATATCCATTTTTAAGGCAGTCGTTAACTGTCCCAATTCATCATGGATCTCCCTGGCAATATATGTTCTTTCCATTTCCCTGACCGTTTGTAAATGTTGTGCCAGTTTCCTGAGTTTGTTCTCTGATATCTTTAACTTGTTTTCGGTTATCTTCCTCTCTGTAATATTTCTTGCGATCCCGAGTATCAACTTCTCATTTTGTATTTTTAAAGGATGTGCAATGATCTCTATTGTCAATTTCTTTCCATCCTTCCTTATCAGTTGAAATTCATCCGGACCTGTTGATTTCCCCAGGACATGTCTGCCAAGCAATTTCAAGACTTTAGGTATTTGATTTTTATCGAGTAATCCGGCAGATTGTAAATTCTGCCCTATCAGTTCCGATCTTTTGAAACCGGTAAGCTTTTCTGCTGCCTTATTCCCATCTACAAAAATCCCCTTCAAATCCTGCAGATAATAAGCATCCGGAGATGACTCAAACAGAATTTTAAATTTCTCTTCTGATTGAAATAAAGAATTCTCTGCCTGTTTACGTGCTGTAATATCCCTGCTGATTCCAACAAGACCGGTTATATTCCCGCTATTGTCCCGCATAGGTACTTTAGTTGTTAACAACCATTGGGGATCTCGCTTCCGGTTTTGATAGAATTCCTCAATATTAATCAGGGATTTACCTGTTGATATCACTTTTTTATCATTGTTGTTATGTTCACTTGCTAACTCCGCTTCATAGACATCAAAGTCATTTTTCCCAAGTGCTTCTTCCTGATTCTTTACCTTCATGTGTTGAAGATGTGCTTTGTTATTCAACAAGTAACAACAATTCAGATCCTTAACATAGATATAGTCAGGCATATTATCGATAAGAAGGCACAACAATTCATGCTTTTCCGTTAATTCAACCTGTGCTTTCTTTCGTTCCTCAATTTCCAGTGACAGATCTTCCATAAGATTTAGTGAAGCTTTCTGGCTGTTTTGCAAATCTATAAATGATTGAAGAAGGCGTTCATGTGTTTTTATCTCCTTCTTTCTCAGATCATTTATCAATTTATCCCTTTTTTTTTGTTTCGTCAGATCTCTTCCAATCCCAATAAAACCCAGAGGTCCCATCTTCTCGTTATAAAGAGTTTGGACAGTAAGCTCAATTGGTATCTCCTTGTTGTCTTTTGTGACAGAGGATATCTCACCATTATAAGATCCGGACATCTTCAACGAGTCAAATATCTCTTTTGATTTTTTATCACGGATATCTGGTTTACGTAAAAAATCAACAGTATTGCCTATTGCCTCTTTTTCAGAATAGCCAAAAATTTCACTGGCTTTTCCCATCCACCTTGTGATTATTCCAGACCTGTCAGTCAGCAGAACAGCATCGGGCATTTGTCTTAGAATCTGGTCGGATAGTAACAATTCATCCTCAGTCCGTTCAAAAACTTCGATCCGCTTTTGCAGGATCTCAATTTCTTTAATTAACTGCTCTTTTGTTTTATCATTAAACAGTTCCATATCGATGTGCTTTAAGCCGTTTATTATAAAATGGAATTGAGTCTTTATTAATATGGCCTGTTACCAGGAAAGAGAATGAGTCAATATTTCATTTCCAATCCTGCATTCCTGAGCAGCTCATTCACTTCCTGTTTCAATTCAATCATCCTGAGTTCCCTGTTTACGGCCAGTTTGTTGAACTTCTCTATTTGAAATATTTTTTTCTTCAGTTCTTCAACTACTTTTCTCTCATCGGTTATATCCTCCCCTGAACTCAGATGGCCGGTGATGTCTCCATTCTCGTTTGTCAGAACAACATTATGCCATGATATTAATCGTTCTTCTCCCTGTTTGGTTAGAATTGGGTTTTCAAAATGTTCGGCATTTTCTGTTTCGCCTCTTAATAATTTTTTCGAAACGGATATAGCCTGTTTACGGATATGCTCAGGCAGGAAATTCTCGACCCAGTTCTTGCCCAGTACTTCCTTTTCATCATATTCGAGTATCTCACAGCCTCTATTATTGATAAGAGTAACTTTTCCCTCAGTATTGAGCGCTATGAACATTACTCCCGCCACATCAAGATATTTCTGGGCCCTGTCTCTCTGCTCCTTTATTATTTCTAAAGCTCTCTTGATGCTGGTAATATCCGTTATCACTGAAAAGCTGCCCTGAAACCGGCCTTCCTCATTATAAACAAGTTCTGGTGATATAATAGTAGGAATCTTATCCCCGTTTTTTGTTATCCATTCTATTTCATAAGGCCTTTTCTCTCCTTTTTTTCGCAATACCAATTGCTCTTTTAGAATTTTCTGATTAGCCTCATCGAGAAAGTCGTAGACGGGATGTCCGATGATTTCATCAACAGCATAACCCCACATTTTAGAGAGTTTGTCGTTAACGAAAGTGATGAGAGCATTTTCATCCACTACACATAATCCGTCATTCATTTTTTCTACCAACGTACGATAGCGTTTTTCGCTATCCAGCATCTCCTCTTCAACCGTAATTTTGAGATCTTTAATATTACCACGAAGCTTTTCCTCTGCCCTCCGAATCCGGACAGCTACATTAAGCTGTGCCAGCAATTCACCATCATCAATGGGCTTTGTCAGAAAAGAAATGACTCCTTTGCCGAGTCCCCGGATCCTTTCCTCTTTCTGAATACGCCTTGCAGTAAGCATGATTACAGGGATATGCTCTGTTTTCAAATCCTTTTTGAGCTTTTCACAAACAATGAAACCATCCATTTGCGGCATTTGTTTATCCAGGATAATAACATCAGGTTCTTCCGACGCGGCAAGTTTAATCCCTTTTGACACCGTCGTTGCAGTGATGATCCTGCATCCGCGATAAAACTGTTTAATCAGAACACTCAGTGAAACAAGGTTATCTTTCTGATCATCAATTAATAAGAAAATTTCATTTTTCATGGATCACTATTTTTTTCAAGGAAGTTTTAAAGGCTTATCATTCTTTTTCAAAATTAATCTTTGGTCACCGGGGACAATGTTTCTGTTACTCCCGGAGTAATGAAAATAATTTGAGATTACTAAAATTAAGAAATTAAGATATTCCAATTTGTAATAGGATGGATAAAATTTTTGTAATGATTTATCCTACAAGGAAGGAGGAAGGACAGAAGGTTGACAGATACGTTAATAATGCTTAATTTTGATCAAGCCATATTATATTTTGCAAATCGCAACCCGTATATGATCAGAATATTAATAGCAGATGATCATCCTATTGTCAGAAAAGGCATACGGCAGATCCTTTCTGATTTATCGGGTGAGACACATATTGTGGATGTGAAGAATGCAAATAACCTGATTAAAGCACTTAAAACAAGCGATTTTGATGTAATCATTCTCGATATTTCGATGCCAGGAAGAAGTGGTCTTGAATTATTGCAGGATCTTCACTGTGATTATCCGGATATACCTGTACTTATTCTGAGTATACATCCGGAAGAGCAATATGCCTTACGGGCATTAAAATCCGGTGCCTCCGGATACCTGACCAAAGATAGCGCCCCGAATGAACTTACCAGAGCCGTACAAAAAGTATTAAGTGGTGGTAAATATATAACATCCTCTCTTGCAGAAAAAATGGCCGACAACCTGCAGACTGATCCTAATATGGCTTTGCATCACAGCCTGTCAAACAGGGAATACGAGGTTCTGTGTAAGATCGCAGAGGGTAGGACTACAAAGCTGATCGCTGAAGAGTTATTCATCAGTGAAAAGACCATCAGTACATACAGAAGCAGGATTCTCGAAAAAATGAATATGAACAGCAATACGGAGCTAATCAGATATGCCTTTAAAGAGGGATTAATTGACTAAAGTTTCTTGCTTTCTAAACACTATAATTCAGTTCTCTTCAGAAACTCACCCAGGGAAAAATGCCTGATCCCCTGATAAGTGTTCCTGGCCGGTTTTTCCAACATTGCTTTCACCGACAAAATGGACAGAGTGATTACGGCCTTTTTCTTAGATTGAAGCCTTATCATGGCAAAATCCCGGAATAGCCTGCAAAATGGATTCTGCTTAACTGACCTGATAATCTTCTAAAAAGACCTTCGTCAAGAAGCATGCATAAAGAGGAAGGTTGATGAAATTGCCGGATTGGACAAAATTACGCGGTGATATCCTGAGGAGAACTTCTGGATAATATTTTTTCTCGTAACTCCTTAAACTCTTGATATTTCTGCTGGTACCACTTTTCACCTCAACCGGATATATGTGATTCTGGAACTGAAGTATAAAATCGACTTCCGCATCACTTCTGGATGTCCAGTAAAACAAATCTTTATGGCCGTAAGAAATTAGTTCCTGTGCTACATAATTTTCAATAAATGCACCGTTATATTCAGAGAATATCCTTGTTGGATCAATGATCAGATCAGATGTTAGATTCAACATGGCTGCAAGCAGTCCTGTATCGTGCATATATATCTTAAATTTTAAATTGTCAGCATAACCTTTAAGGGGAAGCTTTGGATTACTTAAAATATAAACCATATGTATTAGCCCGGCTTTTCTTAACCATTCTGTAGTTTGCTCATATGTTACAGCGCGTGCATCTTTACGTACTTCACGATATTTGAATTTTTTGTTTTCCCTGGCCAGCTGCCGGGGTATCGAATTCCATATTTCAGAGGTTTTAATTGCCTGATTCCTCTCGGTATATTTTGAAAAGTCTCTCTGGTATGCTTCCAGAATATCATTTTGAATATTCCGGGCTGATGCGATATCACTAGTGTTGATATAATCCTGCACAACTTCCGGCATTCCTCCGAGGAAAAGATACATTTTCAGGATCTGGAGTAATTTATCATGAATGATTTCGGGTAAAGCCTCAGCTTTAGTCAGGGTTATCAGGTGTTCTAATAATAACTCTTCACCTATGGCAGTCAGGTACTCAACAAATGACATGGGGTAAAGGGTGAGAAAGTTTACTTTTCCTACAGGAAAGCTGCTTCGTTTACCTACACTGACCCCCAATAATGAACCAGCTGCAATGACATGATATTATGTCCATATAAATGTAATTATGTCCATTTTTATCTCCATATAAGTGTGATTTTATTTCCTATTTATCTCCAAAATAACGCAAATGAGATGATCTTCAGGAACTGGTAGAGGTCAGATATTTCAGTCCGGAATCGTTAATTGTGGTCGCAACAGTTTTACCTTTCAAGGGACCGTTAAGTAGCTGAATGGCTGCTGCAATGTTTGCTCCTGAAGAGAATCCCGCGAAAATCCCTTCTTGTTTAGCAAGTTCTCTTGTCGTTTCAGTAGCTTCTTCATCGGTGACTTCAACAAAATCATTAATGTATTCTGGTTTTAAATATTGTAGGTTCACTTTCGAATATCCGCCACCCTGAATACGATGATCAGGATTGGTCACGGCTTTGCCTGCCAGACTCGCAGCGCCTACTGGCTCTACAATGAATTCTCGGCCTGTATTTAGGTAATAAGCTCTGAAGTTACCTTCCAATTGAAATTGATCAGCACGAAATGCCTCTCTGCTTTTTACCAGTTTCCGGGTCTTGGCCTCAACAAGTTCCAGATCACCGCACGAGACCTGGCCTAGCATTGAATTTGGCAGCTGCTCAAC